>CAYYFC010000012.1:0-38966 GCA_964471215.1 uncultured archaeon | reverse complement strand
GAGCTCCCTTGCATTTTGTGACGTTCGAATTTTTACGCACATTCAACTTAGAGCCTCTTAAGGCCATACACCCTGCATCCAGAGTGTATTCAGACAATAAGCTATGCAACAATTTCAGATTATTCCACATCCTTATGAACCTTCCAGCCCATCAAGACTAATTTCTCCTTGGGTATTAAAATCGTCTCCTTCAGACTGATGTTTATATTTGGAGCTAGGGTAAAAAAGCGGAGTTAGCATAGATTTTCATATAATTTCACGGAGATCAGAACTTTTAAATGCGTTTTATATTTCCACTATATTTAAATTTAATTATACCTAAAAGATCTTCAAATCCCGTGCATGCTAAAGACTTATATTCTCATGTCTTCAAAATCTTTGCAATGTTTGACATACTGAAAACCGAGGCCTTGAAAGCAGTAAAATTGATCGAGAAATACGATTTCATAAGGATTTATACGCATAACGATGCAGATGGAATTACAGCTGGGGCTATAATTTCAAGAGCTCTTTTAAGAATTGATAAGAGATATCATTTAAGTTTTTTGAGAGGGTTGAACGAGTCGATAGAGTATTCGAGTGACGAACTCCTAATTCTGGAGGATATGGGGAGTGGATATCCAGATATAATTTCGAATATAGATGCGGATGTAATCATAATCGATCATCATTACCCCATTGGTAGAATAGAGGCCAAAAGAGAATGCGTTCATATAAATCCACATCTGGCGGGACTCGATGGTACTTATGAGCTATCGGCCAGTGGAACGGCATATGTACTGGCGAATATGCTCGGAAATAACAAGGATCTAGCAGGAATAGCGTTAATTGGTGCGCTGGGAGATAAACAGAAGATAACAGGTGGAAATGCTGAAATATTAAGGGAGGGCATAAGGAACGGATTTATAGAAATAATGGATGGATTAAATATTCATTCGGGAAAGATAAGAGATGTGCTCGTTTTTTCAATAGAACCATTTCTCGATTTTTATAAAAAGGATGATGAACTGGATGAATTTCTGTCCAGAATAGGAATAGATGGCGATAAGGATTTGGATGATCTGACGAGGGATGAGCTTCACAGACTCTCAAATGCAATTGTCTTGAGGTTACTTAAAATGGGAGCTTACGAGGGAGCTATTAAGGATTTCGTCGGTAGGAGGATAGTTCTAAAGAATGAACTGATAAAGAGCATAACTATGTTCACAGATGTCGTTAACGCATGCGGAAGGATATCTTCCTGCAGCATAGGATTTGCCCTCTGCATGAGGGATGGGAGGTATTTGGAGAGAGCACTGGATATATGGAGGAGGTACACGGTGGATCTACTTGAGGAGATACACAGGAGGAGAGAGGATATCAGGGAGGGATTTTGTATAAGGTATCTGATCATGGAAAACGCGCAGACAACTGGACCAATTGCCACTGTATTTTCAAGATATCTATACCCCGATAAGCCTTTTGTAGCAGTGAATATAAAAAATGAAAAGGCTAAGGTTTCCGCGAGAGGAAATGATAAGATAAAAATAGACTTGGCTGAGGTTATGAGAAAGGCTGCGGAAAAGGTTGGGGGTAGAGGGGGAGGGCATAGGGTTGCAGCGGGAGCAAATATAAGCTCAGAAAAGGTTGAGGAATTTATAAAGGAGGTTGACAGACTGTGCTGTATGGCAAGATAAGGATAGAAATGGATGAAGCAGATCTCATCGTTAGAGCCCTGAACCCCGATGATCTCAAATGGAGTTACTGCAGGTTGGAGGGCAAAGACCTTGTGATTGAAATAAAAACGGAAAAAATAGGTGCCATGATAAACGCTATCGAGGATTACTTCATAAACCTGAAGGCTGTTAGTTCTGTACAGAAGATATTGAATGAAATCAAATGACGATTTTCTGAGCACGTCAATTGTTGAATTCACACAGGTTATTTATAGGTATGAACTATTCTCTTTATGAGGAGGGTTCTGATATGTCCTGTATGCGGATCAACGGAAATCGAACTTGAATCCGGTGGTTATACAGGAAAATACATGTGTAAAAGATGTGGATACATCGGAAGCTTCATAATAGAGATGGATGAAGGGGAGTATGAAGAACTAAAAAAAGCAAGAGAAATTGCGAATTTTGTGGAGGGGAAGGGTGAGAAGGTATATAGAGATGAGAAGAGGAACAGCCAAAGAAAATCGGACTGCCTTTAATGATAATAAAGACGAATACCCCGAATTAGGTGTCCTGGTCGATGAACCACTTTTACTTTTCAGGCATTGAGCTGTAGTAGAATTGAGGGGCTTGTCACCGAACTCGGCGACAGCGATAACATTTTTGAGAAACATCTCAAAAATTATATATAGTCTTTAACATCTCATCTACTTATGCAGGATGTTGTGAATTCTGTTAGAAATTCAAAACCGATAGTGGTTTACGATGAATCTAAATCTGTTTTAACAATTCCTGCTGAAGTCGTATCGGGTGACATAATAAATTTTATAATGAAGAACTGTGATGAGATAAGAGTTGCTCTTCCCTGGAAGGACATATCTGAGTTGGGATTGAACAGGTTCAGGTTTTATAATGGAAATGCTATTCCAATTGATTTTAAAGCGATTTCGGCAGAAGAAAGGGCAAAACTCATAAGAACTCTCGTAAATAAAAATCTAAATCTCGACGAGATAAGATATCCCGGTAGAATCTTCATTGAGGAGGCAAAAGAAGGAGGAGTTCTTGAAAGACCTTTTTTTGCAGAAGCAAGCTTGGATGTTGCCAGGTTGAGCGGATATAAACTGGCAGGGGTTTATTCGACGCTTATAACGGAGAGAGGTGAAACAGCCGATCCCGACTACGGTCTTAAATTTGCAAGAGAGAAGGGATTGGTTGCCATAAGTATAAACGAGTTGATAGAGTTCAGGTTAAAGAATGAAAAGCTAATAGAAAGAGTGGTCTCGGCAACCCTTCCGACCAAGTTCTACGGGACGTTTAAGGCAATAGGCTACAAGACGCCTATAGGTGAGATAATTACCCTTGTTAAGGGAGACGTTTCCGAGGGGGACGTGCTCGTTAGAATACATTCGGAATGTCTTACCGGAGATGTATTCCATTCCCTAAGATGCGATTGCGGAGAGCAGCTTGAGAAGGCTCTGAAGATGATAGACAGGGAGGGTAAGGGAGTGCTCATATACATGAGGGGTCATGAGGGGAGGGGTATAGGTCTGATAAATAAGCTCATGGCATATAAGTTGCAGGAGGAGGGAAAGGATACAGTGGAAGCGAACATAGAACTTGGATTTCCACCCGATTTGAGAAGCTACGGTATTTCTGCACAGATACTAATGGATCTGGGTGTCAAATCCATCAGACTTATGACAAACAATCCGTTAAAGATCGAAGAATTGAAAAAGTATGGATTTAAGGTTAGAAGGGAGCCCATAGAAGTCGAACCATCTAGGGAGAATCTGTGCTACTTAAAGACAAAGAAGGAAAAAATGGGACACATGATATGCATAAATGATTGAGCAAAAGTATTTTAATCAATTAAATGTATTACATTATGACTGGCCCGGATAGCTCAGAGGTAGAGCGCAGGACTGTGGATCCTGTCGTCCCGGGTTCAAATCCCGGTCCGGGCCCTTAAAACTTAGCTTCTGGGTCGTTAATCCTCAACTGTCCTTAAACTCGGACAAATAACCGTGACAGTTGACATTAAATAATAAAAATTTACAAATTATAAATTAAGATTGTTACTTTAGAATGTCAGAATGAGTTCTGCCCATCTCTGAACGATATCATGGCTTCATCTTTACCAATACTGCTTGCATTTAACGGATCTTCTTTCCTCAACTGGCTCGGAGCATACCGGCTTCACGTTCCAAAGCTTATATGTGATGAGAGAGTCGAAGGGGATGTCTGTAACACCAGGCGTTCCGGTTCAACGGTCGATATCCTTCTTATGTAAGTTTCCCGAGCATACTCTGCCGCAGTCATTTACCCGATCAAAGGATAACCGCAGCCATTTTACTTTAGAAGCTTAATTCTGCTCTTTTATCGGAAGTAACAGTAAATGTCCGAACAACTCACGGCTTTTCTCTTCTCCTCCGCTAGGACGTAATTGCGAACTTCTGCATCTTCGAAGGTAGGTTTGCCCTTCTCCTCGAACCCCAGAAATGCAGGGTTCGCCGATGCGTATATGACGCGTTATCGAGCTTCAATCGCTCGTTCGGGCTGAAGAATCCTATGCAGATGTGTTTGAATACAAGTTCTTCCCTCATGACACTTTCCGTAGCTGAGAATATTCCCTTCCTCACATACAACAACCTCCAATAATTTATACAATTCCATTTACATTATATAAATATATTTATAAAAATATCTGCAACCGATAGCGTCGAGATCCGATTACCCTCATTAAAAAGGAGGAAAATTTGTCATATTTATAAAAAATAAAAAATAATTGAATGCACACTTCTCTTTTTCGCACTTCCGTTCTGACTCTCTATTGCCTTCATAACATTTGATTAGCGGGGATTCTCCCTCCACATCCCAATTCGGAGGCTTTCAAAGGAATTGTCTTCTGATTTATCAGCTCCGCCCTTTCGGGTTTACTATCCACACTTCCCACATCCCGAGCGGAGTTAATTTAACATAATAACATTCCTTATCATATGTTTCTGCCCCATTAAAAAGAAAAAATTCGATCTCTTTTATAAAGATTTTAGAAATTTTTGAATGTAGATTTAAACGATTACTCCTGTCTTCACACCGATGGTGGTTATTACCGTACCTTCAAGATCGACGCACCAGAGAAATACACGAATTTGTGCGGATTGGTATATACATGCCGCCTGTTCGTTGCATAGGTTGCAATTCGGCGTAGAATATCTTCTTTTCCCAGCCCAAACCCTTAATGAAAGGGGAAAAAGAGGATGTGAATCCTCATATAAGAGATCGTCAAAGACCTCTGAAGAACAATAAGAGACAGCCGGATGGATGGGGCATATGATTCGACAGTTTATCGCGTCTGAAGGTACATCGTTTCAATACAGTCCTTTGCAAGCATACTAAGTCTGTTCTTACCCAACACTATTGTTTAATTAGGTTAGGTAGATGACCTTAGAGGATCTTAATATTCGTAAGCCCAATATCAAAAAATCCTTCAATTTCTTGAAATAGAAAGCTTCCTTCGGTCCGTTCTGTTTATGAAATCGTTGCAAAATCTCGCCTTTTAAGGCTGGGATACGCAAGGAGGCAGTGAAGGGGTTGTTGGTAGCTTTAAATACTTCGAATTCCCACAAGAAGATGAAATGTTTCCTATGACGTCCCTTAAGGGGAAAGAGATAGTTTGCTTAGCCTGCTCCTTAACGAGGGGAGCGGGATGGGGCTTCAGTGGGCAAGCCCTTAACCCCCGTATGAAGCCTTGCTGAGAAGGCGGGTGGAACGGGAGAAGCTCCACCCCCTTTAGGGCAGGATAGCTCACCTGCACTAAAGCGTATATTTCCATAAATTTTGTAATACAGCAGAATCATCAAGTAAATATATTTTTGTGAAAAGAAAATATAATTGAGGATTTTTCACAAGAATTCATCCAAATCCGAAATAGGGGAGTAAAATCCCTTTTCGATCATCTCTTTCAAGATGCGATTACCTTCCTCTTTGGTAATTATACCCCTCTCAACGCACCGAGCAAGAACACCAATTGTTCCAGATACAGGAACACCCAACACGTTAGCAGTTCTCATTGCATCAGAATCGTCCGTCAGAACTTTCAGGCTGCGATGCTTTGCGATGGCTAAACAGGATGCTTCTCCCTTACTCAGCCTAGCTCTTAAAGCATTATAGAGTTCGATTTCCTCATCTTTTAGCCTTAAAACTTCAAGATCGATACTAACATCGGGTAGAACTCCCCTTCTAACTCCAAGCTTAAACTCCTCCAAGACATGCTCCGTTATATAGATACAATCGAAGGCTTTTTTTAGCAGATCTATCCTGCTCACCTTTACGAAGTTTGTAAGAACGGTATTGTCGATTAGAACCATCTAACGGCCTCCACCTCTGCCAATACTTCCTCCTTGCTCAGCATTCTTATCGGAACTCCTTTCTTTTTCAGCATCTTAATCATTTCATCCCTTATGATCTCCAAGAGCTCAGAGGCTTTTGATAGATTAATTAAACCTTCAACATAGGCTGAAATTACAATCTCCTCAAACAGTTCCCTATCTTTCCTAAGATTCCTTAGTAGGTCTTCTAACCTCTTAGGATTTGCCCTGATCACATTTTTATACCTCTCACGACCCATGCCATTTTAAATCACTTTTAAAAGTCTCTTCCATTCATCTAAATCCTTTAAACATTTCCCTACTCTATGTCTCATGATTGTTATATGAACTTATGTATTCTTACCACTCATATCTGGTCTAGAATTAAGGAATCACTTAGAAATTGTCTGTAATTCTAAATTTTTTTAAGAACTTTATTCTATATTCTCCCCTGATCCTCCTGAAGCATTCTATTTCTTCTCTCACTCCCTCTATAATTTCATCTCCAAAGATCTATAGCTCGCTACAAAACTCTAACAACTTTTTATTCATCTCTAAGGGCTCTTCCTCTATTTTCAAGATCTTTCGCATTCATAAGCTTTTTAGTCTTTTCTTCTAACTTATCAAGTAAACTCGAGAGCAATCAATCTCCTTTCATCAAATTTCCTAACATTTAATATCAAGAACTCTCTAAGAGGTTTAATATCTAGCTTTATCATTCCGTCTTCCGTACTTCTCAGGGAAACTGTAAATCTAATCTTCAACATCAATCTCCCTTCTGAATCTAAACATCTGACAACCTCAGTAGGGTTCGACATATTTTTAATTTAAATTAGGAACATTCAATTAAAAACCCGAAAGTCCTTGAAGGGCGAGATGTGGGTGTAAGGATGTGGGGAGTTCCGTTCACACCGAAAGGGAGAAATCCTAAATGAATGTTTATTAAACTATTGAGGAGAGAACAGTGAAATAATAGAACCCATGTACACACCTTTACGAAATACCCTATAGCCGGGACGCACATTAAGAATGTTTTGCCATGTCATACCCAAAAGTAACTAATTATATTTCTTAAGTTATATTTCTTATATTATTAAGATGTTTTTACCCCACTATGGCAAACCGTTCTTGTTCTTTTTTGATTAGTGGAGATATTTCCTGTTCATATTTGGTGGAATATCTACCTAACATCTTACCATATCTCAGTCCTCTTTTTATTTAACAAATCCTGAGATAATATTCAATTCATATTTGAAAAAGTGTTACAAATGCATCAACGTTTCTGCCCCGAGGCTGGATTTTTCTGCCCTATATTACACAACCTCTGTTATAGATGTTATGCATAAAAGGAATATGCAGCAATCGGAGTAAGACAGCTCTCCTAAGCTTACTCCTCGCTTTAGCAGGAACCCTCTCCCTCTAGGGCAGAGGACGTCAGTTAAAATCGCGGAATGATTATTTAAAACACCTCTTTCAAATAACAGCTACAAAGTTTTCTGAATAATTAATCTTTTAAAACATGTGCTCTCTTCTCTTAGCAATGGAAGAGATTCACTGGGCAGATGTAATTGCAGATGAACTCCTGAGGAGATGTAAAAGACACAGAATTGCCACGGGTATAACACCGTCTGGACACATACATCTAGGAAATCTAAGGGAAATGCTTACAGCAGATGCCGTTAGAAGGGCTGTTATCGATAAGGGTGGAGAGGCAGAATTGATATACATAGCGGATACGTTTGATCCTTTAAGGAGAAGGTATCCTTTTTTACCCAAGGAATACGAGCAGTACGTGGGAATGCCTCTAAGCGAGATACCGGATCCAGAAGGATGCCACGAAAACTACGCCGAGCACTTTCTTCAACCATTTCTTGAATCCCTTGAAATACTCGGGATACCTGTCAAGGTCGAAAGGGCGGATGAGATGTATAAGGAAGGAATGTACGAGGAGGCAATAAGAGTATCTCTTGAGAAGAGGGATAAAATAGCAAAGATAATTGAGGAGGTTACAGGGAGATCTCTTGAAAAGGATTGGTATCCTTTCATGCCACTATGCGAAAATTGCGGTAAGATAAATTCCACAAGGGTTACGGGATTCGATGACAGATGGATATACTACAGATGTAAGTGTGGAAACGAGGGTAGAACGAGTTATAGAGGTGGAGGTAAATTAACTTGGCGTGTTGATTGGGCAGCGAGATGGAAGATCTTAAAAATCACATGCGAGCCATTTGGAAAGGATCATGCTGCAGCAGGAGGAAGCTACGATACTGGAAAGAGGCTTGCAAGAGAGATATTCGGTATAGAGCCACCATATCCGATTCCTTATGAATGGATACATCTGAAGGGTGTCGGTGCCATGAGTTCGTCAAAGGGAATAGTAATACCTGTCAGGGAATTTCTAGATGTTTTACCGCCCGAAATCGTCAGGTTCATAATAATAAAGGTTAAACCGAAAAAGCATATAGACTTTGATCCGGCAAATCTACTGGAGCTCGTTGATGAATTTGAGGAGGGTGTGAGAAGAGGTGATAGATCAGTTGAGCTTTCATTAACCGAAGATATAGAGTACTCCGATATTCCCTTCAGACATCTGATCGTGGTTGGACAGATAGCGAAATGGGATCTCAATAGATCGCTGGAGATTCTGTCGAGAACTTATCGCATCGATGATAGGGCAAGAATGGACGTTGAAAGAAGGCTGAGATACGCCAAGAAATGGCTTGAAACATTTGCACCTGAAAGGTTAAAGTTCGAAATTGTTGAAGAAGTTGACAAGAAGATGTTTGACGATGAAGAGATGATGTTTCTGAAGGAGTTTGCAAGCTCATTGAGAACTGACATGGATGCCGAGGAAATACATAATGCCGTATACTCTGTTTCAAGGGATCTAGGTATAAAACCTTCTAAGGCTTTTCGTGCGATATACAAGGCAATACTCGGAAAGGATTACGGACCAAGAGCTGGATACTTCATAAAAATGCTAGGGATAGACTGGGTGAAGAACAGGTTTTTGGAGATTACCGAAAACTCGAAATGACATCAATTTGAAACATGTAATTACTTCAGAAATCTAAGGTAATACTCCATTTTCGCATCATGATTTGGAATTTCATAAAACGGATTCAAATAGTTGCACGTGTACAACTCATGACTTCTACGTTCACCTTTTGTTAATAAAAGGCTTGTCGAACTCTAAAGTATTCCCGAATTTTGGAGATTTATGTATGCATCTGCCGCGCAGCTCGTAACAAGAGTTATCGCCCTTCTAATCCTGTCCATCGAACCCTTTATATCCAAGAAGTTCATGTCCTTGATCATATCGTACGCCTTTTTAAATCTCTCATCCTTTGTAGAGTTGTAAGCTATTCCTATTTCGGTGCTAAGAGCTTTAAAGAATTGGGATAATATTTTCGTACCTCCCTCAAGTTCCTCATCCTTTAAATTCTCCAGAGCACTTATGAGTTTTGCTCCTATTATCAATCCTGACTTCAACCTCTCAGAATGCTTCAGGAGTACTATATCCTTCTTAACCATGAATTTATTTGTGAGTCAAAATATATAAAGCTGTCTTGATCAAGTTCTTTAAATGAGAGAGATCGTTAAGGGTTTGTACGATGTCATCAGGGACAAACTTTACATGGGAGATGAAGTATTTGAGGTTGGTGACAGAAGATATGAACCGATAGCGCTGTTCGGTATAATAACGTGTATTTTAAATGGTAGAGAACTCATATTCGGTGATTACGGAAGCGGTAAAACTACGTCGAGCGAGAGGATATCAAGTTTAATAAAGGGTCTTCCCTTAGAGTTTGTGCAGTCCATAACTATTCACGGACATCCAGAGCAGACAGAAGAAAAGATCAAGGCGACACTTGATCTGGGTATTCTTGAAAAGGAGGGTAGAGAAGTTGTTAAATGGAAGGCATGCGTTTTTTCACCTGTTCTGATAGTTGATGAGATAAACAGACTTCCGATGGGAAAGCAGAATATGATTTTAAATGAGATAGATAGAAATATATGGAGCTACAGGGGGGACACGATTGTATTCAAGGACGATAAGACATTTTTCGCAACCGTTAATTACCAGGATCTCGGAACGACAAAGATCATACAGCCACTTCTGGATAGATTCGATATAGCAGTCGAAACGGGAAGAATACATCCCATAAGAAAGAGATTGATAAGAAGAGGTGTGAAAGACGAAATATTAAGGGATAGAAGGATAACGAGGGAATTGATCGAGTATATATCTGAAAATAATGAAACCGAAAAAGCTGATGATGTTATAAGATTTATAAGGGAAAAATCAGAGGAATTCAAGGATATACTTGAAGATAGGCTTAGTAAAGAGGGGTTTAGAGTTGAAATACCGAAAGATGATGAGATAAGGAGGATAAGTAAGGAGATAGAGAAAAATGACGTCTCCGAGGACGCGGAGCTTTTTCTGGATTTCATAGGTCAGGAGGTCTACTGTCAGCTTGGTCTAAAAAAGGATTTTTCCAAGTGCGACGGATGCCATTACGTAAACTACATATGCTCCGATCTCTACTCAATTTCTAACAGAGCTGAAATAAGCCTTTTCAAGTACTCCAAGGCTTTAGCATGGATTGAAGAAGAGGAGGTTAGTCTTGAGCACGTCTTATCGATAATGCCATATGTTCTTTGGCATAGAAGTGAAATAAATTACAAAAAGATAAGCGAAATAAGAGATGTTGAAAAGGACTGCTGCGATGAACTATACGCTGTTAAAGAGCTTATATCTGAGGTGAGGAGAAGATGGGATGAGCACAGGGAATATCAGATAGAGGCGTATAGATGCATAATAAATGGGGAATACGATAGATTAAAGGAGCTGGCGGGGAACTTTAATCATCCGTTTTTTAAGAGTTTGATAAGGGAGATATGATAAGGAGAATCCTCGATAGAAATCCAGATATACTCAGGATACCTAAGCGTAAGGTTAGAGATCTACCGGATGTATCTGAAAAGCTTAAGCGTTTGATGGATGAAATCCATGAATACTCAATGGAGGACAGATTTAAGATAGGAATTGAAGTTTCTAACTGGATAGACAGAGAAAGAATTAAGGGTTTGCTTGAATTTTTGATAAATCGTAGAGCTGATGGATGCTTCATATCGGGAATCCTCAGCAATGTGTTGAGAAAGGGTAGCACGATAGAACTGAGATTTAAAAGAAAGATAAACTACATAGGATACAGGCTTAGACATGGAAGGATTTTGATAAGAGGTAACGTCGGAAATAAGGTAGGATATGGGATGGAGGGGGGAGAAATAGTAGTATTTGGAGATGGTGGTAACTGGATAGGAGAAAGGATGAAGGACGGATGCATAGTGATTAAGGGAAATGTTGAGAATTATCTGGGACTGTACATGGAGGGTGGAAAGATAATAGTGGAGGGAAATGCCAGATACGGTGTTGGTGAGGAGATGAGAGGTGGTGAGATTTTTATAAAGGGTAATGCGGGGGCGATGGTCGGTAATAAGATGAGGGGAGGGGTTATTAGGGTTATGGGCACGGTCAAATCCTTCGGATACAGAGGTGCAGGAAGGATTTATTATTGGAAGGATGGAAGATGGTTTGAAAAGAGTGTTGATTACTACATCTATTATCGCTGACCTCCCCGCCGTAAACTGCGAGGGTTCCCCGTAGGGGAACCACCATATCTGTCTCACAATGGCATCATATGCTTCGGTTTTTGTCATCGGGCCGGGTCAGAGCAACCCTCTACAATATAATTTATGAAAGTTGATGACACTAACAAACCTCCAGCGAGCTAATCCCTTCCCGCCCCAAAGCTTCCTTAGCGACCTTCTCTGATCTCCAACCTGAGATATAAAATGTAAGAATACATTAAATTTTATAATTATTTCTGTGACAAGGGTTTTTAAATCCGATCTAGAGTTTATTGAAATGATCGAATCGCTGTTCAAAAAGGCCAGGAAGGATCTTTTTTATCCGCCTATAAAATTTGAGATAAAAGATGTACCAAACAGTTATCTGGACTTTTCGTCGAGGAAGTACAGGATAGTTATAAGTAGGAAGCAGCTGAAGAGTCTGAGCGAGAAGGCTGTGCTCGGAATCCTTCACCACGAATTAAATCACTGGGTAAAACATCCTTACGATGCAAAAACGATAATACTTGAGCTTCATTGGCTCGGAAAAAGAAGGAACAAAAAGATTATAAGGAATCTATACGATGACATAGTTGTAAATCTCGATTTAGTTATAAATAAGGGATTGGATGACATAACACAGGTATACAGAGAGGTTAAGCCCATCACGAAAATAGATCATCTGACAAGAGCTCTTTTAAACAAAATAACCGGTCTTGATTTCGGTAAGTACAAGCTTGACGGTGTTTTGAAGAAGAAACTGAAGAAATTGATCGAGATAGATTACCTTGATACTAGCAGGATTAGACTGAAGAATAATATAAGGAGATTTGCCGATATAATTGAGGATGTCATATCAGAACAGAGCGTTCCGTTCATAACCTTTGACTTAGATGACTTCTCATGTGAGGATATAAAGAGGGCGTTAAGGGAGATAGCCAAGGAAGTTGAAAAAGATGAATATATAAAAATAGTTAAAGAGTTCTTTGAAGGGTTCGAAATTGAGGAGGAAAGAAAAATAGGTATAGGTGCGTCCGATCTGAAAAGGGAATTCGAAGAACCGGATATAGAATGGTACAAGGTTAGGGCAATGAACTACACCATATACATAAAGCCTTTGAAAAAAACCGGATCCCTATATCCATCTGAAATAAAAGACTTTGAAATTGAGGACGGTATAGATTCATACAATCCGATAGAAAGCTATGGAAAATTGATTCCAGGAATAGCCAAGAGATATACGTTTGAGGATTTCGAGGGATTCGACTACAAATCCGTCAAAAATGCCGTTATAATAATAGATTCCTCTGGAAGCATGAGAAATCCTGATAAGAAAATTTCTTACGCAGTTCTGGGTGCGTTTGCTATAGCAAAGAGTTATATTGAAAGCGGAGCCAGTGTCGGTGTTATAAACTTTTCGAACAGAAATATAGAGCTCTTACCAACGAAAACGGATGACGTGTTCAGGTATATCAAGATATACCAGGGAGGTGGAACGACTTTAAACGTAAAGCAGTTGGAAGAATACGTTAGAATTGTGGGTGATGCTGATTACATACTGATAACAGATGCCGGTCTGCAAAACATATCAGAGGTCTTAAAGTTCTTTAGCGACTTTAAATACGGATTAACGCTTATATGGATAAAATCGGATGTAAAGGATATGGACGAGTTCAGAAAGAACTTTGAAATGTTCAAAAAGCTTAGAAACGTAAATATTATAGAGGTTGAAAGAGAGGAGGATATACCGAGAATTGCCATAACTTCAGTAGTTGATAGGTATGAATAAGGATATAAGGGATTTGAAAGATCTGATAGACAGGTATAATTTGGTAAGGATAGATAGTGTTGAAAGTAGGAGGACAGTAGAATACGATAGAGGGAGGACAAGGTCAATTCTATACGATATAGTAAACGAGTTCCTAGAGTTTATATCGGAAATACCTTCATGGAAGTTCGAATTTATGGATGATGTGTTCAAGTTTGGCAGAAGAATTGGTAAGGAGTGCAGGTTGAGTGCAAGAGATATAGAGGTCTTATTCAACGACATCTTCCCTAACTACATACAGGGAGGTATGCTAGGATGCTTTATATCCGGTCTTTATCACGACGTATTGGGCAGGGACGATGAGATAAAACTCGACTTAAGAAAATACCGAGGAAGTATATCTGGACTTGGTTACGAGCATAAGAACGGAATTCTTAAAGTGATAGGGAACAAGGCATTCTGTCTTGGATTTAAAATGAGGAGCGGAATAATCGAAGTCTACGGATACGTTGGAAATTATCTGGGGAAGTCCATGAATGGCGGGAAGATAATAGTAAACGGTAGTGCAAGAAATTGGATTGGAGAGAGGATGAAGGATGGGAAGATAGTGGTTGAAGGAAATGCTGGAGATGTGATAGGACAGAAGATGGAAGGAGGGGAGATAATAATAAAGGGTAATGCGGGATTCTGGGTCGGGGATGAGATGATAGGTGGTGTTATTAGGATTTACGGTGATATAAAATCGATCAGCGGTGATAGGAGAGGAGGAAGCATTTACGTTTGGAGGAATGGTTGGGTTAGATACAGTTAGGAGGTGTAAATATGAAGGAGATAAAGCTTTATACGTTTGAGGATGCGAAGAAGAGTCTTGATGAGGGTAAGAGCGATTCGGAGGTAGCTTTAAAGAAGTGGGAATCGATACTCGAAGCTCTAAAATCTATTGAAGATGTCGCAATACAGATAACTTCGTTCTGCATTAAATACCAGAAATTCGGATGCAAGGGCTGTCCGATATTGAAATACGATTATCCGTGCGGTCATCCCTATGCAACTTTTACGATATTTTATCAGGAGCTGAAGAAGGTAAGGATAATCGGAGAAAGGCTTTATGCTATTTTAATGGCTATAGATAAGGAGGACAAGGAGAGCAGAAGTCATTATATATAATGCTTAACCTTTTTTGTGCCAGCCATTTTCAACGCCTGATATATCAGCAACCAGCCCAAGACGACAAGAGATATCCCAACGTAAATAGTCTTGCAGGCCAGATCCTTATTTTTTATCGAAAGAAAAATTCCAGCAGCGATTATTAAATAGCCAAATGTCTTTACACCTATCCCTATAAAAAGCCTTCTATAAACATCCATCAACTCTGGATCAAATCTAAAAATCCACATAACATATAATATAATATGTTTTAAAGTTAATTGTTATGTGATCCAAGAAAGTTAATAAAACTAAATTATATTATTATATAAAAGATTTTACAAGCCGTTTCAAAGTTCATAGGAATATAATATATTGAAATTTTGACATAAGTTTTTTTATATTTCCATTAGCGGATTTGAAGACCTGAATCCCTTAATGGGAGATGTGGGTTTTAAGGCAAGATGTGGGGAGTCTGAGGTTCCCCTGAAAGAGGAGAAGTCCGATGATATGCTCTCCGATGAAAAGAGAGCTAAGGTTATTGAATCCTAAGGGCATAGTATGGGTATGAACATACTCATACATTGTCCAAACCCTACTGTTCAATTCCTTCCGACATAAAAAGATAAAAGCCGGCGGGCATAACCTATCTATGCATCAGACATTCATATACATGGTTGGAACGGCAGGTTCCGGGAAAACTTATCTGGCAAAGTCTTTTTCCGAATGGCTTGATTTCAAGAAGATAGACAACATCATCGTAAACGTTGATCCAGGAGTTGAAGATCTGCCATACAATCCGGATGTCGACATAAGGGAGTGGTTCACGCTGGACGATATAATGGCAAAATACAAGGTAGGTCCAAATGGGGCACAGATAATAGGTGCAGATCTTATCGGAACTGTCGTCAATGATATAAAAGACGAAATAGAGTTGTATAATGCTCATTACGTTATAATAGACACTCCGGGTCAGATGGAACTGTTTACGCTTAGAAGGAGCGGTGAAGTTCTTGTAAACTCCTTGGACAGGAAAAGCAGTGTCATGGTGTACCTGTTCGATCCCATCATTTCAAAGACTCCATCAGGCTTTCTATCGCTTCTATTCATGAGCTCGTCAGCTGTTTTCAGACTTAATATACCCCAGATACCCGTACTCTCAAAATCCGATCTGCTGGATGAGAATGAGCTGAAGAAGATAATAGATTGGAGCAGGGAACCCGATTTACTCTACAACGATATAATAAGAGAATCTGATAAGACGCTGAGTCTGGACCTCTTTTATATGCTTAAGGATTCAGGGTTATTCAGACCAATAATACCCGTTTCATCTATTACAGGATACGGCATGGACGACATATACGACGGTATTCAGGAGGTTTTTTACGGAGGAGATGATCTCGAGAAGATAATCGGTTAATAAAAAAGTTTTTAATCCACGCAAATGAGTTTAGAATCCACACGGGGTGTTCTTATGGGGGATCAGTACACGGCTGAAACAATAGAGGTTCTGGATGACATCCAAGCCGTCAGGAAGAGACCGGGTATGTACATCGGCAGTACAGATGTAAGAGGATTTCACCATCTCCTGTGGGAGGTAGTTGATAACAGCATAGATGAAGCACTGGCAGGATACTGCAATGAGATAAAGGTTACGATTCATAGAGACGGTTCGATAAGTGTTGAGGATAACGGCAGGGGGATTCCTGTTGAGGAGCACCCCGTATTTAGAAAATCGGCGCTTGAAATAGTTATGACTAAACTCCATGCGGGAGGGAAGTTCAGCAAAAAGGCCTATAAGGTTTCAGGTGGATTGCACGGTGTAGGTCTATCGGTTGTGAATGCTCTTTCGGAGTGGCTCGAGGTTTGGGTTAAGAGGAACGGTATATTGTACTACCAGAGGTATCAGAGGGGAAAACCAGTTACAAAACTCGAGGTAATATGTAAATCTGAAGGTACGGGGACTAAGATAAGATTCAAGCCAGATCCCGAAATATTTGAAGTTAACGAGTTCGATTACGAGCTTATATCAGAAAGGCTTAAGGAACTCTCTTTTCTTAACAGGGGTTTGAGGTTAATACTTGTAGATGAGAGAACGAATAGGATTGAAGAATTTTATTCGGAAGAGGGTATAGTGGGATTAATAAGGATTTTAAATCAGGATAAAGAGAAGATATCAAATGTAGTCTATTTTTCGGCAGAAAAAAACGATATACTCGTTGAAATCGCCTTTCAATTCGTCAACGACGATTTCGAAAACCTTTTCGCATTTGTAAACAACATACACACGGTAGAGGGGGGAACGCATGTAATAGGATTTAGATCAGGATTAACGAGGGCAATAAATGAATACGGTAAGAAAAACGTAAAGAAATTCAAACCCATAAGCGGTGTAGATGTCAGAGAAGGTCTAACTGCCGTTATCAGTGTTAAAATCCCTGAACCTCAATTCGAAGGGCAGACTAAGACGAAATTGACGAACAGCGATGTTAAAACTGTTGTAGAATATTTAACATATTCAGAATTCCTTAAGTGGCTTGAAAGGAATAAGTCGGATGCTCACAGGATAATTGAGAAGTGTTTGATATCAATGAGAGCTAGAGAAATGGCAAAAAGGGCAAGAGAGCTTATTAAGAAGAAAACAGAGATTTCCTTAAACCTTCCAGGAAAGCTTGCAGATTGTTCATCGAAAAACGTTGAAGAAAGGGAGCTGTTTATAGTTGAAGGAGAGTCTGCTGGAGGTTCTGCAAAGCAGGCAAGAGATAGGAGATTTCAGGCAGTTCTTCCTATAAAGGGAAAGATAATAAACGTCGAAAAGGCGGGAATTCTCAAGGCTCTGAAGAATAACGAGATAAAGTCAATAGCGTCTGCAATCGGTGCGGGGATAGGAAGAGATTTCGACATATCCAAGGTCAGGTACAGGAGAATCATAATAATGACCGATGCAGATGTTGACGGTGCCCACATAAGAACTCTCCTCCTCACATTCTTCTACAGATACATGAGACCGCTTATAGAAAACGGATACCTTTACATCGCACAGCCACCCCTTTACAGGGTTAAGAAAGGTGACAGGGTTTACTATGCTTACTCGGATAAGGAGTTAAAGAAGCTGCTTGGAAGATTGAAGAATGCTGAAGTGCAGAGATTCAAGGGACTTGGCGAGATGAATCCGGAACAGCTGTGGGAGACTACAATGAACCCTGAAAAGAGAAAACTTGTAAGGGTAACGATAGAGGATGCGTTAAGAGCAGAAAAACTATTTAAGGTTTTAATGGGTGAAGATGTTAACGCTAGAAGGGAATTCATAATAAGACATTCTAAGGAGGTCAGGAATTTAGACGTTTGATCCCTATTTTCACCTCAATCCCCACTATATCCCATTCCTTAATGTATCCCTCTTCCGGTTTCTCAAATCTTAGGTCCAATGCCCTTGTCTCATTTTTTATGTACCCCTCCCAACCCTTAACGAGATCTCTGTCCATATCTACAGATACTTGTATGAATTCCTCAACGTTAAGATTCATCTCCTTTCTCATCTCCTGAATTCTCCTAACAACCTCTCTTGCAAACGCTTCCCTCCTAAGCTCATCGTCTATAACCGTATAGAGATAAACGCAACCCCTTGAGAACTCGGACGATTCAAAACCCTCAGGCAACCTGTACTCCACAATCAATGCCTCATCCACCCTGATCCTATGACCCCTAAAAGTTACCTCTTTCTTCTTTATTACGTCATAAAGCTCATCTCTGCTCAATCCGTTTATGAAGTTGACGAAATCTTTTACATCTTTCTTCAATATAGGTCCTATAACCTTGTAATTTGGTTTTACGATCAAATCCTTCTTAAACTCCCTTACATGCTCGACCTCCTTCACGTTGCACTGAGCCTTTATTATGTCATTAAGGACTCTGACAGCCGTTTCAACTTCATCATCCTTAGATTCGACCACAAGTCTTCTCAAAGGCCATCTTAACTTCTTCTTGGCCTTTTGCCTAGCACTGCTCACAGCCTCAAATATCTCCCTTGCTATGTTCATAAATCTCTCGAGCTCTGTGTCTATGAATTCCTCAACGGGTTCCGGATATCTCTCCAGGAATATCGATTCTTCTGCGTCCTTAAACTCCTTTATGAACCTCTGATATATGTATTCAGAGAGGAAAGGAGCATAGGGGGCTATTATCCTTAAAAGCTTATCCAGAACCCAGAGAATTGTTAAATAAGTTGCAATTTTTAATTGTGATTCCCTTTCCTCCCAAACTCTCGGTCTTATCAGCTGAATATACCATCTGCTGAAATCTTCAACGACGAAGTCTATAAAGAGTCTGACAACTCTATGCAACTGGTATTCCTTAAGGGATTCCACGGCCAGTCTGTTCAGACTCTCTATCCTCGAAAGAATCCATCTGTTTTCGACATCATCTACCAGAAATCTTATAAAATCTTTTAAATCCTTTGCCTCAACTTCGCCGTGCATTCTCCTTATAATCTCAACTATCTTCTCCTTTCTCAACAGTTCCCTATCAAGATTCATGTATGTATAAGCGAATCTTACTGTATTCCAGAATATGTTCAGCATTCTATACACATTTCTGACCTCTTCCCAGCTAAACCTCAAATCCTCCCACAGAGCCGAGCTAAGGACGTAAAGCCTGAATCCGTCAACACCTACCTCCTCTATTACCTCTTCGGGTTCGACTATATTTCCGAGGCTCTTGCTCATCTTCCTTCCCTGCTCGTCAAGTGTGAAACCGTGCATGAGGACAGATTTATATGGTGCCCTGTCAAACGATATCATACTTGCACACAGCTGTGAGTAAAACCAGCCTCTTGTCTGGTCGTGACCTTCTGTGATGAAATCCGCTGGCCAGAGGTTGTTGAATTCACTTTCACCCATCTTTAGCGGATATTTCAGTGTTCCCCAGCTCGCAACTCCGCTATCAAACCAAACGTCGAATACGTCCTTAATTCTATGCATATCTCCGCCGCATTCGCATCTGAACGTCACCTCATCTATTCTCGGTCTGTGAAGGTCAAGATCATCCTTCCATGGAATTTCGTTTATGCTACCGACAACCTTTATTTTTCCGCATTTTTCGCATACCCAGATCGGAATCGGAATTCCCCAATACCTCTGTCTGCTTATGCACCAGTCCTTTGCATTCCTCACCCAATCCTTAAATCTAGCACTTCCAGCCCATTCGGGAATCCACTTAACCCTGTCTATCTCATCTATCATCCTGTCCTTTATCTTCGAAACTGTTAGGAACCACTGCTCTGTTGATCGGTATATTATAGGTGTCTTGCATCGCCAGCAGTGACCATATCTGTGTAAAATTTTATCCTCAGCCAGTAACAGCCCTTTTCTTCTTAAATCATCAATTATTACCTCGTTTGCATCAAATACGTAAATCCCTGCATACTTCCCAGCCTCTTCCTTAAAAATACCCCTGTCGTCAACTGGGTTAAATATCTCAAGTCCTATTTCCATTCCAAGCTCGAAGTCTTCCAGTCCATGTCCAGGTGCTATGTGAACACATCCCGTATTCTCGGCTGTAACGAAATCTGCTGTACATACAAAATGCTTCCATCTGCGCTGAATCGGAACTTCATCCAGCAGCGGGTGTTCGTATTCCAGACCTTCCAGATCCTTTCCCATGAAAACCGATAAAATCTCCCAGCTATCATATCCACCTTTTTTCAACACTTCACATGCCAGATCTTTTGCAATTATAAGTTTTTCCTCCTTTCCATTTTTCCTAGCTTTGAATAATGCGTATTCAAGATGTGGATGAACCGCCACTGCCATGTTTGCGGGTAGAGTCCATGGAGTAGTAGTCCAGATTACTATATACGCGTTCTCCTCGTTTTTTATGGGGAACTTTACATAAATCGATGGATCTTCCCTATCCATGTACTCAACTTCGGCATCGGCAAGCGCAGTCTCGCATCTCGGACACCAGTTCACAACTCTGAGCTTCTTTTCAAGCAAACCTTTTTCGTATGCCTTTTTAATCGTCCACCAGGCAGAGTTTATGTACTCAGCCTTTATAGTCATGTAAGGATTGTCCCAGTCCATCCAGACACCCAGGGATTTGAACTGCTCGGTCATAGTATCCTTATTCTTCAAAGCGTATTCCATGCATTTTTTAACAAACCTATCAATTCCGTATTCCTCGATATCCCTCTTCGTTTTGAATCCCAATTCCTGCTCGACCTTCACCTCGATTGGAAGCCCATGCATATCCCAGCCGGGTATGTCCATGACCCTGTAACCCATCATCCTCTTAAATCTCAAAATTGTATCCTTTATAACCTTATTCCAGGCTGTTCCAAGATGTATTCTCCCAGTTGTATAAGGAGGACCGTCTACAAAGAAGAAAACTTTTTCTCCTCTTTTTTTAACCTTTTCATAAATATTATTTCTGTTCCAGAAATCCGATACCTCCCTCTCGATATCCTTAGGTTTGTATATGCTCGGAAACATCGCATTTTCTAATCCGATTTTGATTAAAACATTTGCTATATACGAGAGCAAATGAACTCTGCTTTATGGTTACCAACAGGTCGATTTTTAAGCAATGCTGTTCATCAGATCAATCGATGTAAGTAACTGCTTATTAAATTTCGAAACGCGTAAAGAGCATGTATCTTAAAGAGTCTTCTGAGATCCAAGAATGCCAGTTATCTACAGCAGTCGTGCGTTAAAAAAGCAAAACTTAAGATAAACTTTAAAGGATCGGATATTCTTCTGAAGATAAGATGACATCTGTTCACTCTAAAGTTGTTTATGAAATCTAGAGTTTTTAGCATATTCTTACAAAACATCGCTAAGAAATCATTGCCTTAAACAGTAGATGACAAAGTTGAATATTTGGCAATTAGATAAAAATTAAAAATTTTAGAAATAAAATAAAAATTTTAAACTATTTAGATAAACCTAATTGACAACTTTGTCATCTACCGTTTAAGGCAGGATGATGTCAAAGGGTCAAATGCTGAAAGTTCTCAATCAGGAGCGCATAAAGCTTTTGCGCAAATTGTACTAGTGGATTACGTCCCTATATTGTGATCTGTCATCCATTTAGAATAAAAATCAGCGGTTCACCCATCTTCATCGCTTACGCTCCGCGTAGAGCAACTTCATCATCTATTCGAGTTCTATCAAAGTTTAAATAAAACTTATCTTAATTCACGCTAAAAAATTCCAGAAGCTTATAAATCAATGTTTTTGTCCATAAACCTTTTTAATTTAACCCTAAGCACAGATAAGAATCCCATTTCTCTTCCAATCAGCTTATAAAGCCTCATCTTTTCTTCCACAGTTATACTTCTTAATATCCTATCGCATAAATAGAAAACGCAGACATCGCTTCTTGCCCTCAATATGCATCCGTTATCTGTTAAGAAATAGCAGTAATCGTCTCCCAATCTCCTGTTTACGACTTTACAGTTTAGCAGCATGTTGATCAGCAGTAAAATCCTGTCATAATAATCCTCAACGAATCTTCTACAGCAGCTGCCAGTTTCGATTGCACATTGTCTGCATATATCCGGTATTCCTAACTCCCTCATATAACTCCTGGTGTCCTCTATAGACATATCGAGCTTTGATATTATGTCACCGAAGTCCCTAAGGAGATCCCGTTTAAACCTCCTGTAAATGTATTCAGCGATCCTTATCTCATCCTCAATCGGCATGTAAAAAAATTGTTATCTGAAGTATATCAGATCCTTATCGCTTCTGTACTGCTGTATAGCCTGCTCCTGCATCTCCTTTATCTGCTCTATAAATCTCTCCATTTCCTTCGCCCTTTCATCCAATGCCTCAACGCTAACCTTCAGATTCAGAATCTTCATCAATACCTCCAAAACAGCTTTAGCGCTCTTTGGATCGACCATGTATCCAGATGTTACACCCATTAGGCATACCGCCTCAATTCCTTCAAGCTGGGAAACACCTAGAAGCAATCCAGATGCCCCTATTATTCCACCACTAGGCTCTCCTCTTTCGAACTTTATACCGTATTTTTTATGTTCTTCTACGAGTTTTAAGCTGTTCGCAGCACCAATTACATACGGCTCCTCAACAAGCTTACCAACACCGTATCCACCTAATGTATATATCCTTACGGCTCCGAATTTCTTTGCTATATCTATATACGCATTCACGAGTTCAAAGTGACCCTCTCCATTTATGCTCTGGAAGTCCCCGATTAGTATAAGCAGATCGGGTGACTCCCCGTTCGACTTGTATGCATAAACCTCGTTCCTCGGAAGTCTTATAGTTCCATCCTCGTTTACCATTACCTGTGGCGGGAAGTGATGAGAGTATATCTCAACGACTTTTTCAGCCTTTAACTCCTTTACAAGATGATCTGCCACAAGCTTTCCCACATGTCCTATTCCGGGCAATCCTTCAATGAATACTGGCTTTTCAAGTCCAACCTCTTCCGGCTTCTTTAAAAATCTAACATCAACCCTTTTTAGCATAATACCACCTCCCTATATTAAAAAATCCGACTTCCTTTCTAAGCATTCTCCTATACCTACCATACGGATCCTCAGGTGAAAACTTGGGGGGTATTGGCATGTAAGTCTTTTCCTTACAGATCGGACACTCATCCTTCAATGTATATATATTACATTTTAAACATTTCTTCATGCTGACCTTCATAACTCAGATATGTTATACGCTCTCTCTGATAAATCTTCCGTACCCTCCCAACTTCTTGATCGTTTTAAGAACCCTGTCAGAAATAGATTTCAGTGTCTTTTCAGCGACCTTATAATCTCCGGCCTCGAGCACTATCCTGTACTTGGGTGCCCCCACATATTCTATTTCAACCTTTATATCCTTTTTCTTAACCTTATAAGCCTCCATCAGTGCTTTTTTTATTCTTTCGATGCCATCGGATGCCAGACTTCTCAATTCGAAGTACCCCCTTACCTTAACCCTTGGCGGCTTTATGTTTTCCCTGGCTATCTCCGCCATCTCCCTCGCAAACCTCTCACCTACACTCCTTGCAAGAACCTCATATCCCTCAAACGCCACCTCTTCAAAGGCATCGTAAACACCGTCGAATTCCTTGATCAGTTTCTTACCGATTTTTATGATCTCTTCACGGTTCATATTGAGCTTTTCACCTATTATCTCAAGCCATTTGAAAGCTTTTAACTCATTCTTCCACTGATGCAATTTTTCCTTTTTCTGCCTTTCAGTTACATCCTTTATTGACAGATCTATATGACCTCTCTTCGGATTCACGCTTAAAACCTTGCACACAACCTTCTGCCCCTTTTTGACGTGATCTCTTATATCCTTAATCCATCCCGGTGCTACCTCGCTTATGTGTACGAGCCCCTCCTTACCCTCGTACTCATCCAGCGATACGAATGCTCCAAAGTCCAAAATTCTTTTAACAGTTCCGATGACTATTTCACCGGGAGAAGGAAATCCATCCCTCCTGATTATAATCCTCTGTTCTTCGGCCATTTTAAGGATTTACATATATTTGAATTTAAACGTTGCTGAAGTGTAAGGAAACGGATAAACTTATCACATCACATCAGCTACCCCGCCCTAAAGGGCGGAGCTTGCTCGACCTCCCCTAATGGGGAGGGAGCATCGGGACGGCTGACAAGCGCCCCGTTTTGAAGGGATTTCAAAACTCTTAACATAATGTTTTTAGCACCTACGATGTCTGCATGTTCCTTGAATTCACAATTCTTGCATTCGAATTCTTTTCCATTTCTATTTTCTCTAGCAGTGTAACTGCATACTGGACAACTGATTGATGTGTACTGTGGATTTACATAAACGACTTTACTTCCATAGAGTTTAGCTTTGTATTCAATTAGAGTTTGAAGCTCTCTGAAACACCATTGACTGAACAGTCTTCTCTTCTCTCCCCTGAACTTGACATTGTTTTCTCTGAATTCTCTTATACCTTCTAAATCTTCCAATCCAAACACGCATGGAGAACTCCCAACTACAATCCTCTTAGCAATGACATGCAGAAAATTTCTAACCAACCGTTTCTTGACTCCGCTAAGAGACAAAAAACGCCTCTTAGCGGAGCGAGTGCCTTTAGATTGAAGCTGTGAGCGTAATTTATGATAATGGGATTTTAATCTTAAAATGTGTTGAGAGAATTCAATAAGCTGAGATTTGCCTAAACTATCGTGTAAAGCTATGAAACTGTCTGAGGGGTTCGTTTATATCAACTCCGACAACCTTCTTAGGCTTAAGCTCTTTATCAGGAACATCTACAGTTACGATAAGATACCAGAGCTTGTTACTTCTTTCATAATATAAAATCGCATCTCCGTAACTGTATTTCTCTAAGTATTCGTAGTGCTTGTTCCAACCGTAGTATGGAATCTTCTTCAGTCTTTCACCGATAACTGAGATAGAGCAGATTCTTGGATTGAACTTCAAATCGTAACTCCTCCTTTTAACAAGCTTAACAATCAGCTTTTTTCTTCCAATCGGCTTTCTGATTTCTTTGTAAAACAATTCGATTAACTTCTTACGATTTCTCTTTGAGATATTAAAGTTCTCAGCTAACTGGTTAAAGACGGAATCGTAGTGCTGGGCAACTTCTCTGATAACAGAAATAACAATCTGGGATTGAAAACTGTACTTCTATTTGAGCTTGTAATATAATGCTTTATGCAAACCAATATGGTCAAAAACACGATTGTTAAAAGCGTATTCGCCAACTTCGTTAAAAGCGTCTCTATACTTCTTGGCTAAATCCGAAATCTTTCGTTTTTGCTCCTTCGTAAGTTCGAGTTTAAATTTCATAGATATTGTAACCATTCTTTAAGTTGTGAAAAATTCGATATTTAAATGTTGCAGTGCTCTTCCCCGCTTTGAAAAGCGAGGTTTCTGCACCGCAGTTTTTCTATGAAGCTTCAACTTTAATTATTTTGCTCAATTATATATTCCAAATTTTAATTCTTCATCCTGAACGTAATTCTTGCCCAACTTTAACGCCATCTCGGCTTTTTTCAATTCCATTCCGAGATATGCTGAATGATCAAGTCTTGAGACAAGACCAAGCGATATAACTGTATCTACTATGCTCTTAGCATCTTTACCCACTATGGTCGCGTCTCTGTGCTCGCAGACTATTCCCTCATCGCTTATCCATATCCTGAAATGCCCCCTGGGATCCCTTTCAAACACCTTAGATCTCTTAGCGATGATCGGATTTGATATCTTCCTTTTTTCCCTTATCCTTCTCTTCTCCTTTAAGACAAGAAGATCAAGTCCAAGATCCTTGGGCGGGGATTTCCTGAGCCTTGATGCTCTTGCCATGTAGCTGGCAATCTTCAACTCTCTGATACAACCCCTTGTCTTATCACTGGCCTCTGTTGTGAATAGTAGCTGACATCCTATCTCCTCAGCTATGTATGCGAGTATTGCGTTAACACCTATCGAATCAGCATCGATCTGCTCAGTTATGTTTCCTATTCCGAACAGAAGCGGTGTCTCCTTGTCAATTTTTCTAAATTCAGAGTATCTGATAATCGAATTCACAAGATCAAATGTAAGTAGGGGATCTGCCACTACCTTCTCTACCTTATTTTTAACTTTTTCAACGAGATCTAAAAGTCTCTGAACATCTCTTTCAACTACCACCACAGCTACATCTCTATCGATCACATCCAGACAGTTCAGGTTCTGATAAGACAAGCTCATAACCATATCAACACCGATATCAATTCCGATCTCAATAACCCTTTTATCAAACGTATCTATGCTGAGAGCTCCGCAGTTATCCCTTGCTATTTTTATCTTCCTTCTTATATCGTCTAAGTCGAATTCAGCAGGTATTCCCAGATCTATTATGTCTGCTCCACTCTCGATATAGTATTCTATTCTCCTTATAAGCTCGTCGTCAGACATTTCGTTTAAGTTTACTATTTCCGCGACTATCTTCATCGTTCCACCTATTTTTACATCTCCGATTCTAAAGATTCCCATATCGGATTCCTCAATGAGTTTTAATGTTTCTTCCCTCTTAAATTCACTTAAAAGTCTGCATGCTGGTACAGTATGGGAGAGCTCGATTCTGTTGATGTTTTTCAGGACAAGTGGTATATCATATGCATGTATAGGTCCCAATCTAATCTTTACACCTTTTTTCTCCTCCAATAACCTCCAGTTGCATTTAGACGTCAGACCAGGAACTAGAACAAGATCGTAGGAACTCAGATCCAAGTGCTCTAGATGTTTAGGCGTTATGAATGAAGCCACATCCACGTCAACTGTGTAAACATCGCATCCAAACCTTTCAGCTATCTCCTTCACCTGTCTTTCAGCAATCCTTCCTGTTACGAGTAGTATCTTCACAACACAGATTTGTCAGATGGATTTTAAAATAGTTTCAGTACATGCCATAACGGAGAAGTCCAACCGCTAACCGTAAGGGGAAATATAGCCCACATCCCTAATGCAGGTGGGTTTAACAAAGTGAAATCCGTGCATATCCTATGAGGATATGCACAAACTTTTCCGCTAGAATCCTCGCACCTCAGTGCAGGGAGGTAAAATGTCAAAAATACTTTCAGGATTTAAAATTTCTGATTATTTTTTTTAAAAATCTCATGGAGTTTTCATCTCTGAAAAAGGGATCTCCTAAAACCACGTGATCGCACATATTCAGTAGAGACAAGATTCTATTAAGAAAGGAACTATAGTCCCCGGCTATCGCAAATTTATCTTTTAATACATCTCCATATTTCATTATTCTTTCATCAACTGGTTCCCCCCTCTTTCTCCTTATTATAACATCCTTAAAGTCTAAGCGACTGAGTTCGCAGTACATGTTATGAAACCCAAACTCCTTAATAAACCTCTTGCTACTACACGAGACAATTGAGCATGCAATTAGCAGATCGTATTCGAATTCGCTCGGTAATATCAGAGCCGGTGCATATGATATCTTGTAAATATCCCTTCTCTTCAAAAACTTCAGTATCCAGCTCAGGAAATCGGGATAACCGTAATTAAACAGTATTCCGTCCGCTATCTCCGAGGATTTCCTGGTTATAATCGGGCTGGAACATCCGCAAAATATCGATATACCTAACCTTGATCTCAGTATTCTGAGGCATTCGATTACATCCATCAGGGCTTTTTTTGAATCCTTAAACCTTCCCGCACCTATTCCCAAGAGAAAAACCGTATCCCTGTATTCATTGATCAGAAATTCAATATTTCTTAAAATGTTAAGGCATCCCCTGTTAATCGAGATAACACCAAAACCAAGAACAGGTACATGGTCTGCCAACAGATCGGCTACATAAAACGGATCCTTAAAAAGTTCGTTATCACCTATCCATACAGGTATCCTCAACCTTTCACATCTTCTAGCAATTCTTATTAGATCCCGATCTGGCAAATCCCCGTTCAGATTCAATCCTATTTTTAAAACTTCAAATAACCCTTTCTCTCCAGCCATTCAACCTGAGGATTTGTGTAACGCCATACTATATCAGCTCTTTCATCCTGGAACTTCCATGGGACTATTATAACAACATCTCCCTCCCTTATCCATACCCTTTTCCTCATCTTTCCCGGAATTCTTCCCAACCTCTCCTTTCCGTCCTCACATCTAACCCTCACGTGCCCCGAACCCAACATCGAAGTTACTATTCCGAACATCTCTCCCTTCTCCCTATCCGGAAGTTTAACCCTAATTACCTCCTCTTCTGCCAGTATATCACCCCCTATAATTTCTTCAATCTCAATCTTACATCTTCTAGAATTTCATTTAAATATTTTGCTACAGCCCTCTTTAAATCAAGCGGGTGAAGCTCACCGGATTTATAATCATTTATTAATTCAAAAAATGATTCATATTCTATATCTCCACCATATTTTATATCTCTTTCAATTTTAATCTTCTTAAACCTTGGAAATATATGATACTGAACTATCTGAATTACAGGGTTATCCTCGACCTGTTTTGAAGGACAGTAAGCCTTCATTATTTTTCTCTCAACATCGCTTGCAGAATCCCTTATGGATATGAAATTACCCTTTGACGAACTCATCTTCTGACCATCCAAACCTATCAGGATGGGCGTGTGAAGACAAACGGGTGCCTTGTACCCTAGCTTGGGCAGATTCTCCCTGGCAAGCATGTGTATCTTTCTCTGATCTATTCCACCGACTGCCAGATCAACGTTTAAATGAGCGATATCAAGAGCCTGCATAAGGGGATATATCATCTGGGATACAAGAGGATCCTCCTTCCTCCTACTTATCTCATCCATACTCCTCCTCGCCCTTTTTAAAGTCGTTAATCTTGCCATTTTTAAAACGTCTAGCATGTAATCTTCGTTTAGTTGGAAAGAGCTACCGAATATGAATTCAACGTCTCCGTTCAGACCTAGGGCAATAAACGCCTTTTTATTGTATTCGGCAATACTCCTGATCTCCTCAAAGCTACCTTTTTCATTCAAGTAAGCGTGAAGATCTGCCAGCAAGACTATTATTTTAAATCCTATTTTCTTCAGATCTATCAGCTTATTAACGGTCATAACGTGTCCAAGGTGTATCTCACCGCTCGGCTCATAGCCGACATATGCCACAGGATTTTCATTTGTTTCAAGCAGGTTTCTCAACTCATCCTTAGTAACAACTTCGATCGTATTTCTAAGTGCTATGTCCATTTTTTCATTTAGATCCATAAGAAAAGGGATGCAATTAGATTTAAAATATTTTAGCCGAAAAAGTCCTCAAGTGTTACCCCCTTTTTTTCAGCCTTTTCCTTCGGCTTTTTTCTCTTTTTCTTCTCCTTTTTTACATCTTCTTTTTTAATCTCCTTCTTCAATCTCTCCTCAATTTCCTTTTCCACTTCCTCTTCCTTCTCAACTTCCCTCCTTCTACGCTTCCTTATGAACTCCCTGATCTCCTTAACCCTCTTATCATCGTTTATGAGGAACATCAATTCATCGTCGCTGAAATCGTAAAAAGTAGCAATGCTGGAAGCCACTTTCAAATCCGAATTCCTTAGCAGGAATAACAAATAACAGAACATCTCCGTTAAGGCCTTTCTGGTTGACATGTGAGACTCCTTACCGATCTTTTTCAATATCTTCAGGAGTTTTTCCCTTCTCTCCTTACTCTGTGTGAGCATCTGCCATATTTTTGGCCTCTGATATTTCGTAAAACCTCCTCTCGGCCTATCCTTGCATTGCTGAACGCCCACGGTCATCAGATAGCTTGCATACTTCCAGAGTCTGTAAAACTGTCTCCTTCTAACCCTTCCCAGGAACATATCCGCCCTGGATATGATCGAATATGCCCTGATTAGATCTTCGCCTCTGTACTCGAGAGGTATGTTTTCCTCTATCCAGACTATCAGATCTTCTGGCGATTCATCGAGTAGCATTGCTTCACCATATACATTTGGATTTAACGTTTTGAATATCTTCTGCATTACCTTAAATACATCACTCTCTTGCGTTCTCTTTGCTATAACGACATCGCTAACCCTTATCTCTCCCCTCCCCTCGGCAACAGCCTGGAGATCGTTTATCGCTGCCCTCAAATCACCTCCAGAATTCTTTGCTATCGCATCCAAAGCTTTCTTATCGGCTATAATTCCTTCTAGGGCGCAAATCCTTTCAAGGACTTTGATTATCTGCTTTGTGCTCAATCTCTTGAACTGTATGAATTCACACAGGTTCCTCAGTTCTGCAGATAGCTTGAACGGATCGTTTGCGGTTAAAATCATCGGCTGTCTTGGTTTTCTCTTCAACAGCTTTATCAACGCAGACTCTCCTCCAATGTCCTCTTTTTTGTGAATGTTATCGACCTCATCCAAAATTATAAGCTTGAGCCTACCCTTTTTACTCGACAGAAACTCACCCTCATCGCTTATAGTTTCCGTAAAAATAGATTCTCCGACTATTCTCCTTATAATGTGCCAATTCCTCTGATCGCTCGCGTTCAATTCAACAACTTCCCAGCTAAATGTATTGGCAAGAGCTAAGGCCAGAGAAGTTTTTCCAACGCCCGGCGGTCCACCAAAGAGAAGGGGTTTTTGAGGAATTCCCTCCTCCCATTTCTTTGCCCATATTACTACTCTTTCTATTATCGATTTTTCGGCGATAACATCCTTAATCGTTCTCGGTCTATACTTCTCGACCCACAGCATTAGAGGAATTCTATTTTCAGATATTTAAAATTTCGACATGCTTTTAAATTAATGGCTGTAAAGTATCCTATTATGAGAAGGGAACTGTTAGATATACTGGCATGTCCCATATGCAAGGGGGACTTAGAACTGGAAGTATTTGAGGAAAACGAGGAAGAGATAATATCAGGGAAACTGATATGCAAGAACTGTAAGATCGAGTATCCAATAGAGGATGGGATACCGAATATGTTACCACCTGAATTAAGGTGATCGTATGAAATACATATTCATAACCGGAGGTGTTATGAGCGGACTTGGGAAGGGTATAACAGTTGCCTCAATAGGCAGACTTCTAGTCGACATGGGGTATAGGGTTGTACCGATAAAGATCGACCCGTATATAAACATAGATGCGGGGACAATGAATCCGTTTCAACACGGAGAGGTTTACGTTTTAAAGGACGGAACAGAAGTGGACCTGGATCTGGGTCATTACGAGAGATTCATGGGAATAGAGTTAACAGGGGAGCATAACATAACAACTGGGAAGATATACAAGAGCGTAATTGAAAAGGAGAGAAGAGGAGATTATCTCGGTCAAACCGTTCAAATAATACCACACATAACCGATGAGATAAAGTCGTGGATAAGAAGAGTTGCTGAAAAGAGCAATGCCGAAATATGTCTTGTTGAAATAGGCGGAACAGTTGGAGACATAGAGGGTATGCCATTTTTCGAAGCTGTAAGGCAGATGAAGAATGAAGAAAGACCGGAAGATTTCATGCTTGTCCATGTAACATTGATTCCGTTAGATGCAGGAGGAGAACAAAAAACAAAGCCAACGCAGCACAGTGTTAAGGAACTCAGGAGTATAGGATTGCAGCCAGATGTCATAGTCGGGAGATGCAGTCAGAAACTTAAGCTTGAAACTAAGAAAAAGATATCCCTGTTCTGCGATGTCCCTGTTGAGGCTGTGATAAGCGATGAGGATGTCGAGGAGATATACGAGGTTCCTCTTAAATTTAAAGAGGAGGGACTGGACGAGTACATATTAAAGAGACTGAACTTGGAAAGGAGAACAGAGAGAAAGGACTGGGAGAACATCGTTAAGAGGTTGAAGAGTTTGAAGGAGGAAGTTAAGATAGCCATAGTGGGTAAGTACACGCATGTAAGGGACTCATACATAAGCATAAGGGAGGCTCTGAAGCACGGAGGTATAATCGCGGGATGTAAGGTAAGAATAGAATGGATAGAGAGTGAGGAACTTGAACATAAGGAGAGAATAGATATAGATGCACATGGAATACTCGTACCCGGAGGGTTCGGTAAAAGAGGTGTTGAGGGGAAGATCAGAGCAATACAGTACGCCAGAGAAAACAATATACCTTTCTTAGGAATTTGTTTTGGATTTCAGCTAGCAGTAATCGAGTTTGCCAGGAACGTAATAGGTTGGGACGATGCAAACAGTGGAGAATTTGCCGATGAGGGTCATCTGGTAATAGATCTTTTACCAGAACAGAGGGGTATTGACAAAATGGGTGGAACGATGAGATTGGGAGAGATAGAGGTTACTGTTGTTAAAAACACACTGGCGCATAGACTTTACGGAAGGGAGAAGGTATATGAGAGGCACAGGCATAGATACGAGGTGAATCCAGAATATGTGGATGATTTAAAGAGGCACGGATTGGTAATATCTGGCTATTCCGATGGGGGAAGAAGAGTTGAAATAATCGAATATCCAAAGAACGACTTCTTTTTAGGTACGCAGTTCCATCCCGAGTTTAAGTCCCGTCCCTACTCACCTTCACCGGTTTTCGTAGGATTTGTGAAATCGGCTTTGGAGTTCAAACATTAGTTTTTTAAACCAGAAAAACAATAGGATGATATGTATAAAAACACGTACTTAGAAAAGATGAGCGAATTCTATAAAAAGATATACGATTTTGCAAACGATATCGAAAAGATCATAAAGGAGTTGACGGACGGCGAAAAAATCAAGGAGATGTTTAGAGGTGACGTGGAGTTTATAATGAACAAGTTCCAGAACGGTGACATTTCGGAAAGCGATGCTCTGAACAACTTGGATCTGTTAAGAACTTACGTTCTGCTTCAGCTGGACACGCATCACAGGAGAATAGTAGAGGTTTTGGAGGCTCTTGAGAGAAAGATAATGAAGTTAAAGAAAGAGGTGTCCGATGGGGTTGTCGATGAGACCATAAGATTTATAGTCGATACGATTAATAGGGCTAGACTCGAATTAAAGTAATCCTAAAGATTTAAGTACTTCTTTCAATTTTTCCGTTTTTTCCTCACTCAGTTCAACCAGAGGTAATCGTGGCTTTCCTGCAGCAAGTCCCATTAGCTCCATAGCCTTTTTTACCGGAATCGGATTTGTATCTATGAACAGAACTTCAAACAGAGGCATGAGTTTGTAATGTATCTCTCTTGCCTTTTCAATATTTCCTTCCTTAAATGCCTGAAACATTTCCTTCATAAGCTTTGGTGCAATGTTTGCCGCAACGCTTACAACACCTTTTCCGCCCAAGGAGAGTATAGGTAATGTCAGGAAATCGTCACCCGATAATACGACAAAGTTGTCTGGAGTCCTTCTTATTATCTCAGCTATCTGCTTTAGATTTCCGCTCGCCTCCTTGATACCTATTATGTTATCGAAGTCCTTTGACAACCTTTCTACAACATCAGGCGTTATATTCACGGCCGTTCTGGATGGAACGTTGTATATTATTATCGGAATGGATATCTCCTGAGCTATACTCCTGTAATGCTCGTATAAGCCCTCCTTGTTAGGCTTGTTGTAATAAGGTGTTATGAACATTGCCGCATCTGCTCCAGCCTTTTCAACTTCTTTACCTAGGAATATAGCCTCCTTCGTCGAATTAGATCCTGCTCCAGCTATCACGGGAACCTTTGATACTTCGCACACGTATTTTATAACGTCTATATGCTCCTGGTAGCTCAGGGTGGCGGATTCACCTGTAGTACCAGCAGGCACTACCGCATCTATGTACTTTTCCAGAAAATCAAGGTTTCTGCTTATGCCCTCATAATCTATCTCAGAATTCTCTTTAAAAGGCGTGACCAAGGCCGGTATAATACCTTCAAACATGATTCAGCCCCCCTCAAGATTCCTTTAAAATTTTTTGCACCCATCCCTTATTAACCTTTCTCGTTATATAACCCGCCACTCTATTTCTGACCCTTTTACTTCTTATGTTCGTTAATTCCTGAACGAGTTTTTTATTTATATCGAAATCTCCCGTCCATATATCTGGATATCTCTTTATCAACTCTATTGCAATGTTTTTAATATACGCGGGTTTAACCGTACCCATGGCAAATCCCCCTAGTAATCTGAACGACCCTTATTTAAACCTTGCTCAATGAGACCGAAAAAGATTTCTCATTTAAATTATTTTAAAATCTTATGCTTAAAATGGTTGACATATCTGAGAAGGAGGACGTAATCAGAACCGCAATAGCCGAGGGCTTCATAAGACTTAAAAGAGAAACTATAGAGGCTATAAGGGAAAACAGGATTCCAAAAGGGGATGTGATAAAGACTGCAAACGTATCGGCAATACTCGCGGTCAAGAAGACTCCAGAGTTGATACCCATGTGTCATCCGATCCCAATCACATCCGTTAAAATCGACTTCGAAATTTTGAACGATGGAGTTAAGGTCAGATGCCTTGTAAAATCGATAGGAAAGACAGGGGTTGAAATGGAAGCTCTTACTGGTGTTAGTATAGCCCTGTTGACCATATGGGATATGGTCAAGGCATTGGAGAAGGACGAAAGTGGGAACTATCCGTACACATCCATAGAGTGTATAAGGGTTATCGAGAAGAGGAAGGATGAGTTGAAATAAAGCTAACTCCTGAAATCTTTGATTATACTTAAAAAGTAAAAATTTCATTTAACCATCTGCAAATAAACCTCCAAATTTTTTTTATAATTAGCTCTTTTTAAAACGTGAGGGGTCTTAAAGGTTTTAAGTTATTATCTCCTAACTTAACCGTGTTGCTGACGACTTCGAGAAAGCCCAGCAGAAGGACGAGAAGTCTGGCAAAGGTTCTTGCAAGGTTTATGAACTGGAGATACATAAACAGAGGAAAATTGAGCTTAAATGAACTGTTTAAACTTTCATCGGATGAAGGATTGGCAATAATAGAGGAGGTTAAGGGAAATCCAGCGATTTTGAAGATAATAAATCCAAAAGATGAGAGTATATTACTCAAGATCAGGTTCAACGTAAGTAATGTTATAAAGGTAAAAATGGACGACAGCCCTGTTGTATTCATAGGCAAGGTTCCTTTTGATCCGGTTCTGCTTGAAGCTATACCCCAGAGCAAAGCAGGTCTAAAACTTGCCAGAAAGGTTGATTTCAAAAAAAAGGTTTTTGTCAGAAGAAGCGACGAATTTTATATATTCGAGTTTTACTATGAGGATTTAATGGTGTTTAAGATGAAGGTTAAAAGAGATGGGTTTTGACGCACTTTTCGATTTATGCAATTAAATATAATAAGGAACATTGTGGAAAAATTGTATCAGGTAAAGAATGCTTCGGAGATATTAGGAGTTCATCCAAAGACATTACAGAGATTGGCTAGAGAAGGTAAGATAAGAGTATTGACCTCCTCCCCGCCTTAAGGGGCGAGTGTTCCCCATGGAACTCCCCACTCAACTACCTCACGGTGTCTGTTTGAGTCATCAGGTTTGTCAGATCAAAACTCTACAATAGAAGTCAATTAATTTTTTAAAAGTTGATGACACGTACATATCCCCTCCTCCAATAATTCCTCTCCTCTAAAGCTTCCTTAGCAACGTTTTGTGAACTGCAAGAAATGTAATTTAAAATTTGATAGAGATGTAGTAGCAACTCTTAATATTTTCAAGTCAGGATGTGGGGAGCTCCGTTCCCCCCTGAACGCTCCCTGATGAAGCCTAGCTCATAAAGCCAGACTGAACGGGAGAACCCTCAAGGCGGTTAAATGTTACGAAAAATTACTTAAACCGTCTTGAGGAGAGAACGGATTAGGTATGGAGGCTGAGTTCGTATTTGATCTTAAAGAGCTGACGAAACATATTTATGAGGCTCTTAAGGTTGAGGAGAATCAGGCCATAAGCTATACAAAGATTTATCTAGAGGGAGGTAAGCTTAAGATTAGGATCAGGGCAAAGGATTTATCTGAGCTCAGGGCGAGTATAAACTCTTGGCTTAGATTGATTAAAGCGTGTTTGGAGGTGTTATAAATGGGTGAACTTCCCCCCCAAGTTCAGAACATGCTTGCTCAGCTCCAACAGGTACAGCAGCAGCTTCAGATAGTTATAAGCCAGAGAATACAGATAGAAAACTCATTAAAGGAGGTTGAAAATGCAATTCAGGAGGTTGAAAAAGTTGAGAGCGACACTGCGATATTCAAATCGGTCGGAACAGTTTTGGTTAGGACGAACAAGGATGAAATCCTAAAAGAGCTCAAAGAAAAGAAGGAGACGTTTGAGGTAAGGATTAAGGCACTGGAAAGACAGGAAGAGAGGCTTAAGGAAAGATTGCAGGACCTTCAAAAGAAGATAAAATCCCTTTTGAGCCCTCAGGCAGGTTAAAACGACAATTGTGAGCTTTTACTTAACATGGTTATGAAAGATTTCGATCAATACCTCGGCAACGTATTCGAGGAAGTTGCTAGACGGTTCTTAATTGAGCTAAATAAACGAGGAATGTTACCCTTTAAGTTCACAAAAATTGGTAAATGGTGACACAAAGATAAAGAAATAGATTTGGTAGCTCTAAATGAAAGAGAGAAAAAAGTAATCTTCGTCGAAGTAAAGTGGAGAACTCTTAGAAAGAAAGATGTAAAAGAGATTCTAAGGAGCTTGGAAAAAGTTGCTGAATTAACGGGATTAATCGATTACGAAAAGTACTTTGGGATTATTGCCAAAAGTGTGAGTCCTAAGGGTGAGTTAACTTGGGATTTGAGAGACTTTAGTCTATTACGTTAGAGATATATGGATAAAGGTGAGTGTATAAATATTGTGCTCTCACGATGTATCTAATGTCTATAAAAACCGTTACTGTCTCACGAGGCAAAATGGTTAGCTAATCTTCAGCATAGCATGATCAAGTTTTTTTACACATAATTGCAACCTCAATTATGCCTTCGCTGATACTCGTGACCGTTGTGGCTTTCCTAACGACATTTGTGTTTGGATTGGGAGGCCTTGGAGCCGCGGTAGCTCTAATCCCTATACTTGTGTTTATAGGTGTTCCTTTTCCAATAGCAAGATCAACTGGGCTTTTTACGAACTTCATATCAACTGCTTCGATAACAACTCACAACGTAAGACACGGTAAGGTGAACTATAAATTAGCATTACCGGTTATAATAACTTCAATTCTCTTTGCCCCTTTAGGAGCTTACGTGTCATTCATTATCCCCGAAAGGGTAGTCGGAATTGCGTTTACGGCATTCCTTTTCTTCGCAGGAACTATGGTTTTCATACCAAAGAAGAGAGAAGTTCACAAGAGTGAAAGCTCCCTATTTGTTCTGATGACAGTTGGATCTATTGCTGGTTTCATTTCCGGCTTACTCGGTGTGGGTGGTGGAGGAATCATATCCCCAATGCTCATACTCTATGGATTTGATCCTAAGGTGATCACAACTATAACTGCTTTGAGTGTCCCTTTCAGCTCGTTTACGAGCTTTCTGACTTATTGGCAACTTGGAGGCATTGATTGGCCACTGATATTATTAACCTCAGTACCAGCGGTATTTTCAGGTTATTTAGCGGGCTACATAACTCATCGCTATCTCAAACCACATCACGTGAAAAAACTACTTGGAGTTATATTCTACATACTTGCAATAAAGTTTTTAATGAAGTTCGTTTGAAATTCAACTCCGTTCGCACTTGAATCCTCAAAATTTTTTAAGTCATTTATATACTTACCAAAGCTGATCACATATTTTCAACAGAGCAAAAGTTTTTAGTTTTGACTTCTAAACACACTTATCTTTTTAGTTTTGCAACAATCCTTTATTGTTCAAGCAAAGAAATATCCCATTCTTGAAATTCTTCTTCCTGCTCCTTAATAATCCTGTCGATATCTCTTTCTTCTTTGGTAACATCTTGAAGCACGTATTCCTCTCTGAGAATTTCCTTCATAATTTTTAATCTCTCTGCATAAACATTAACATCAACATTACTGTAAAATCTTTTAACTTCAGTTATCTTAATAGATATATGGTAATGCTATTTCCATTCCAGCAATTAAAAGATTAGAGAAGGAGTTAAAGTTGTTCTTTAAGGAAGTATAAAACTCTAAAAAACTAGTTTTGAATTTTCAAGCAAATTAAGCGATAAACTAATAACAAGAAGTATACGCCCGATTTATAGGCATTTTCAAAAACGGTGTGAAACTGGATGTTTAAAATTTGTTAAAGGTTTGTAAGAGCTGTAAATAAGGACATGAAGGTTAAAAGAGTTCAAAACGGCCTGAAAGCGATTATTGTATGTTTGAATTTAGTTTATAACTTTAATTAATTATTGTTAACTATTATTATATAAAATTAAATTTTTGATTCTTCCAAACCCAATTTGAAACTCTTATATAGTTATAGTAGCAGAATAAAACCATATAAAAATATTATAGCCCCTAGGAATACAAATGTCATATCCTTTTTCTTAAGAAATGCATTCTGTATTAACCCAGAATACCATATTATAAAACCTAAAACAAGTAAATTCATGATTCTTTTTCATCACCCTCTTCTTTAATTTTTTTGACCTGTTTTTTCAATAAATATAAAAATACTAAGCCCAAAATGAAGTTGATAGCTAGAATAATTACTTCAATTAAATCCATGAAAAGATTTTAATTTTAAATATTTTTAGATTTATGGATACCTTAATCCTGATTGTTTTAACAATTAAATACACAGCTCCTATCTACCCTCTCTCTTAATCAGCTTGCAGAAGTAGTTGATCTGTCCCTGGTACTTTGGACGCTTCCGTTTACATTTAAGATAAAGATGATTCTCTCCTAGCCTGTTGAGAGCATTGGCCTGTTTCTCTATCAGCCTATTATTCACGGTCTTCTGGACATGATAGCCCATGTCTGCAAGGAAGTTCACTTGGACATACTGATTTTTTGTGAATAATGATATCAGTCGTCGAGCTGCTGAGCGGTAATAATTTTCATAGATA
>CAYYFC010000011.1:0-43279 GCA_964471215.1 uncultured archaeon | reverse complement strand
AAAACTCTTGAATATGAGATGTCCATTGATCTATACTTTTTCAATTCTTCCATAATCTCAGAAGAGCGGATTGAAGTATTACCGTATTGTTCTTCAAACATCTCCTTAATAGATTTCATAATTCCAAATTATGGTCGAGATTTTTAGTTTTGATCATTATCCCTCAAAAACAAAAAACTTAGTTATTATGACAGAATTCCTTACCAAATATCTCATTCTTATATTCCAAAATTAATAAAAATATATGATAATTTTTGTTAACATACTTTCTGATTTACTGTGACCTCATCCCCCAACTAAAGTCAGGTGCTTCCACCGGAAGCCATTAGGGGGAGGTTAGGGAGTGTGTGCCATAAGGTGCTCCTTCGGGCTGGTCACCACAGCCTCTGCCCACACCATACAGGCGTGGGCTCGTCTTAATGACTCGTCTTAATGAAATAGATTAAAGAAAAAATTAACTACCACCAACCTCCCTCCTCCCCTAATTCATCCCCGCTCTAAGGCTTTCTTAGCGACATTCTGTAAGGGGAGGGAGTCGGTTAAAGGCTTATCTTTGCTTAAACCTTCTTACTCTATCCAAATTGCCAAGGTTGTTGTGTTCTTTTACGTTTCTGTTGGAATCCGAGAATGAAGATCATCGAAGATCCATTCATCTATTGATTCAATATATCGAATGACTCTATATTTATCTGCCTCGTACACATAACTCACATATCTCACCGGAAAATCAATGGAGATTTCTTTAACTTCTTTACCTATCATTAGCGTCAAATTTGCTCTTAAAATGTGAAGATTTCCCTTTACAGTCTCATTCAAAGCTTTCTGCTTTATTATCTTAACGCCATATTTCTCGGCAAATCTGAGCTCTTCTTCAATGTCTGCAAGCGTATAATTCGCTTTTACTATATCAGAGAGCATTAGGTAAATTGCAGTGGAATTTCGCTCGTTATAGTAGTAAGAAAAAGTGCGTAAGACACCTTCTGGAGGAATTGGTGTGTTAAATACTATTGGTTTCTTTGGTGAAGTATTTGGGCTTGTCCCATTTGAGGTGTTAATGGTTTTAACTCCTATTAAAGGTTTCTCTTTAGGAGTTTGAACACAATTACTTAAGATTGCTATTATTGCTAAACTAATTAAGCCAAAAAAGATGAGATGTCTTGCCAAAATCTTCACCTCGGTTTGCTTTAATTTAATTATGACTTTTGAATTTTTAAATAGTTTCTTTTAATCTCATTTCTTCAAAAGGTTTAAATGATCCATCCTTATCCTTTTAGTTAACTTCCTTTACAGAGCGTCGCTAAGAAAGCTTCACCCTTTACAGTAATTCCGAAAGTTGACAATTACGGAGGTCGTTTTTAGGGTAGCCTAAAAATCCAAAAATGTCGGAAATTGCTCGCCTCGTCTAAAACATTCCCCTATAATTTTATTAGTATTTAAGTTTGATGTTCAATTCTGATTGCCGTTCCAAAGTTCATAGAAAAACATAGAGAATTGAAATTTTGCTGACGTAAGTTTCTTATGTTTTTACTACTTACGGGCTTGTGGAGATGAGTTTAACTGCGATGAAGTCTATGAGCTAAGCGAGGTGGAGAGGTTGAACAATCCCAGTGGGTGTTCGGTGAACCAGTCTCTTTTGAGACTGGGTAAGCTGGGCACCCGCTGAGGAATGGGGAATGAAGGTTGGTGTGTATTTTAGGATAAATTTGCACATCTACCAGACCCCAAAATTAGCTACTTTCGGAACTACTGAAGAAACGAAAATTTTTAAATTACACTATATTATTATATTATTAATATATATCTCATGCCTATGATAGTTATTGGCTATCATGTACGGGAGATTTTTCATTACAAGGCGGGCTTAGTGGTGCTCGTCGATGTTGCTCCTTGTGAAGCGTTGATTCATGAGGCACTAAGGGGGAAGCCCGTGCTCGTAGTTTAATTAAATATAAAGCACGGACTATTCGCTTATTTGAGTACTTTGAGTAATTTCGAAATTATGGAAACACAAAGCTTATATATGATGTTATATCTACGCATTTTAGATGCCATCAGGCTTTGCCGATGACGGTGTAATCCCGTAACCCGTACCCTGTGGTGTGCGGGGATGTAGCTCCCAATGAACCACCAATGGAGATGAGGTGGTTGAGGGAGAAGCCCGTTCAAGTTCCTATAATTTAAATACCAAAAGATAATGCACGGGCAACCACAACCACCGTGATATCAACTCAAATTTTTCAGTATATTATTTAATAACAAAAAATTATAACTCTACGCTAAGAAGTAACCTTAATGTTGGATCTGATCAAGGTCATAGTAACTCTTGTCATATTGGTGAAAGCAAGTCTGGATGATCTAAGAACAAGAGAGATCTCCAATAAAATCTGGATTATAATGATTTTAATTGCATTAATTCTAAATGTGATTCAATACGCTATTCATAAATTCGATGTATTATCCGCCATTATTCAATTTTTAGTAGTATTTGCCATAGCAAATGCTATGTACTATCTCTTTGGCTTCGGAGGTGCGGATTGTAAGGCCTTAATCTGTTTGGCCGTTATGTTTCCCATATATCCAAAGATTTTTGATTTTACAGTTCCTGGACAGATATTTACGCTAAGTGTCCTCGTAGATTCAGCTATACCAATTGTCTTTCTTGTACTGATGAATTTCGTTAGAAATGCAATTAAGGGTAACTTTGGATTGCTCATGTTTTTAGGCTATAGAGTTAAAATAGGAAAAATTCCAAGATTTCACAATCTGCTCGAGTACGTTAAAAATGGAAGAGTCGTTCATAGCCTGAGGGGAGTGGAACCGAATGATAAAATCTTAGATGATTTAAGAAGAATTGGTATAGAATATGTTTGGATTACTCCAGTTTTACCCTTCATAACTTTTATAACGTTTGGTTTTGTTTTAGCTGTAATCCTGGGTGATTTAATGATAATACTAATCCGTCTTTATTTTTGCTAAACAAATACTCTTTGTGAGATTATTCAGTTTGCTTCATTCCATGTAAAATATTCTAAGTATACTATATATATATATGCTAAAAAGATCGCTAAAGGGTTTGGGGTCTGGTAGATGTGCAAATTTATCCTAAAATACACACCAACCTTCATTCCCCATTTGCGATGGAGACCCGACTTACTCCGCCTTTTGACGGATTCATCGAATCTCCATCGGGTTTGTTCAACCGCTCCACCTCGCTTAGCTCATCGATTTCACAGCGGTTGAACTCATCTCCGAAATGTATTTATATCATTAAGTATTTAATACTTTCGGTGAATAAGTATGGGTGTAATTACGGTCAAGATAGATGATAAATTGGAGAAAAGATTAAGAAAAGTGATTATTGACATTTACGGTTCTAAGAAGGGGATTTTAGGTAAAGTAATTGAGGAGGCGATAGAGCTATGGCTAAGCAAGTACGAGAAACAGGAGTAGAGTTCACAACAATTCACGGTTTATTGATTCCAGAAACACAGGAAGATTATCTTAGACTTAATCTACTTTGCCATAGATTCAAGGAAGCTGTGAATAAGGCGATAAGATTGCAATTGGACGATGTTAAGAAGTTGGAAGGAGTTAAAGAATTGCGTAAAATCTTGAACAACTGGTGGTATGCTGTTTCAGCCTGGGATTTCGCTAAGATGTTAATAGAGGGATGCGAAATTAATGAAAGCAATCCGAGATACATTCACGTCAAATCAAAGTTCTTAATTAGCTACGCCAAATCTAATGAGCAAGGGAATAGAAATGTTAAGATTGATTATGAAACCGTTAGGATTAGAGATCCTTTTTTCGGGAGAATGGTTAAAGTTCAAACACAACTTTGGAGAAAGATTTATCATAACTGAGAAGTATACCGTTAAAGTTGCGTTTAGGAACGGTAAAATCTATTTACATCTTAGTATCCCATTTGATTATGTTAGATATGGAGTTACTTGTGGTAGACTAATTGCATCATTCGATTTTAACTCCGATAGAATCAACATGATAATGGTTGACAGAAATGGTAAGATTAGGGATGTTAAGACTAGACACTTTCCAGAAGTAACGTCACATGGTTTCCTAAGAAATAAGGCTAAGGATATTAGGTTGAAAGCTTTAGCTGAATTGTTGAATTACGCTTATTATCACAACGTTGGAATAGTTTTATTCGAAGATCTTGATAGAATTAAGAAGAGACAGTTCACAAACAATCCTAAAGCCAATCGTAAAATTTCTAAGTTCGCAAAACGAGAGTTATTAGATTATGGAATTACAATGGCACTAAAGAGAGGATTTAAAGTATTTTTAGTTAATCCAGCAAATACAAGTAGAATTGCTAAGCAAATTTGTAAGGAGTTAGGATTAGATGTTCATTGCACATCTGCGTACGTTTTAGCACAAAAATTTATAAAATTCTATGAAATTCCATCTAAAATATAACGGCAACATAACCTTAACTTAAAAAAAAGTAATTACACTTTTAAAAAAGTAATTACAAATATTAGAAAAAATTTTATATATTCTCATTCTAATCATAGTAATGACCTAGTGGTGATATGTATGTTGGGAAGGTATAAAATGTTAAAAGACAGGAGGGGATTCACAGGACTTGAGGCTGCAATAGTCCTAATAGCGTTCGTTGTTGTTGCAGCGGTATTCAGCTATGTTGTATTAAATGCAGGATTCTTCACAACTCAAAAGAGTCAGGAAGTTGTCCATACCGGCGTTCAGAAAGCAGCACAGTCAATTGAATTGGCTGGTGATGTTATCGGATACGGTAATACAACGATAAATAAATTGATTAAGATAACATTTACTCTCCAGTGTACTGCTGGAGCTTCACCTGTAGATCTAAATAAGACTATCATAACGTACACGGATGAGGATGATTACAATGCCAGTATGAGTTTTACGTATACAGAAATAACTGGAGATGGTGATAACCTTATCGAACCATATGAAAAGTTTGAGATAACAGTACCATTGGTAGATGAGAATTCATGGGATGCCACCAATAACACGTTCACCGTAACTTACATTGACACATTACCAGGACCAAACGATGAATTCCAACTTGAAATAAAACCACCAGGTGGTGCAGTTCTCCCAATAAAGAGGACTGTTCCACCAAATATTGACGAAGTAATGAGACTGTATTAACTCAAATTTTTTTTATTATTTTTTAGGAGGTGTTTAAATGGGAAACTTGGATCAAAAGGCAATAGACGAATTAGTAGCTAGTATAGACGATGAAACTCTTGAGGATAGATTAAAAAAACTTGAAGATGAGATTAATGCACTTAAAGGTTCGATAAAACGTCTTTTAATGGATATTAGAGAAACGTTAAATAATCTTGAAAATCCTTTTCAAAGCTTACAAAACCTCGCCAAAGTCGTGAATAAACCCTTACAACCTCAACTTGTCCAAGTAGTTCCGAGTCCTTCTTTAAAATCTGAAAGCAAAGTTCGTGAAGATAAAGAAGAAAAAGAGAAAGAAGTTAAGAGGGAGAATAAGGAAAGCATTAATGAAACTCTTTATGAAAAGAAAGAACAGGAGGAATTAATGAAAAAGGTAGAAGATTTAATGGAATTTGAAAAGATTAAAAGTGATATTGAAACTTTTGAAAAGCTTGATATAGTAACACTCTGCAACCTTATAGGATGGATAAAAAATATGCTTAAAAAATTTGATTCTGCTACATTAAAAGAAATCATAGATGTTTTTATGTCTGCTGGCTATATTTCTCCCAAGTTTAAGGAATTCATTGTTAAAATAATAGATATTGTAGATGTAGTGGGTGTTAATAGTAGTTTAGAAGATTTAATATTAGATTTATATAAATTATATAAAATAACAAATCCAAATGATACCAGTATGGATTCAAAGTTACTCTCATTGATTCTTGAGAAGAAATTAAGGTGATAACTCTATGTCAAAGGAGGTAATAGTAACGGCACTCCTCGTGATAGCAACTGTTGTTGCGGTTTCGATTTTCATTGCCTCAATGCTTCCAGCAATTTACGATCTTTCGGACACGTATGCATCCATCACAAATAAGCTTAGTAATAGAATTGGAACTGACATCAGAGTTATATTCATCAAGGTTAACAGTAGTAATGTAACGTTTTGGGCTAAGAACATAGGATATAATCGAATCTCAGCTTCAATGCTAAATTTAAGTGATGTTTTTATAGTGTCTTCAAATCAATCCTATCACATGACGTTTTCAGATTCGAGGATTAGTTATAATATAGAGAATGGAGATGGCGATGACTATTGGGAATACGGAGAAACCCTTAAAGTATCTATCAACGTATCGTTGGATTCAGGTGAATATATTCTGACATTTGTTTTGTATAATGGTGTTAAAACAAGTGAAATCTTTTCGAGGTGAGATTTTATGGGTTTTGAAACAATTATTGCAGCTATAATTTCAATAACTCTGATAATTGCCGTAACAGGTATGTTTATATCGAACAATTATTTCCTAGCCGAGTTAAGCACAATGGAATATAAAAAAGATATTCATAGATCAATAGAAATTATAAATACAAAAATTAGTATAATAAAAATAGTATATAATAATACCTTAAAAGAGGTCGTTGCAGATGTTAAAAATAACGGAGAGGTTAGGTTTAGCAACTTATCCTATTTTGACGTCTTCATCTATGGAAATGCCAGCGGTTACATTGAGACGTATTATCCCACAATTATAGGAGTGGATATGCGCTTAGTAGAGGAGATCACAAATCCCGGTATATTCGATCCACACGAAACCATGAGAGCTGAAGTCTTGCTTGATAACAATCTTCCAAACGGAACTTATGTTCTGGTCATTTGTACACCAAATGGAGTTTGTAATAGTAAAGAGTTTTATGTTGGTTAGGGGGTGATAGTTTGGATATAGGTCTTGAAGAAATTGAGAGGGAAAAAAGCAATATAATTTCAAGTGGAAATGGAGAGATAGATAGAAGATTAGGAGGAGGAATACCTCTAGGTTCTCTTACATTAATAGAGGGCGAAAACGATACGGGAAAAAGTGCTTTGTGCCAGCAATTTACATATGGTGGATTATTGCAGGGATACAGAATTGCCTACTATACGACAGAAAACACGACGAAAAGTCTGTTAGCTCAGATGGAGTCTTTAAGTTTGGATGTATCAGATTTTTACGCTTGGGGGTACTTAAGAATCTTTCCAATACATTTAGAGGGGGTGGAGTGGAATGTCGAGCAGATGAAGAGGATATTACATTTATTAGCCGATCATATAAAATTTATAAAAGAAAATGTAATATTTATAGATTCCCTTACAATGTTCACAATATATTCAACAGAAGACGATATCCTAGAATTTCTTACAAAGCTAAAGAATTTATGTGATAAGGGTAAAACTATATTTATAACACTACATCAGCATGCATTTAAGGAGGACACACTCGTAAGAGTCCGTTCGGCATGCGACTGTCATCTTTTCCTAAGAAAAGAACAAGTAGGGGATAGATATGTTTGTATTCTTGAAGTAGCAAAAATTAGGGGGGCTAAAAAGACAACAGGAAATATCGTGAGCTTTGAAGTTGTTCCAGGCTTTGGATTAAAAATAATTCCAATACAATCCGCCCAAGCCTAACGAAAAGTTTATCTTCAAAAACTATATGATAACTATTAGTATAAGTATAATAATGAGAATGATTGGGGGAAGGGTATGGCATTAGCCGTACAGAGGTTAGAGGAGACGCTAAAACCTAAAGAGCTAAAACAGGGAATTGTAGCAAATCTTCCGTTTAAACCTAAGAAAATAGAAGAAGTACATGATACTATCAATTTAAGGAGTTGTGGCATATACAGAATACTACCAAAGGAAATGAAAAAGGAAGTTGAGAAAAACCTTCATTTGCTTGAATACCTCCATATCCTTCCCCTCGATAAAATTGGAATTCCAAAATTTTATCCTAAACTTAATAGGAAAATGCATGATGAGATAGAAAATCCCAACTTGATTTATCCAGCAGATGAGCAAATATACATCCATATATATCCTGATAAGAACGATGTAAGGAACTACTACATTCCAATTGAGCCAACACTTCTTACGGGTGTGGATGAACTTCTAAAAAAGGTGGAAGAAAAGTTGGTCGAATATATGGCTGACGTCGAATTTGATTTAGAAGATGATGAAGAAAAAAGGAAAATCCTCAGAGAGGCCTTGAAGGAGATTTGCGAAATCGTGAGTGAGGATGAGTTACAAGGTAATGGAAAAAAAGCCGGTATTTTCTCAAAAATTTTGTTCTTCAATAGGAGAAACGGAAATGGAAAGGTGTACGTTACAAAACAGCAGTATAAAGCTTTAGAATATGCTTTGATAAGAGATAAGGTTGGATTGGGAATACTGGAACCTTATATCAGGGATAAGTACATTGAAGACATATCATGCAGCGGTTTGGGACCTATTTTTATAGAACATAAGATATTCAAGGGTTTAAAGAGCGTAATTGAATTTAAAGACGAAGAATCGCTTAATAGATTTATAATTAAACTCGCAGAAAGAATCGGAAAACCCGTTACGTATAAGGATCCAATTGTAGATGCTACACTTCCGGATGGTTCAAGAATAAATATCGTTTATGGTAGCGATATAAGTAAAAACGGTAGTAACTTCACGATTAGAAAGTTCAGTGAGAAACCCTTTAGTGTTCTACAGCTTATCGAATTTGGAACATTAGATTATATGATTGCAGGATATCTCTGGCTTTTAATTTCTGAAGGTATGAGTGGTTTTATATGCGGTGAAACCGCGAGTGGTAAGACAACATTCCTAAACGCTATAACGACATTCATAAGACCAGAAGCCAAGGTTATATCAATTGAAGATACTCCGGAATTACAAGTTCCACACAAAAACTGGACTAGGGAAGTCACGAGAGGAAGCACAAAGAGGGGGAGCATCGGGGAGGGTAGCGGTTCAGAGGTTACAATGTTTGATTTGTTAAAAGCTGCCCTAAGGCAGAGACCCAATTACATTCTTGTCGGTGAGATAAGAGGTATTGAAGGTAATATTGCATTTCAGGCTATGCAAACAGGTCATCCAGTTATGGCAACATTTCATGCTGCTACTGTTGAAAAGTTAATTCAGAGGTTGACATCACCACCGATAAGCGTCCCAAAAACATTTATAGACAATTTAAATTTCGTTGTAATTACAAGCAGCGTTAGAAGAGCTGATGGAAAGCTTGTAAGAAGGGTTTTAAGTGTTAATGAAATAGTTGGTTATAATCCACAAAAGGGTGGAGTGTCATACATTGAAGTTTTTTCCTGGAATCCGGCAACAGATACTCATATATTTACAGGTTATGGTAGCTCCTACCTTTTGGAGCATAAAATTGCAACCCGTTTTGGAATTCCATCGAATAAGAGAAAGATAATATATAAAGAGATTGAAAAAAGGGCTAAAATTCTGAAAAAATTGCATGAGCAGAATATTACAGATTTTTATGAATTATTCAAAGCCATTTCAAAAATTCAAAAGAGCGGTCTACTTAGAATTACAATTTAAGGTGATTGAGATGAACGTGGGTTTCACAAATACAATCAAATTGTCATTGAATTTTAAATTCAATTTCCTTGAAAAATTAATTGAGAAACTAAAAACGATAAAAGAGGAGTTGTATATAGATAATGATTTACTATTTGTATTGACATACATGACATCTATCTCTACCGCCCATTTAAGTAGAGACAAGCTATTTGAAATGGTATCTGAAAAAAAAGAATATTTCTCGAGTAAATATTTTAAGAAGGTTTTAAATTTAACAAAAAACTGGCATTATGACTATGCTACAGCCTGTAAAGTTATTGCTAGGAAGATAAGGAATGAAAAAGTGAAAAGACTATTTAATAGACTGGCAAATGCAATTTCAACTGGAGAGCCAGATAGAGAAGTTTTAAAGAATGAATGGACCGTTTTTAAGACCGTAAGGAAGGATGAGTACATGAGGTGTCTTGAAAGTTTAAGAAAGTGGGCGGATGCGTATACGTCAATCCTAGTTTCTGTTACATTAATATCTGTGGTGATCATACTTGCAGCAATGATATACAAGAGCGAGGATCCTTTTTTGACATTTTTTATGGCAGCGTTAGCAAGTTTTGTATCCTCAATGTTTGGTGTTTTTATGCTCTTTAAGTCTGCACCGAAGGATCCAAAGACGCATAATTTAAGTATAAAGTCAAAGGAGCAGAGATTAATATCAAAACTATCACCAATCTTACTTCCTATAGCACTTGCAAGTCTTATATTTTTAACAATAATACCAATAGCTTTAGACTTGAATTTAGGTCCAAAAGGGTTAGGATTGGTCATCTTTGGACTCATAATTTTACCGCTCGGTATAATTGGTAAGATTGACGATAAAAAGATAAATAAAAGAGATGAGGCCTTTACGGGTTTTATTAGAAGCCTTGGAGTAATAATATCTGGAACAGGCGTATCCATAGCTAAGGCTTTGAGTAAAATAGATCAAAGGAATCTGGGGGAATTAAAGGATCTCGTTTTACAACTTCACAGAAGGTTATCTCTTGGTTTAAATCCAAAGCTATGTTGGGAAAAGTTTGTTGGAGAAAGCGGTAGCTATCTCATTTACAAGCTTACAAGTATATTCGTAGATGCAACGGATATGGGTGGAGACGCTGATGCCATTGGTGAAATAGTTAGCTCATCGAACTTAGAAATGGTTTTATTAAGGCTAAAAAGAGAACTGATATCGAGTGGATTTGTTAATCTTTTAATCCCTCTCCATACAGCTATGGTTGGGCTTATACTATTCATTACACAGATAATTACAAAGTTTAAAACATTGATGTCTATGATGTTTGTAGCACAACTCGGAACTTTAGAGAGCCCAAATGTGCTGTACAGAGTTCCCATAAGTGGATTAAATATAAATCTCTTTGGAGAAATTCCAATCGATTTATTAAACAAATACAGTCTAGCAATGATTTTGATCTTAATATTTGTAAATACGATTGCATCAAAAGTGGTTAAGGGTGGTGCAAATTATTTGATTTATTATTATGGAAGTATTTTATCTATAGTTTCCGGTTTATTAATGGCAGTAGTTCCCCCAGCTATAAACTGGTTCTTTTCATTACCATCGTTTGTTGGAGGTGAGTAAATGTGAGGTGGGGTCTAGGCCTGTTGTTTATAACTGCAATGGTGTTGTCTTGTGGATGCATACAAAAGATAAACATGAATGATGTCATGGATGAGATAAGGTCTAATGTAAAAAACATCATTAATGAGACTTACACAGATTCAGAGAATTTTAAGCTTAATACAGGAAATGAGTTTATCTTAAAGGTCGGGGAGTCTGTAGAATATGAAGGAATAAACGTAACAGTAAAAAACGTTTGGTTTTCAAGTGATTTAAGAGATTTTAAAACATTTAAGCCCATTGACAAGTATTTTGGTGTTGCTGAGGAAGGATATGAATTTCTCGTTGCATACGTAAGAATAGAGAATAAAGGGAATAAGACAATTTATACAACTGCACACGACTTTATAGTCATAGATTCTCAGGGAACTGTTTATCCTTACAGTGTTCTAACACATGCATTCGAAGATAAACTCGATTTTAAAAAACTTGGGGAAAATGAGTATACTGAGGGAAAAATCGTGTTTATAATCCCTAAAAATAAAACCAAACTAAAAATAGCATACTGCTTTGGTTCTCTTGCTGATTTCAAGTCATTCTTTAGCTTCTTCAAAAATAAGTGGGCAGTATGGGTAGTAAAGAAGTAATTACTCTACCATAAAATTGTAATGGTCTCTGTAGGAAAATGATCGATCGAAAAATCGACGGCTGGTCGAATGAAAACAACTCTAGGAGGTGTCGATGTTTATGAAAAATAAAGATGTTTTGGAAGATGTGGGATTTAGTTAAAGGTGAGATTGTGGGGGGTGTTATGGAATGGAGTGGTATAGTATTGTGGAACAACATATAAACCACATCACGACGTTGTTGGTGCTAGTGGGGTTCATGACTGTAATTATTTATTTATGTAGTAAAATACTGAAGGATATCAAGAAAAAAAAAGAAGTTAAGGAAAGAGAAATCGATGAAAAACTTGAGGAGATTACAAAATCTGATGTCAAAGCTACTAAAACCGCTAATGCCGTTAACACTGTGACTGAAGACCTACTTGAAGAGATGGATACGACAAATAGGATCGTTAAAGGAAATATACAAAAACACACATTTAACCTAGATGATGCGGAAGAAAATGTAAATGAAGAACTTAGTTTTAGTAAAGTGAAAGAGGATGAACGAATTGAATTTGATGAAAAGGATGATCTAATCTCATCACTTGAGAAAGAGATTGAAGTTGAAGAGAGGGAAGAAATAGACTTACTTAGGGATTTAAAGGGTCAAAAGTTTGAAATCCAGGAGTTGGAGTCTGAGATACTCGAGATATTACAAACCATTAAAAAATATAAAACCAAAGAATGAAACTACCTAATTAATAGGTTGGCACGACAAAGTCAAAGCGAGTTAATATGAATTGATTTGGATTTTTTATTTTATTTTAGATTTTTTATAGATTTAAAACATTCTTATCTAATGCTCAGAATATGAAATATATCAGCGCGTAGGTACCAGATACACTTTTAATAATTACATATTTGAAATTCCTTTTTTCCACGAAAATTTTATTTAAATGAAATTTAGTATACATAACAATAACAATAATGAGGTAACAGGGTGAAACTATGGACGCTTTAAAAATTCTCTTTAGAATTGTCGAAGAAGGTGATAACATTCTTGCAGTATTCCCAGACATGTATAGCTTCTTTATAGCATCTAAATGGATATCAGAAAATTACATTGAACCCCTCTGGCTTATTTGGACTGATATCGGTGTAGAAAGGATTAACCATATAAGTAGAAAATACGGTTTTCCGACATCGGGCAGAGCAGTTATAGTAAATTCAAATAAGGTATGTGAACCATTGAATACGATATACTACCTCAATATAATAGAAGATATAGATAAACTGGGAGATATTCTGTCAGAAGATAGAGTTGTGATTTCGTTTGGGATCGATTTTCTCAAGATATACAACAGCAAGTTATTGAACGAAGTTATCAAATTAATAGCAGAGACTAATAGGAGTATCATAATCAATGCAATTTTCGATAAAACTCTATTAGATGTACTCATACCATTCCATGATGCATTAGTTGAAATCGTTAAAAATGAGGATATAGGAGCATTTTATCACCCATATGTTGCCAAATTGAAGTTTTACATGAAAAATGGATCCACGGTTATTTCTATCCCGCTTAATATCTCAGGTTCATTTGATGATATCGATGAGGGGAGGTGATGGTATGGCTAAAAATGTAGATGTAGATGTTGAGAATGTAGACATTGAGAAACTCTTGAGTCTTTTGGATAAGAAGGACCAAGAAATTAAAAAGTTGAAGAAAGCGCTCAAATCGACAAAAGAGAAGAGGACAGAGATTGAAAAATTGAAAGAGAATTTCGAGGATGAAATAAGAAGTATTAGAGCAGAGATTAGCACAATTCTAAATACAGTTTCAGATATAGTCTGTGTATTCGACAAAAGTGGAGAACTCATATTATGGAACAAAAAAGCTGAGAAAACCTTTGATAGCTTAGAAAAGATACCAAATATCTTTAAAGATTTCATAAATAATGCACTATCTGGAAAAACAATAGTTGACTATAGAGATACTATTTTATTTAATGGAAAGAGCAAACACTTCTCAGTATCTGCAATGCCAATAACCCAGAATGGTTCTGTGAAAGGTGTCGTTCTTACACTTAGAGATCTCGATGAATTACACGAACTATCTGAGGAGGTTTGGAGACTTAAGGAAACTTTGAGGGCCGTACCAATTCCAGTCTTAATCTCTGACTCGAAGTTCAACGTAACGTTTGTAAACGAAAAGTTTGCAGAGATGTTTGGATATAAGAGCGTTGATGAGGTAATCGGTAAGAAATGCTACGATGTTGTTAGGAGTAATGCCTGTAAGACTAAGAACTGTAGAAAGGCATTAGTGAGAAAGACTAAAGGAAAAGTCGAGCGAATTGAATCCGTTGTCAAGACGGCCGATGGTAAAGAAATCCCAGTACTGGTTGATGCGGAACCAATACTCGATTTAGAAGGAAATCTTACAGGAGAACACGTAGAGGCGTTTGTTGACATATCTGAGATAAAAGATAGAGAAGAACAAATTAGAGAGCATTTAAAGACCACAGATGAGTTATTTAAGTCGATTCCGTCACCAACGTACATATTTGTCTTAGATATGGATAGAAGGATTATCTACGCAAATAGAGATGTTGCAAGGTTACTTGGATTTGAAAGTCCAACGAACCTTATTGGAAAGAGAGTTGGAGATTTAATGGAGGTTAAATGCGATTTTGAAATAGAGGGTACAGCGAGGACGATATTTGGTAGAGCTGTTGAGAACGAGAAGGAAATTAAGAATTTGGAGGCAGTGATAAAGGTAAATGAGAGAGAAATACCAATAGTATTATCTATTTCACCAGTATATCTTGAGAATGAGTACATCGGTTCTATTGCGGTATTCACGGATATTACAGAACTTAAGAGAAAGGAAAAAGAGCTTACCGAGATATTCAAAAACTTCCCAAGACCCGGTTATGTATATTTCATTGATGCTGATGGAGTTATAAAGTACATAAGCGAGGCGTTTGCAACAGATTTCATTGGTAGTAAAGCTGATGAACTAATTGGCAAGAGGATATCGGATGTGATTGGCATTAAGACCGTAGCCGAAAAAACTCTTGAGACAGGTAAGGAGATAATTGGAAAGGTGGCTCAAGCAAAAATGAGAGATGGAAGTAAGAAGTATTTATTAGTCTCTGGCATACCGATAAGTTACGATGATAAGGTGATAGGGGCCTTTAGTTTTCTTACAGACATAACACAGCTTAAAGAGAAAGAAAAACAAATTAAAGAGACACTTGAATACATAAATAAAATCCTTGAAAGACTTAGCAATGGAATTAGGGAACTACAATCTGGAAATCTTAGCATTAAGCTTGAAAAGATAAAAGACGATGAATTAAACAGAATATTTGATGTATTCAATGAATTCACTGAAAGACTTTTGCATATAATTGATGGACTTGCCAGGGATATGATTAATGTTGTAAATCATATGAAGGAGGCTAGAGATGCGGTTGGCCAAATGAATACGGGGATGCAACAGATTTCTTCTGCCTCTCAACAGATCGCTACCGCAAGCGAGAACCTAAGCAAGCTTGCAAATGCATCCATGGTTGAGGTTAAATCTGCAAAAGACCTTTTTGTAGGACTGGATAAATCTGCAAAAGAGTCTAGTAAATACGTAGTTGAGCTGTCTAAAAATGCCAATGACATGAAAGAAAGAGGGATAAAATCAATTGAAATTCTTAACACAATTGTTGATAAAATAGAACAAACGGCATCTATTGTTCAAAGTCTCGGTACAGCTGTAAGAAACATAGGTAAGGTAACTGAAAAGATAAAGAGTATAGCAGATCAAACAAATCTACTGGCCTTAAATGCAGCAATTGAGGCAGCAAGAGCAGGTGAACATGGAAGAGGATTTGCAGTAGTTGCAGATGAGATAAGAAAGCTTGCAGAAGAATCGAGGAAGAGTACAGATGAAATCAACGAAATAATTACAAAAGTACAGGAGGAGACAAAGAAGGTTATAGATGCTGTGGAAGATACTAGATCTGGTATAGCAGAGGGGAGCAAAGAGATTGAAGTTGTTTTGAAGAGAGTGGAGGATGTTGCCAAGATGATCAATGAGATAAGCGATATGATACAGAGAGTCTCAAGGGCAGCCGATGAGGGATTGAGTAAGATTGAACAAATTGCAAAAAGCTTTGAGGAAGTAGCTTCAACTGCTGAGGAAAATGCAGCATCAAGTGAGGAGACATCAGCTGCAATTGAGGAACAAACTGCTGCTGTTCAACAGGTAAGTATGAGCATAGAGAGGGTAAATGAAGTTGCTAGGAAAACATTGGAGACGATAATTGAAAACTTTAGGCTAAGCGATGATTTATCTAAGATCCTTCAAGAGTCTATTAATAGAACTCTAGATGTGGATGAGGGTCTTAGAAAATAATAAATTATTCCTTTCTATTATAAAAGGTGATAAATATGGTTACGATGAGAAGTAATAAAACAATACAGGTAATAGTGTTTAACCTTGGAGATGAAAAATATGGTGTGGAAATAAGTCAGGTTAGAGAAATAATCAGGCCTAGCAAGATAACAAGAATACCAAATGCCCCAGATTTTGTTGAAGGTGTCATAAATCTGAGAGGACAGGTAACTACAATTATAAATTTAAGGAAGAGATTTGGATTACCTCCCAAGGATATAGACAACGATACGAGAATTATAGTTGTGGAATATAACGGTGCTGTAATAGGTATGATGGTTGATACTGTAAGCGAGGTTAAATATCTTTCAGCAGAGGATATAGAACCCCTGCCAAACATAATAACCTCAAGAAGTGAGGCAAAGTTCCTAAAGGGTATAGGGAAACTACCAGATGGTTTACTTATTCTCATAGATCTAAATAAAGTTCTCAGTGATGAGGAAGTGGAAAACATAAAGATGTGATTATGAATGAGAAGATAATATTAAGGACAAAAGCAGAATTTTACGATGAGAACTGGAGAAAAGTTGAATTTATTTTAACTAATAGGTATGTTAAAATAGGAAACAACACAATTCAATTTAAAGAAATAGAGGACATTGAACTAGTTAATATTGATGAAAGAAAAGCTATTAGGATTAAAAAGGGTAAGGATTTCATAGTAAGCCTCCCTAAGGACTTACAGGACCATGTGTTTAAATACATTGTATTTAACTTAAAGTCGGATAGGTTTGCAGTTTACTTCCTATCCCCAGCAATAGTTGGAGGAGTTGTTGTTAAGGATGCAAAATGGGAAAAAGGGTATCTAAGCATAACAGATGAGGCCCTGTGGTTTTTATCACCTTCAAAACAGGTTAGAATTCCACTAAAAAGCCTAGGTAGTGTAGAAAGAGACATAAGAACAGTTGGAAAAAAGGAGAGGTCTGTTCTTATGCTCAAACATGTTGAAAGTGGAGAGGTTATTACAAGCTTTATACTATGCCCAGAAACAACACTTGAAATGCTCCAAGACTACCTGAGAAGGCTTATTGAAAAACATAAGCCAAAGGAAAAATTATCAGAAGTTGAAGAGCAGATAATCGTAATGTTGTACTCTGGATTGGATTCTGCAAGCATAGAATCAACACTAGGCATCACAACTGAGGAATTAAATATGTATTTTGATAAACTCATAAATTTAGGACTCGCTAGAGTTGTAAAAATTAGAAAGGAGTTAGAACTAACGCCAAAAGGTATCTCTCTCGTTGATGATATTATGAAAAAGAAGTAGGAGGTGATGTAAGTGGCAAAAGTTCTTATAGTAGATGATGCAGCATTTATGAGAAAGCTCTTAAAGAATATATTGTTCTCGGGCGGTTTCGATATAGCAGGAGAAGCTGAAAATGGAAAACAGGCTGTAGAACTCTATAGAAAGCTAAAACCAGATGTAGTCATGCTTGATATAGTTATGCCAGAGATGAATGGTTTAGAGACTCTAAAAGCGATAAAACAGATAGATCCAGATGCAAAAATAATAATGTGCACAGCTGTTGGACAAGAAAAGATTGTTAAAGCTGCAATTAAGCTTGGTGCAAGAGGTTACATTGTAAAACCATTTCAGGCTCAAAAGGTTATAGAAGAAGTGAAAAAGGTGCTCGGATCATGATCCGGGTACTTGTCGTCGATGATTCTGCATTCATAAGAACAGCCATTAGATATATGTTAAGGGATGAAAATATAGAAGTAGTTGGTACTGCAAAAAATGGTTTAGAAGCTATAAAAAAGACGATAGAATTAAAGCCTGATATAATTACCCTTGATATAAAAATGCCGGTAATGGATGGCTTAACAGCATTAAAAAAGATAATGGAAATAAGACCAACACCTGTAATAATGCTAAGTGCACTTACAAAGGATGGAGCTAAGGAAACAATTGAAGCATTGAGAATTGGTGCTGTAGACTTCATAACAAAGCCTAAGGCTTTAACAGATATATGTTCAATATCAAAGGAATTGATAAAAAAGATAAAAACTGTTGCAAGTTCTACACCAAATCTAATAAGACTTCAGAATTTAAAGAAGTATAAGGGTGGTGTTGTTAGAGGGAGGTTTAACCGTTGTGAGGATAAGGATATCTGTATCCTTATAGGTTCTTCAACCGGTGGCCCTTCGGCACTGGAGCATATAATTCCAAGATTTCCATCCGATCTTCCGGCCTCAGTCTTTGTGGTTCAGCATATGCCACCTAATTTTACCAAGCAGTTAGCAGATAGATTAAACTCTATATCTGAGATCAGGGTAAAAGAAGCTGAAAACAACGAGAGGGTAAAGAAAGGAGTCGTATACATAGCACCAGGTGGAAAGCACATGAAAGTAAAAAGAATCTTTGATAAAATCGTTAGGATAAAGATTGTTGATGGCAAGCCTGTTAATGCTGTTAAGCCCTCAATAGATGTTACGGCGGAGTCGATCGTTCAAACGTATGGTGGAAATACAATTGGAGTGATACTGACTGGGATGGGTTGTGATGGTGCATATGGAATGAAACTTATCAAGGATCATGGAGGTTTTACAATTGCCTGTAGTGAGGATACTTGTGTTGTTTCAGCTATGCCAAAAGCTGCAATAGAATTAGGGGCAATAGACTCTGTCAAACCCCTTTACGAAATTACAGATGAAATTATTAGGTTTTTAGAGGTGAAGTGTGATGGACGTTAATGAATATAAACAAGAGTTTCTTCAGGAAGCAAGGGAATATCTAGATGAATTAAATAAGAACTTTATAGAATTAGAAAAGGGTAATTCAGATGTTATTAATGAGATATTCAGAATGGCACATACCATAAAGGGAATGGCTGGATTTATGAATTACAAGACATTGGAAGAACTGTGTCACACCTTAGAAAACGTTTTAGGCAAGATAAGAGATGGAGAGATTAACGTTAATGAGGAAATCATAGATCTAATGTTAAAAGCAGTTGATAAGATTGAAGAGATACTAGATAGGATAGAATCGGAAGATAACGATGAGGTCGATATCAGAGATGTGTTGACAAATCTTAGGAAGGTTATAGAGAAGGATGTGAAAGTCGATACCGGAGTTGATAAAAATAGGGACTTCGCCCAGGCAGATATCAGGATTGATGTTAAGCTTACGGATGACTGTGTAATGAAAGGTGTTAGAGCTGCACTCGTAGTTGAATCTCTTAGTGAGATTGCAGAAGTTTTGGGAACTATTCCAGATGAAGATAAAATGGATGAGAAAGATTTTGACGGATCCTTTAGTGTATTTATAAAAGGAGGTGATGTTGAAAGGATTGAAAAGGTTATGAATAATATTGCGGAAGTTGAAAGGTTTGAGATACATCGATTATCACCTGATGAGGATAAGGAGATAAAGGGGGATAGGAAAGATATCAAGGAAAAAGAAGAAAAGCAAGACAAGAAGTTTGAAACGATAAGAGTTAGTATAGAGCACCTGGATAACATAATGAACCTTGTAGGTGAGCTTGTAATCGGTAAGAGTAGACTTCTACAGGTTGCTCAGGAGTATGACATTCCGGAGTTAAAAGAGGCTGTTGATATAATGGATAAGTGTATCGCAAGTCTACAGGATGAGATCATGAGAATTAGAATGGTTAAAATCGAAAGAATACTTAACAAATTCCCAAAGATGGTTAGAGACTTAGCAAGAAAGCTTGGTAAAAAAGTTGAACTTATAATAAAAGGACAGGATACTGAGTTAGATAGAACAGTTCTTGATGAGATCCATGATCCGCTAGTTCATCTGGTGAGAAATGCGATTGATCATGGTATAGAGCCCCCTGATGAAAGAAAGACTAAGGGTAAAGATGAAGTGGGAAGGATTGTTATCTCTGCAATGAGAGAGAAGAACAATGTGATAATTGAAATTGAAGACGATGGAAGAGGATTAGATCTAGAGAAGATAAAGGAGAAGGCAATTGAAAGAGGATTGATTTCCCCTTCAGAGGCTGAATCCATAAGCGATGACGAGATAAAGATGTTAATCTTTACACCTGGATTCTCAACAAAGGATAAACCCACAGAGATCTCTGGTAGGGGTGTTGGAATGGACGTCGTGAAGTCTAGAATTGAAAAACTAGGAGGTAGTATAAAAGTTTTTTCAGAAAAGGATAAGGGGACAAAAATTAGGATTACATTACCACCAACTGTTGCAATAATAAAAGCCTTACTCGTTAGAGTTGGTAAGGAGGACTACGCCATTCCGCTATCAAACGTAATCGAGGCGTTATATGTAACGGATGAAAATTGGAAGGTCATACATGGTAACGAATTCTTATATGTTAGAGGTAAGCTTATACCTGCATTTAAGCTAAGGGATCTATTTAAAGTTAGGGATGGCCATCCTGAAAAAGAAGTAGGAATTATCGTAGAAAGAGAAGGTGAAAGATATGCACTAATAGTTGATGCTATAACAGACCAACAGGAAATAGTGATAAAACCTCTAAGCAACTTTTTAGCCAAAATTAAAGGGTTTAGCGGTGTTACAATACTTGGAGATGGTAGGGTAATACCCATAATAGATGTAACTACTCTCCTTGGGGGGTGATGGGTTTTGGATACAATTAGCGGTTTTGAGCTTGACATATTGAAGGAGTTGGGGAATATAGGTGCCGGTCATGCTGCAACGTCTCTTTCACAAATGATTGGAAGAATAATCGAACTAACAGTTCCAAAGGTCAACATAGTTAGCATATCGAAAATTCATACGGCTTTACAGAATCAGTTAAACGGTAGCGATATTGTCGCAGGAGTCTTTGTTAGCTTAAATGACCTAGAAAATGAAGAAGTCGGGTATATATACATATTATTTCCGAAAAACTCTTCAAAGGCTTTGACATCATTACTTCTTGGTAATAATGAAGAGAGTGAGGAAATGTTAAAATCGGCATTGATAGAACTAGGAAATATACTATCTTCGTCCTTCTGTAATGCAACAGCTGAGCTTCTTGACACAATGCTTATACCCACCCCACCAGGCTTTGCAGTTGATTATGTACTGGCATTAATAGAATCAATACTACCAAAAATTGCTGAAAAAAGTGATAACATAATACTGTTTGAAGCACAGCTAAAAGACGAGAGTAACAGTGTTAGTATCATGATAATGTTTATACCAGATGAAAAGATCATGAAATGCATAAGAAAACTAAGAGACATGGTGGAATAATGGAATTCGTAGTCGGCATAGGAGAAATTAAGGTTACTAAGAATAATGGTACACTTGTAGCATTAGGTCTGGGTTCATGCATATGTGTTGCTCTTTACGATACCAAGAACAGAATTGGAGGATTAGCACATATACTATTGCCATATTCAAGTGAAGACAGTAGAAATCCTAAGTATGCAAACCATGCAATTCCAACGCTTATCGAGGAGATGAGAAAAATGGGTGCAAAGAGAGAAAACATAGTTGCAAAGATATCTGGTGGAGCTCAGATATTTAAACATATGACACTTGAATTTTTAAAGATAGGTGAGAAGAATATTAAAGCAGTAAGAGAGATTCTAAAAAAGTTAAATATAAGGATAGTTGCTGAGGATGTGGGAGGGACACGTGGTAGAAACGTTTACTTTTTTGTGTCGAATGGAAAACTACTTGTGAGATACAGCAACGGTGAAAATGTATGGATTTAGCTTTTAAATCAATAATAAACTATGTATCTAAAAACGCAGGAGTGAATCTAAACGGGTACAGAGAAAATTATCTTAAGAGAAGAATAGAATTTAGAATGAAGGCAGTAGGCGTTAAGAATTATGTTGAATACTTCAGGATTCTCAGAAAGGATAGAGATGAAATTTATAAACTTTTAGATGCTATAACAATAAATGTAACAGAGTTTATGAGAGACAAGACACCATTTTACCATTTCATGAGGCAAATACTTCCAAATATTGCCGAAAGAAAGAGGAAAATTGGTAGCAAAATGATAAGAATCTGGAGTGCTGGATGTTCATGCGGCGAGGAACCGTATTCCATAGCAATTTGTATTTACGAATCACTCGGCAATGACTGGTCACCTATTATATACGCTACAGATATAGATGAGGAATGCCTAAAAAGGGCTGAAGAAGGTGTTTATTCCGTTCATCAACTAAAAAATTTAAGTGAGGAAATAATTAAAAAATATTTTAATAAGATGAATAATAAACTTGTTATAAAACCATTTTTAAAGAAGTGTATCAAATTTAAAAAGCATGACTTAATCACCGATAAACCAGTATCAAGGTTTTTTGATGTAATATTTTGTAGAAATGTCATGATATATTTTACGAAAGAGCAGAAAATCAAGGTTATCAACGATTTCTACCATGCTTTGGTTAAGGGGGGTTATTTGATAATTGGTAAATCTGAAACGATACCAAATGAGTTTAAAACTAAATTTATGGCTATAGATTTAAAAGAAAAAATTTATATGAAAATATAAATTTCTCAAATCGTAAGCTATAAATATCCGATGACAATGATAGTTATAATAATGTGATTGCTGATGGGTTTAATTAATGTCGTTCTGAGGTGAAATATAATGATAAGTGCTAACATACATACAAGTGATAGAGTTAGAAAACATCAAAAAATTTTAAAAGTCATATCAAGGAATGGTGTTAGCTCCATACTCTTTAAACTTGAAAGAAATCCCATGAGGTTTTCTCAATTGATGTTTGAGACAAAATTAAATCCAGGAATTTTGAATAGACATTTAAAATCGTTAATGGATTTAAATGTTGTTGAGAAGAAATCGGATAAATATATACTAACCGAAACTGGAAGGAAATTAATTTCAGTTCTTGAAGAAATGTTAAAAATCTTAGAAATCTAAGAGCATTTACACAATAATCTGATTAACAAGCTAATAAAAGCGCTAATTAAGATAAATCTACTAGAGGAAATATTTAAGGAAGAAATGAGAAAAGCCTATGAAGTATCATGGATGCATATTAAATTAGGGTTCGAAGCTGTTTTGGATGACATATAACAAACCATAATATTTTTAAGCAATTGATAACATTTAGTAACTAATGGATATGCTTAGAATAGGAAGGCTTGCAAAGATGCTTGGAGTACATCCATTAACAGTTAGGAGATGGATATACGACAAGAAAATCAAAGCTGTTAAGATTGGAAAAGAGTACAGGATACCTTATTCGGAATACTTAAGATTAGTAGGAGAATCTGATGTTGAGAATAAGGTTATCATCTATGCAAGAGTTTCATCAAAAGATCAGGAAAAGGATTTGCATACACAAGTAGAATACTTAAAGAGATATTGTGATGAAAAAGGATATGATGTTTTAGACGTTCTAACTGACATAGCATCTGGACTAAACGAAAATAGAAAAGGATTGAATAAAGTCTTTGAATATGTTACCAATAGAAAGATTAGAAAAGTTGTAGTAGCTACTGAAGATAGGCTAACTAGATTTGGATTTAAATATTTGAGCACATTGTTTAAAGCATTCAACGTAGAAATAGAAGTTGTAGACAGTAAAAAAGGATTCAAAACTCCTCAAGAGGAGCTTGTAGAGGATTTAATCACGATTATAACGTCGTTTGCCGGGAGGTTGTATGGTTTTAGGAGTCACAAGAGGAAGAAGGTGATAGAAGTTGTCAGAAGTTTACTCAGTAGTTAGAACTGTTCAATTTAGAACTCCATTAAAATGGAATGATAAGATCAAAGATTACCGTGATTTGGTTAATTATTTCATAGATTACGGTTTAAAAAACAATGTTACGTCTTATAAAAGGCTTAGACAGGAGAATTACGATTATCTAAGGAGAGAATATTCGGATTTTCCGTCCCATTACATTCACACCTCAGCACAAATAGCGTCTGGACTATTAAAAAGTCATAGGAGATTACTAAGGATGTGGAAGAAAGGAGAAATTGAGGAAAAACCATCTAGACCAATCTTTAAGAAATTAGGGGTTTTGCTTGACGAAACAACGTTTTCATACAGGATTGAAGATGATGAAATAGAATTCTCATTGAACTATTTCGGCGAGAGAATAAAGTTTAGAAGGAAGATTCACAAACATCTTAAGAAATACCTAAATCAGGGTTACAGAATTTCAAGACAACCGATTTTAAAACCGAGAAAAGGTAAAATATACTTACTTCTACCGCTGAAAAAGGATGTTAAAGTTAAGGAATGTAAAAACGTTTTAACGGTAGATGTAAATCTAAACAACGTAACGTGGTTTAACTCAGGAAAAATTAAACAAGTTCTAACGTTCGAGCAGAGAATTAGAACCGCCTACTATTTAAAATACCGCAGGATGCAGTTGAAGATAACAAAACTTGAGAAGAGAAAGAGGGTTTATAGAAAATACAAAGAGAGACATAAGAACTGCATCAAAGACATATACTACAAAATTGCTAATGAAATCGTTGATGATTCTGAAAGAACGAATTCAGTAATCGTAATGGAAGATCTAACCGGAATTAGGGATTCAATAGATTATGGAAGTAAACTAAACGGAATTCTACATAAATGGAGCTTTAGAAGATTCCAAATAATATTGGAGGAAAAGGCTAAGGAGAGAGGTATTCCCGTTTTGAAGGTCAATCCGTCCAATACTTCGAGCCTGTGTCCGATGTGTGGTGCTAAGTTGACACCGAATGGATACAGGCTCTTAAAATGTAGTTGCGGTTTCGAGGGAGATAGAGATTGTGTCGCCGTGTTAAACTTAGCCAGAAGATGTGGGGAGTCTCCGTTCCCCCCGAAAGCCAACGCAGATGAAGGACTGAGGATTTATCCCGATGAAGTTTGGAGCGTCGGAAGGTTCTCCGTAGCTAATAAACAAAAGAGATTGTTAAAGCTTGCTGTAAAATATTATGATGTGCTACGGAGAACCAGAACGGAATTAATAAACTATCTGGCCCAGAATGGGTTTTCTTTTCTTTTTATCTCTAAAAATTCTTTTAATGCCTTCTTTGTATTATCGCTAAGAACATCAAATAACTCTCTTTCAAATATTTTAGCATGAGCTTCTGGAATGTCTATATATAAAACTTCATCACCATCAATCTGTCTTCCAATCATAACACCATCAATTGCAATTGCGACCTCTTCACCTTCTCTTGCAACACTTATACTTTTCCCCTCTTTTTGAATACTTCTTATTCTTCCCACCTTCTTACCATCCTCTCTCATTAATTCTAAATCCTTTCTTATCTCTCCCGCAAGAACCCTTACACCTATTATCGCTGGTTTGCTCCTTCTGAATATGTACTCCTTTAACAGCTTTATCTTCGCAGGCTTTATCAAAGCCTCAATTCTCTTCCTCTCCCTTAGCTCCCTTGTCTCCTCTCTCCACTTCACGAAGTTGTCTATGAGCGAATAAATCACGTTGTCGCAAAAGACGTTTACACCGTACTTTCTGGCTTCTTCCTCAACACCGGAAAGTATCTTCACGTTGAAAGCCAGTACTACCTTATTAAGCTCGTCCTTGTTTGTTGACGCATCGACAACATCCCTCTTATCAACATCTCCAACCTCAGCCTTCTTTATGGGTATGTTAAACCTCTTAAGCTCGTTTATTAGAGCCTCTAGAGATCCGAGCGTATCTGTCTTCAGAACTACACCTTCCTCATCAGTTCTTATTGCTATCTCCTCGTATTCCCTTCTTACCCTTTCTCTGAACTTCCTTATATCATCTTCACTCTCAACAACCTCGAATTCACTTCCCGCAAGAACATTTTCAAGATTTGATGCGACTATCTTTACACCTGCTGCAGCTGTAACGCTCTTAACGCTTCTGAACTTGCTCTCAACTCTCATCTCCTGAGCAGGTCTCGGTTTTAAAATTGCCTTCACCCTGGTTACTATGACATCATCTATCCCCGCTATTGCTATGGTATCACCAACCTTGAGTGTTCCGTCATAGAGTATCACATCGCAGCTAATTCCCAGACCCTTTTCCTCCTTAACCTCCAGAACGGTTCCTCTTGCCTTTCCCTTAACCCTCAGCCTCAAAGATTTCTCAAGGTACTTCTGCGCAAGGCCTGCAAGAACCATTAAGAGTTCTGGAATTCCCTCACCTGTTATGGCTGATGTGGGTATTATGGCAACTGTTCTCGTGAAATCCCTTATCCTGTCAAATCTGTCAGCATTGAACTTATGCCTGTAGAGCTCACCTATAAGCTCGTATATCTTATTTTCCAAATTTCTCTTTGCATAATCGTCCTGAAGTGCGTAGCTCTTTAAAAAGGGCGTATCCTTCATGCTCTGCCATCCTGGAATCTTATCTATCTTGTTAGCAGCAACTACGAACGGTGTTTTGAATGTCCTAAGTATGGAAATCGCCTCCTCAGTCTGTGGCTTGAATCCCTCGTTTATGTCGATTACAAGAACTGCTAGATCTGCAAGGGCACCTCCTCTCTTTCTCAGATTTGTGAAGGCCCTGTGACCAGGTGTGTCTATGAAGAGCAATCCTGGAATCGTTATCTTTATCTTTTTCAGGTAATCCTTGCATATCTCTCTTATTATGCTTATGGGTATCTCAGTTGCACCTATGTGCTGCGTTATACCACCAGCCTCCTTCATTGCAACCCTAGTCTTTCTTATTTTATCCAGAAGCGTTGTGTTGTGAACGACAATTCCGTTTGCCACAAAGTTCTTTGTTCGCGTCGATATGTCATAGACGTATCCGTCGTATTCAATCTCTTCGATCTCTTCAACTTCGATGAATTCCAGACTCCCCTCTTCATCGCAGCACATCTCGTCATAGCAGCTATCAATTGCAGACTTCAAATCTCTGACCTTTTCGTCCACGCTAAATCCTATACTCTTCATGTAAACTTCCAGATTTCTCCTACCCGATATCTCCAGAATGAATTCACCGTCCTTTTTACAATGAATCCTGGATGTTATGCCAAATCTTAAAAGCAAAAGGGAAATATCCTTTATTAGATCTTCGGACTTATCACTTACCTCTATCCTCTTCAACGCAACATTTACATTTCCCTTTCGATTAAAAAATCCCCTTAAAAATTCCGAAACTATTTCCTTCGGGGCAAGGAATACTATCTTCGACAAAACGCCCCTTTCATTAATACTGCAAATCGATTGCAAATAGCTCTCATTGCAAACGCTTCCATCCATTTTCTTCAGAACATCCCCATCTGCAACGGTTAATCCCACTAAATAGAACATTGCCTTCAAAAAATCTAAATCATTACGGTGTTCTGATATTTCTGGAATGTATGATGTTAGATGGCGTATGAAAAGATTCAGATCTTCATTCGCATATATCTTCCTGGGAATTGCTACGAGATCACCCGGTTTCAAATCTTCAGATCTTTTCCATCCGTTTTTTGTCAAAAACGGGTGTTCTGGTGTTACCTTAATATCATGCCAGTTCTTTAACTTAACCCTGATTATCTTTCCCCTATGTCTAATCCTCCAAACGTAAAGAGTTCTAGTCTTCTCGAACTTCAGTCTTCCGTTTAGTGATTGTACGAGGATGTTTAACCTTCTTACCTCCTCCACCCCGTTACTTATTACGACTTCTCCTCCCAATTCAAAAAGATCTCTCAAAGTTATCTTTCCCAATTCGGGGGATATTATGAACTCATCCGGTGCAAGACACTTTCCATGATCCACATGACCCAAAACTGCAACTATAGGTGTTCTGAGCTTTTTCTCTTCTTCAGACATTCACTTCACTCTCATTCATAAATCCACTCCTCATCTATCCTCCTGTACTCAACTATTTCTTCATCTCTGAAGAAAAGGGCTATCTCTCTTTCAGCAGATTTGATAGAATCCGATGCATGTATTACGTTCCTTCCTATCTCCAATCCAAAGTCACCTCTTATTGTCCCCGGCAATGCTTCTTCCGGATTTGTCGCGCCCACGAGATTTCTAACAATCTTAACAGCATTCTTTCCTTCTACAACCATCGCTACTACAGGTGCCGATGTTATGAAGTTCACGAGGTTTTTGAAAAACGGTTTCTCCCTGTGCTCCTCGTAATGCTTCTCTGCCAGTTCCCTGTCTATCTTGAGCATCTTCATAGCAACTATCTTAAGACCCTTTTTCTCTATCCTCGATATTATTTCACCTATCAATCCTCTCTGAACTGCATCTGGTTTAAGCATTACAAAAGTCCTCTCCATTAGACCACCCGCTTACTGACCCTTGACGTAAAACCTTGTCCACTTCAACTTTCTGGGATTCCTCTTAAGTTCCAGCATGTTCTTCTCGCATTTTCTCGAGCAGAAGTACAGGATCTTCCCGTCCTTTCTTACAACCATCTTACCCGTTCCCGGCTCTATCTCGTATCCGCAGAAGGAGCATACTCTCTTCTCCATTCGATCACCTCACAACTAGCTTTCTAGCCTCTCTAGCCGTTTCCTTTATCATAAGTATATCGCCAACTCTTACGGGACCTATTACGTTCCTAGTTATTATCCTCCCCTTGTTCTCGCCATCCAGAATCCTCACCTTAACCTGAGTGGCCTCACCGTGCATACCCGTCCTTCCTATTATCTCTATAACCTCTGCCGGAGCAACATCCTCCTCGGCCATGTTATCACATCTACAGAAATACATATAAAAGTATTACTTCTTTAAACCCCTGAGTTTCTCTATGATCTTTTTTAGCTCAACTTTTGCCTCTCCTTCATCTATTATGCATGCTGATGCTGCTGCAACATCTATTCCTGCTGCTTTTCCAAGTTCTTCCTTGCTCTTAATGTAAACATAGGGTATGTTCTTTTCCTCGCAAAGCAAGGGTAGATGAGCTACTATTTCAGGCGGATCTACATCCATCGCTATGTAGACGAGTTTTGCCAGCCCTCTCTCGACAGACTTTGTGGTCTCATTAGTACCCTTCTTTATCTTACCAGTTTCCCTGGCCTTTTCAAGTAAGGCAAGAGCCTCGTTCTGCAAATCCTCCGGCACCTCAAATCTTATATATGCCATTCCATCACCTCCTTCTCTTCATCATAATTCATCGGATTTATTGTGAAATTCGTTAGGATTTAAAAATGTTAGCAGGTGAGATGAGCTGCAAGTAAAACTTTTTTCCCTTCCTTTAATAATTTATTATATATCTTTACTGCTTTCTCTGTCTTATCTATTATCACCTCAACCCCCATTTCCTTTAGCTTTTCCACAACTTCCCTGTCAACTCTTACCGCACCGTAGGCACCTGTTCCGAACACAACAACTTCGGGTCTGTAGTTTACTATGTCATCTATGTCCTCTATCTGAACCCTATGACCTTCCTTCCTCCACCACCCGTCCTTCAAAAAATCCCTTCCGACTATTACGTCGGATTTGTAGACCTTTCCTTCTATAACTATTCTCCCGAACGAATACTCGTTGACCTCCATGTAAAAAAATACAACTTACTTATATTTTTTGTTGTGCAAAAGGTTAAAAATAAAACATGTTAATTCTCTTTGTGAGATTTAAAAGAATTGAATGCGGAAGCTATTACAGTTACCTTCCAGATGGTTGCAAGATCTGTAGGAGAGGGGCTAAACTAGTTCTTTTTATAACCGGGATATGTAAGAACTCCTGTTTTTACTGCCCGATTTCGGATGAGAGGAGGGGAAGGGATGTCATGTACGCAAATGAAAGGGAGGTGAGGAGAATAGAGGATGCGCTGGAAGAGGCCAATACGATGGATGCCGAAGGGATTGCAATAACAGGAGGAGAACCAATTCTGAAGCTCGAAAGAGTTTTGGAGTACCTTAGGGTATTCAGAGATATCCATTCACATCTTTACACGAGCATACCCTTAAAGGAGAGAACTATAAGAAGATTAGCGGATGCAGGATTGGATGAGATAAGATTTCATCCAGTTGAACTCAGAGATCCGCACAGATTTCTGGAGCCCATAAGGATTTCGAAGATTATGGGATTAGAGGTAGGAATAGAAATTCCAGCTTTAAAATTCTCGGAAGATATAGTGGAGCTTGTTAACGGATGCGATGTGTTCCTAAATCTAAACGAACTTGAGTTCTCATCGACGAATTATAGAGAGCTTGTGAAGAGGGGATACAGACCTGATGATCACTACGGCTGTCTTAACAGCGCTGAGATTGCAGATGAATACGCTAAAAAAGTTAACAAGTTCCATTATTGTACCGCAAGATTTAAGGATAGAGTACAGTTCAGGAGAAGGCTTATAAGGATGGCAAAAAAGATGCCTGAATTTTATAAAATTACGAGTGAAGGAACTGTTTTATGCGGATTTATACAGGGCAGGATCGAGAGGATAAGGGAGATCTTAAAAAAATATAATAATCAGAAATTTGTAGAGGTTGATGGGGGTGTCGAGACTTCGGTTGAGTTTGTGGAGATGTGGAAGGACGTGCTTAAAAGAGAGGGGTTTGATGTAAGCGTAATTGAGAGGTATCCGACATCAAAGAGAATAGTAGTGGAAGTAATACCACTGTGAGGTGTTTTTGTGAAAGAAGAGATAGTTGCGAGGTTGAGGAAATACCTAGAAAGGGATAAGAGGGGAATAAGAAAGGAGTTATTAATATTACTCCTCGACGGTAAGAAATATACGACAAAGGAGATATACGAGAGGTTGAGGGAAAGGGGATTTGACATAAATTTGAGGGGAATATCTGCTATGGTCGGTCTCATGAATTCAAAACTGGGTATATTAAAGATGGAGATTGGGGATAAAAACAGGTATTTTTTGAAACCTGAATATATAGATCTTGTAAAATCTATTCTAGAGGAGTTCGGATGATGGTTCTGATCTCGTTACTAAAAAAACTGGTGTATAAGATTTATGAGAAGTTGCTGATTAGGGAGGTAATGAAAAACAAGATTCCGAATCATATAGCAATAATAATGGACGGAAACAGAAGATATGCTAGGAAAATAGGTCTTCCTGCATATTTCGGTCACATATTCGGTTCTAGAAAGGCTGAGAAAATTCTGGAATGGTGTCTTGAGCTTGGTATAAAAAATGTAACGGTTTATGCATTTTCAACTGAAAATTTCAGAAGAGATGAGGAGGAGAAGAAGAATCTGTTCAAATTGATGGAACAGAAGCTTAACGACCTTTTGAGGGATAAGAGGATACATAAGAACAGGGTAAGGGTTAGGATAATAGGGAAAAAGGATCTCCTTCCAGAAAAAGTCCAGAAGGTAGTCTTTAAGCTTGAGCTCGCGACCAAGGATTACGATAGATACAACCTAAACATAGCACTTGCATACGGCGGAAGACAGGAGCTCATAGATGCGATAAGAAAGCTACTTATAGATGTAAAAAAAGGGATTATAAGGGCTGACGAGATAAGAAAGGAGCATATAGAGAGAAATCTCTATTCTGATAACGGATACGAATCTGTCGACCTTTTAATAAGAACTGGAGGGGAGCAGAGGCTTTCAAACTTCCTTCCATGGCAGACTACAAATTCCATAGCTTACTTCTGTGATATATACTGGCCTGAATTCAGAAAGATAGATCTTCTGAGGGCTATAAGGTCTTGGCAAAACAGATATAAATATTCGTAATTGAATCAGTTCTATGACATCAAGGATAATGTACGAATTCAAGAGAAAACTTGAAGAACTTGAGAGGTATAAGGGCAGGGGTACTGAGCTCATAACGCTTTATATACCTCCCGATAAGAACATAGCCGATGTGTCAAATCAGCTCAGAAGCGAGCTTAGCCAAGCAGAGAACATAAAATCAAAGCAGACAAGAACGAATGTAATAGCAGGTCTGGAGGCAATACTTCAGAGATTAAAGATGTTCAGAAAACCTCCAGAAAATGGAATGGTAATAGTGAGCGGAGTAATAGAGGAGAACGGTAAAGAAAAAAGGATAACAGAAATAATAATTCCGCCAGAGCCAGTTCCTCTTTACAAGTACCACTGCGATTCCAAGTTCTACCTTGAACCCCTTAAGGATATGCTGAAGGAAAAGAAGCTATACGGACTGATAGTTCTCGACAGAAGGGAGGCTACAATAGGGCTACTAAAGGGAAAGAGAATAGAGGTTCTCGCATATACGACTTCAATGGTTCCGGGAAAGCACAGGCAGGGAGGTCAGAGTGCGCTTAGATTTGAAAGGTTAAGGGAGATCGCCATTCACGAATTCTACAAGAAGGTTGGAGAAAAAGCCAACAACGCCTTTCTTCAGTACAAGGACGAGCTCCTCGGAATTCTAATAGGAGGTCCTTCTCCTACAAAGGAGGAGTTCTACAAGGGTGAGTATCTGCATTACGAGCTTCAGAAGAAGATAGTAGGTCTTTTCGATGTTGGATACACAGATGAAAGCGGACTCTACGAGCTCGTCGAAAAGGCTGAGGATACACTGCAGGAACTTGATCTGATAAGAGAAAAGAAGCTTATGAACAGATTTCTGAAGGAGGTCGTAAAGGATGGTCTGGCAGCTTACGGTGAAGAAGAGATAAGAAGGTATTTGAACATCGGCGCCGTTGACATACTTCTTCTAAGTGAGGGTCTTAGACTAGAGAGAGTAAAGTACAGATGCCCACAGTGCAGAAAGGAGATCGAGGTTACGATTAGGGACGGTGATAAGAAGATACTTTGCGAAAAGGATGGATTTGAAATGGAGATAGTTGATAGAAGAGATGTCGTCCTAGAACTTTCCGAGCTTGCAGAAAAGACGGGGGCAAAGGTAGAGATACTATCTACGGAATCTGAAGAGGGTGCTATGCTTCTCAATGCGTTCGGGGGAATAGCGGCTATATTAAGATTCAAACCGAGATGAAGGGGACTTATCTGCTTTTCATAAGGATAAACAGCGACAAAAGATTTTGCGTCGGAAGCCTTGGAGTTATAGATTTTAAGAAGGGGTTGTACGTGTACGTCGGAAGCGGTATGAACAATATGCTTAAGAGGGTTGCGAGACACTTCAGGAGGGATAAGAAGATGAGGTGGCACATAGATTATCTGAGCGTAAATTCCGATGACATGTTAGCTTTCTTAATACCAAACGAAAGAATGGAATGCAGAATAGCCGGAGATTTATCCAAGAGATTTGAATATGTGAAGGGTTTTGGTTGCTCCGATTGCAAGTGCAAGAGTCATCTGTTTTATCTCGGTGATTTGTGACGCTCCCAGCATTAAACAGTATAGGGGTCGCATGGAATAAAAACAGGATTTCGAGATGAAATAGAAATTCTTAATCTTATAAATCTAACCGTATAAACCTAGGCTTTCTCAACGACTTTTTGTAAAATCAGAACGTTTTCTCGTATTCTCTAATCAATCTGCTCTTGCTGTATCCGTGATCTATGAAATCCCACGGTAGCTTATCTTCAACCGGAATCTCTCCAAGGTATTTCAGAAGGCCTAGATCCTTAGCAATTCTTAAGCTCTGCTTTCTCGTTCTTATCAGGTTGCAAACTTCTTCACCGCCTCTGGAAAGAATTGTCTGAATTGCAAATTTATCTGGACTGCTAACCGAAACATCGAACTCCCTTGACAACTCCTTCTTAAGGAAATCTATTCTCCTCTTCAACTCCTTCATACCAGCTAAGAAATCCCTAAATCCCGTATAGGGCAACCACTGAAAAGGTGTGTGAGGCTTTGGTACAAGTGGATTTATCGAGATAGAAACGTCCCTGAATAACCTCTTTATCTTTTTTGCTAGCTCTATCAATTCCTTCAGATCTTCTTTCGTTTCCTTTGGAAGACCTATCATGAAATAGAGCTTTATACTCTTTATTCCCTTTTCGCTCGCTATCGATGCAGCGTTCATTATATCCTCCTCACTCAGATCCTTTCCAAGAATGTCTCTCAACCTCTGACTACCAGCCTCCGGTGCAATTGTGAAGCTCTTCAACCCTCCCACTGCAAACATCTCCATCAATTCCTCATCGACAGTGTCGGCACGGATGGATGATGGCGAGACCATGTATCCCATCTCTATCAGATTCGACGTCAACTTCTTTATGTCGGGATAGTCGCCGACAGATGGGGCTATAAGCGAGCATTTATCTACAAGTCCTTTATGGCTTTCCGCAAAGTCCAAAAGGATATCGGGATCCCTCCATCTAACCGGAGAGTATATCTGTCTAACAACGCAGAATCTGCATCTTCTGAAGCAACCTCTTCCAACTTCGAGCAATATGCACTTCCCGAACGCGGATTCACCTATTATCTGCTTCCCAAGATAAAAATCAAGTTTTTTTGGTTTTATCCTCTTAACCCTTTCCTCGTGGCCAGTCCAGATTCCCTTCAAATCCTTTAATTCCTCTTTAGATCTCGATTCGACTATCAAATCCAGAACATTGCTCTTCTCGACCTCTCCTATTATGAAGGCATCGAAGAAATCCTTTAAAGGTCTGGGGTTTATCATGGCGCACGGTCCTCCCGCTATTTTCATACCCTTAAATCCGCTTCTCTCAAGTATTTCAACTGCCTTAAAGTAATCCTCCTCGTATTGAAGTGAGAAAAGGGCTACATCAAATTCCCTCAAATGTGTACCGCTTTCCATACTTCTAAGCCCTTCGAAGACATCTGAGTAAAACCTCTCGCATATGCAGTTCTCAAGCGAGTTAAGATACGCGTATATAAACTGAAGACCTACGTTCGCGATTCCCCCTATATACCTGTTTGGATAAACCAGTGCAATTCTCTTTAAACCCTTCCTCCACTTTTTAACATATGGGTTGAATTCCACTAGATGTATTTGGAGGGTTGATATAAAAATGATCCTCGACTTCCCTTCGACACCGGATTCAAGGGAAATTGCAAGAAAGTTTGGATATAATGAATTTATAATAAGAAGATGGATAAATTTCTTCGGTAGAGATGAAACTCTGAAGCTCGTAGAGGCAATGGAGAGGGGAATACCGAAGCACATAAGGGTTAACACGATAAAGATTGAAGAAGATGAGTTAATAGAGAGGTTAGAGGAAAGAGGGTTTAAGCTTGAAAAAACGGATGTACCCTTCTGCTACAAGGTTCTGAAGGAGCCATATTCAATAGGTGCCACTCCGGAGTATCTGATGGGTTATTACTACGTAATGGAGAAGAGCTCGTGCATACCTCCGCTTGCACTGAATCCAGAGCACGATGAAATAGTCATCGACTTCACATCCGCTCCAGGAGGTAAAACTACGTTCTTAGCTCAGCTTATGAATAACAGGGGTGTAATTATAGCGATAGAAGCAAACGAACAGAGGATAAGGGCATTGATAGACAACATACATAGAATGGGCGTACTGAATACGGTTGTAATAAAGATGAATGCCGCAAAATTTCATAAAATAGGAATAAAAGCAGATAAAATATTACTGGATGCTCCGTGCAGTGGTGAAGGTGTAATTCACAAGGATAAGGACAGAAAGAGGATTGACGGTATAGAAGACATAGAGTTCTGTTCAAGGCTTCAAAGAGATCTAATTTCTTCAGCTATAAAGAGTCTGAAGGCTGGTGGAACGCTAGTCTATTCAACGTGCTCCTTAACGCCTGAAGAAAACGAGTTTGTGATACAGTTCGCACTAGAAAACTTCGATATAGAGTTAGAGGAGATAAAATGGGGAGAAAAGGCATTTGTAAAAATTCCCAATACGGATATAGAGTTTGATAGGGAGATTTCAAAATGCAGAAGATTTTATCCGCACAAACACGAAACTTCCGGATTTTTTGTCGCAAAAATTATTAAGATCTATGAATAATTTATGAGCCTTTTTCAGACCATTAACGGTTATACCAGAAATAAAAATGACAGAACTCTAAACAAAAACTTTTTTAACTTTTTTAGACGAGTTAAATAAAAAAGGAGGAAATAGAATGAAGAGAATTCATATAATAGGTGGCGGAGTTGCGGGATGCTCGCTTGCATATTATTTAAAGGACGAATTCGATGTGAGAGTTTATGAGATGAAGGAGATAGGGGAGAAACCCTGCGCATGGGGGGTTCCAAAGGACATCGAGAAGTTCGTGAAGATTCCGGACGATTACATTCTAAACGATATATACGGCGTGAACATATATCTAGACGGTGAATACTTCTCCAGAAACAGGATAAGGAGTTACATAATAGATAAACCCGGATTTCTAAGATATCTCGTAAAGGATGTAGATGTTAGGAAGGAGCTAATAAGGTTCAGGAATAAAAAACCTGTTTTAAAAGAGGAAAACGTTGTCATAGCGACAGGGAATTACTTCCACAGGAGCAACAAGATGCTGACGGTTCAATATGTAGTTGATGGGATAGAGGTTGAGGACATGGAGGTTTGGTTTTTCAGTGATCTTGTGGGCTACATATGGGTATTTCCATGCGGAAGACTTGCAAAGGTGGGAATAGGTGGGCTCATGAACAGATGGGAGCTTGAATCTAGGCTAAGATCTTTTTTATCCAGTTATAGGTGTGATGTGAAGAGGGTTGAGACTGCTCACATATACATGGGAGGTATAGATGAGAGTTTATACGAATTTGAATTTCCTGTCATAGGAGAAGCTCTGGGAACCGTTTATCCGATAACCGGAGAGGGTATAAGACCTTCGATAGTTTCCGCTTATTCTCTAGCCAAATCGATAAAAAGTGGAAGATCTTTTAAGGAAGAATTTGAGAAGACGGGAATTCCCTCCGAAATAAGGCTTCAGAAGAAAGGTTTCGATATACTCGTGAATTCCAGCCCAGAGGAAAGGGAGAGGTATCTAAAGATTCTGCTTAAGTGAACTACCCCTTGCTTATGCAAGAGGCTTTGTGAGGTGTTTGTGGGTCGTTGCCTACCTCATCCTCACAGGCTGGTTCACGCAGTCACTACCCGTTATCCCATTCGGGACTCACAGGCTACCTTTACACACCAGCCCTTGCGGCTATTCAGCCTTAACGGCTGTTACAAGGTTATTATACCGTTCACCTTTAGAGTATTTAAATATTTACCACCCACCTCCCTTTGCGTATCCCCCTCCCTCTCGGAAGGGGTCTTGCAAGCAAAAGGAAGATAAAAATTTAAAAGAGATCGTACCTCTCGAGCCAGACGAAGCTCTCCCTTCTTCTCCTGACAGTTATCGGTATAACTCCCCTTTCAAACTCCTCCTTCGCTATCTCCAGCGGATCACTCTTGTCCGTTTCTATTAAAATCGGGGCACCCATAGCGATTTGCAATGCCCTCGAGCCTATTATCCTCGCCTTTTCAAACCGAGTGTATTTGAACGGGAACGTTTTTTTGATGCACATCACCTCTTATGGGGCCGCCGAGATTTGAACTCGGGTCACCGGCTCCCGAAGCCGGGAGGATAACCAGGCTACCCTACGGCCCCATCCAAAATCATTTCAATAGATCTACCGAATCCTTTGTATAAAACCCTTTTCCATAAAACCTTGCGAATTCCTTGACCACTGACTTGTATGTCAGAAACATCCTCCTGCAGCAGTACCTCTCTATTCCGAGCTCGTCCAGTGCCTCCTTCGGACTCTTACCACTTTCCACCTTCTTCCTGTATTCCTCATAGAGATGGCCTATCACGGCACCACAGCTAAAACACCTTATGGGAAACATGGAAATCACCTATAAGACGTCTGCCTCCTCTTTCTAGCACCCCTTCCACCTTGTTTCTTAGGTTCCTTCCTCCTTATATCGTTTACTAACATGTACCTGTCGTACTGCAGATATGCCCTCCTAAGCTCCTCGTCACCGCACCACTCGACCAAACCTCTGGCAATTGCAGTTCTGGCAGCCTCGGCCTGACCCATAAATCCACCGCCTTTAACAGTTACGTCTATGTCAACCTTTTTTGCAAGATCCTTTGCGATTATAAGGGGTTCCATTATCGTCAACCTGGCTAGTTCTGGCTGATAAATTTCAAGCGGTATCCTGTTTATCCTAACCCTTCCCACCCCCTCCCTTATCACCGCCTTGGCTATCGCAGTCTTCCTCTTACCGCTTGTTATAACTATTCTCATGTCACGCACCCCTGAATTTGAATCCCAGATATTGGCTAACCTCAGCTAATGTTACATATTTATCTGTTTTTGAAACTTTCTCATAAAGGGCATCCTCTACAACCTCAAATTTCTTATCCTTCAGCTCATTCGGAACGCCCATGAAAACCCTGAGCCTTCTGTAAGCCTCTCTTCCCCTTCTGCTCTTCCATGGAAGCATACCTCTAACAGTTCTCTTAAATATCTTTTCCGGATGCCTTGGAAAATACGGTCCCTTCTCCTTGCTACCCCTATCGTATTTCTCCTTGTACCTCCTCAGAACCATCTCCCTATCACCGGTTATTATGACCTTTTCAGCATTTACAACGACTATTTTTTCACCGTTCAGAAGTCTCTTTGCTATTATACTTGAGAGTCTTCCGAGTATGTGTCCTTCGGCATTTATTACGACATAGTCATCCCCCAGGAGCTTCAAAACCCTTTTTACGTTTACGGACACGACAATCACCCCATTATCCTCACGTTACTACCTTCCGGATTTATTTCCGTCAGCTCTCTTATGCTTAGACATCTTCCGCCTGCTCTGGTTATTTTCTCCCTTGCAGATTTTGAAAAGTCAAGGGCTGCAACCGTAACAGACTTATATATGTTCCCCCCTCCCAACACCTTGCCAGGGACTACTATTGTTTCACCCTCATTTGCATATCTCTGAATCTTCGAAACGTTGACCTCAGAGTAAAGTCTTTTTGGTCTTGCAAGTCTTTCTGCTATATCCTTCCATATCTTCGCATTTTTCTCGGCGGAAATCTTCAGCAAATACTCTATAAGGTTTACGAGATTTGGATTTGTCTTCCTCTTCATCATCTTCTTTATCTTACTCATGCAAAATCCTAGCATTCGAAGCTGTATTTAAACGTTGTCGATGAGCTCCCTTAACTTTAAAATCGATATGAGATTTCTTATCCTCTCTCCGCCACCCTCTTCCCTATCAACGACGCACAGGACAGCGGAAACGATTCCTCCTTTTTCTTCGACCCTTTTAACCACGGAAAGTGCAGATTTACCCGTCGTAACTACGTCTTCAACAACTATAAACGTTTCTCCCTGATTTACGCTACCTATGCAGTCCTCCTTGATACCGTACTCCTTCCTAGTCTTCCTGAATATTACGAGGGGTTTGTTCAATTCGAGAGATAGGGCAGTTGCAATTGGCACTCCTCCGAGTTCTATGCAGGCTATCTTATCGAACTCCAAACTCTTAACGCTTTTAACCATCAATCCAACTATGGTCTTCAGAATATCTGGATACGTGCATGCGAGTTTTATATCAACGTACACATTGCTCTTCTTACCAGATGAAAGTACGAATTCACCGAACTTCAGGGCGTTTACGTCCAGAAGTCTCCTAATTAGGTAGCCCTTCTCCACCATACCAGAATTACGCGTGTTATTTTAAAAAGGTATCACCACCACACGTCCTTTAACTTAAGCTTATAAGCCATAACGTTAACGAGTAGATGAAGAGCCGGTGTTATTATTACGCCGGTTATGAGGATATCCATTGTAAAAAGCATGTGGAATTCATCCAATGCACTTGCAAAGGCATATGCAAATACGAGGAACATGAGTTGGTCAAGCACGGGAAGGCTTCTTCCCCTTTCAAATCCCAGTCTCCTCTTAACAAAACTCCCGAAAAGATCACCTGTCATCGAACCAAAGGAGAGAAGAAATACCAGCAGTAAAAATCGGATGTAAACATGGGCTACAGATGAATACACTTCAAATCCGAATGATCTCTCAATTATCAGCTGCAGATTAGCCACAATAATTCCTCCGATAACACCGGCCACGAAACCTCTTATAGTCTTACCGTCTCCGAATATCCTTCTACCGTCTATGAAGTTCTTGTTTAAATCTATAGGTTTTCCACCGCCGAAGAGTACCGCGAAGTTATTAGGTGTGTAAGCTGGGAGAAGTAGCCATATCGTCTTTAATACGAGCGTTATCATGGAAATACTCCCGCTGCCAGATATTCCTTTAGATCTACCAATTTTCCAAGATAAAAAACATCTTCCTCTATCGCAAAAACCTCAACTTCTTCTTCTTTTACATCTTTGAGAATCGGTGATAGAAATCTGCAGTACGATACATCGCTTCCTGATACAAGAGGAGAAAAGGCCGGAAGAACGATTATCTCCCTTTCATCTTTTTTAATCCTTAAAAAACAGTGAAAAGTATGTATTCCGTTTATCCTTACCTTTATAGACGGGTGCTCGTGCCCCATTACAATCCTCTTCCTTTCGCACTCCCTATGACCGTGAACGACTGTCCAGCCGTAAACTTCAAGCTCCTCTTCAAGAGTCATTCCATACCTAGCCAGAATCGTCTTTAAAAAGTTATCGTGGTTTCCCCTAACGAACCTCAGATCGACATCTACGCTTTTTAAAAGTAGTTCGACGTCTTCCCATTCATATGGAAGGTTCTGACAGAATTCGTGTTTTAGATCTCCTGCTATAACTATCTCCCTGACACCGTAAGAATCGACTATGGAATTTATCCTCTCGATTATTTCATCTATCTGCATCCTGGGAATTGATATACCCTTTTCGACCATCGCGTTCTCAATTCCAAGATGAAGGTCTGCTATTACCGCAACATCCCTAATTATCAGAGCCCTTTCAGGTGTAAACTTCATCGTACATAACTTTTAATTAACTGTTTAAAAATTTAAGATGTGTTGGTAGCGTTAACGGGAACTCCGGGTGTAGGAAAGTCAACGGTTGCCGATATACTAAGAAAAAGAGGATACAGGGTTTTTTCAGTAAATGTTCTTGCAGAAAAGTTCAAATGCATAATTGGAGAAGAAGAAGGTTGTAAAGTTGTTGATGTAGAAGAATTATCAAAAAAAGTTAAGGAAATAGATGAGGGCATAACAATACTTGAAGGCCATCTGTCACATCTCCTTAAACCAGACGTAACGATAGTTCTCAGATGCAATCCAATTATACTGAAGAATAGGCTCGAATCGAAGAAATGGAATCGAGAAAAGATCCTTGAGAATGTTGAGGCTGAGATAGTCGATTCAATACTCATAGAGTCCATCGAGAATTGCAGGAATGTATACGAGGTTGATACGACTGAACTAGATCCAGAGGAGGTAGCAGATATAGTTGAGGAAATAATAAAGAGAGGAAACAAAAGGTTCAAACCAGGAAGGATAGACTGGATTTCGGAGATAGGTGACAGGATAGATGAGTTTATAAGGAAGACTTAATATAAAAAATTGAATTATTACATAAGCTTTTTAAACAGTTTTAATTAAGTATGATCGATCCCGCCTTAGCTCAGTCTGGTAGAGCGCGGGACTGTAGTCGGTAACCCCGGCAGAGATCCCGGGGTCCCCGGTTCAAATCCGGGAGGCGGGATGTGTCCGGGATGTGTCCCGGACATTTCCCAAACATATTCTTAATTATTAACGATTAATTAATGCTTAAACAATCTATGAACTTATCTCATGAATTTTCAAATCGAAGAATGACTTGATAAAGGAGAATTTCGTTGAAGTAAGAATCAATCGATTTTGACCTCCTCTCCGCACTGAAGTGCGAGGAATCCAGGGGAAGTTTGAGTATATCCTCATCGGATATACGCGGAGTGGGCAACACACCATTCACCCGTCTTCCGCAAGGAACGGAACAGGGCTATATTTTCCCCTTGTTTTACCTTCCCACCCGACATTAAACATAACATAGCGAGTCTTTATAAGACTAATGCTCCACTACCTCCCCTAATTCATCCCCGCTCTAACGCTTTCTTAGCGACTTTTTGTAAAGTCCAGAACAGTAATTTTGTATAAGGTACATTGCTGCTTTCATATCCCTGAGCGATTTCACATAAATGCTGGTACCCTTTTTTGCAGAAAAGACAATCTAATGCATATTATAAAATCGTTGCTTGCAAAACCTACCTTTCAAGGCGAGGATACGCAAGGAGGGCAGTGAGGGGAGTTGTTGGTGGTAGCTTTAAATATTCTAACATCAACTTGAAGAAGGTAGACCCCTAATCCGTAAGGATAGGGGGTAGTGGTGGCGTGACCCAGCCGAGGAGGATAAGGATCGTTCCATTAAGAAACGACCAACCTGAAGATCCGCCCTTTAGGGTGGAGTGGGTCACACATTGACCTGATGCCATTTATTTATTAAACAGCCTTCTTTTCATGTCATTATAAATCCTTATGGCTTCGGACCATTCCTTGTCACTTAGTAACGGATCCTTAGTTTTGTTTAATAAGAATGCCTCAGTTCTCTCCAAACAAGTCCCACAGCTCAAGCAAGGCCTATCCATTCCTTCATAGCAGCTCCATGTTAATTCGTACGGGATATTTAATTTCAAACCGATTTTAACTATTTCTGCCTTGGTCATATCTATAAAAGGTGCTTTTATCTCGACAGGATTCCATAGATTCCCAAGATAAGCCGCCATGTCCAATGCTTTAACGAATTCCTTCCTGCAGTCAGGATATATGCTGTAATCGCTTTTATGCGCTGCGTAGAAAACCTCCTTAGCCCCTATCTTTACAGCGTATCCGACTGCAATCGAGAGGAGAATCATATTCCTGTTCGGAACAACAGTAATCTTCTGAGTTTCTTCGGTGTAAAATGCCTTGGGAACTTCCTCTGTACCCGTTATAGCTCCTGCAGATATCAATTCATGGATGGACGATATGTCAACTACTCTGTGATGAACGCGCAATCCTTTTCTCTTTGCATATTCGACTATTTTCTTAGAATACTCTATTTCCTTTTTATGTCTCTGACCGTAATAAAATGTCAGAGCGTGAACTTCGTAATAACTGTTTAGGAGGTGGAAGAGGAGTGTTGATGAATCTATACCTCCGCTCAGAAGCATGACGCATTTCTTCATTCGCTCACAATTCTCCCTAAACATTTTTATTCCCTCCTTCTTATTTTCTCCCAGAGGGTTGCTCTGACCCAGCCCGATGACAAAAACCGAAGCATATGAAGCTGTCGTGAGACGGATCCGATGGTGGTTCCCCTATAGGGAACCCTCGCCCTTTAGAGCGGGGAGGAGGTCAGCTCTTACATATCAACTCTGAATCAGTATTATAATTTATTACCATCTGAAGCCATCAGAACGAGAAGAAGTGTCAGGGAGTTCGAACGCAGGAGGGTTGAAAGGGAAAAAA
>CAYYFC010000010.1:32876-44500 GCA_964471215.1 uncultured archaeon | reverse complement strand
AGATACGTCTGCTTTGGTACACTTGAAGTATAAAACCTTTAAGGGCAACCTTATTCGGGGTAACATCTGAGCCCTACATCTAAAGATGTTTTACCCCGATAGGCAGCTAAGATGCCTGAGCAGATAAGGCTAAATATATTAGAGATGTAAATCTAGATTATCTATGAAAATTATTACCGCTCAGCAGCTCGACCCCGCCTGTGAGGATAAACGTCTTCCCGTTAAAGGAAGACCAAACTCCTCTTGAAGCTCCTTTAGGGGCAGAAACATATAACGTTGCTTTCGTTACATTTGAATGCTTTTGATACCTTGGCGGAATCATATCCCGCCAGGGTGTGTCAATAATTTGACTTAAGAGTTAATAAAATTCTCACGAACCTACTTTGCGATTTTACTATTTTTAAACGTGTTTTTTTAAGTTTGATAGCATTTTAGTTGAGTAGGCTGCTTGAAATTCCATTAAATCCAGTTTTGAAAATCAGATTCGTAATTTTTTTGGACACGCTCTTTGAACCAAAAGATTTATAGTTCTATTGTATTGTAATGATATTCTGCCTTGACCGTTCCGAGATCCGTAGTCTTAAGGCTGCGGTGAGGGCGTCGGGTGTTCGTGATGACGCTCTCCGCTACAAATTCTACAAAAGTAGCGGAGAGATGGAACGGTGTGTCACAGTAAGATTAACTGATATAGTTATTAAATGTTACAAAAATACAATCAAAAATCTTATTAATATCCTTAAGAAACGATGATGAAAGAATTAGATTTAAAGTGAGGTGTTAGAAATGAAAAAAATAACAATTATTACTTTAATTTTCTTGGTATTTTTGCTAGTTTTTCCAGTAAAATCTCAGAGGATATATATTGAAGTAGAGAAAAATATAACTCCTGATAAAATTACAGTTGATTCCCAAAGGAATAATATAGTAAACATAAATATAAAGATCTCTGTGCCAAAAGAAATTAAGATGGATATAGTGTTCTCAGTAGATAGTTCGGAAAGTATGAAGGAGAACGATCCTCAAAACCTTAGGATTTCTTCTATTAAAAATTTTATTAATGAAATAAAATCTCCAAATATAAGAATTGGTTTAGTTAGTTGGGATCATGATATTGATTTTGAGGTTCCATTAACAAGTAATTTTTCAGAGGTAATTCATAAGCTTGATTATATAGACTCTGAAGGAGGAACGAATTTAAACATAGGATTGAGAGGAGCAATCGATTTATTAAGATTAAGTAACCGCAGTGACGCCATAAAGATAATAATATTTTTAACAGATGGTGTTGGTGATTATACTCCTCCTACTTATCCCTCTTCACCTATAGCTGAGGCTATCAATAAAAATTATATTATATATACGGTAGGTTTGGGTGATAAAATCGACGAATCCATATTGAAAGAAATAGCAAGTGTTACCGGTGGAAGGTATATTCATGCAAAAGATGCCGAAAGTTTACTCGTGGTTTTTGAAGAATTAAAAGATGAAATGATTAAAATAACTCCACCCAAAAGAGTTAGATTGATCGAAATATTACCAGAGTATGTAACATTAGCTAATAACTTTACAAAAAATCCATCATATCCACCATCAAAAGTGGATGGTTTTACAAAAATTGAATGGAATATAGGAGATATGAATGTAGGTGACGTGTGGGAGGTAAGTTTTAGTGTTACATTAAACCTAAGTAATATTCCAATAAATGCTTATGCGTGTGAAGGATCCAGAGTTATCTATGAAGATGATAAAGGAAATGTTTTTGAAATACCACTTCCAAGAAAATTAGTAGTTATAGAAACTTCTAAGAAGACAGAAGTTAAAAAATTGTTATCTAATCCCATGAATATAATAGCAATGACAATAGGTAGTTTAGGTGCAATATCGGCTTTAACGTATTATTTAATGACCAGGAGGAAACAAGTTTAAAATAATAAAATAATAAATTTTTAATAAATATTATTCATAATCTAATTATTCATATCTGAGAGCATCTATCGGTTCTAATTTTGATGCCTTCCAGGCAGGGTATAGTGCACTTATTAAAGCAGTTAATATTCCAAAGAACAGTCCTATGAATACGTAAACAATGGAAGCTGGTTGAAATACGTACTTTGCCGTTTTCAATATTAACATGTCTATTGCATAACCCCCCAAAAAGCCCAGAAGTCCACCGATTATGCTACCAACGATCCCCAACACTAATGCTTCTATAAGAAATAACCTTAATATCGTATTTTTATAAGCTCCAATAGCCCTCATCAAACCTATCTCTCTTGTCCTTTCAATCGTCGACATCAGCATTATATTTAAAATGCTAACACCAGCTACAAGTAACGAAACTCCTGCAATTGCCATCAGAAACAGTGTTATGTTCCTGAATGCCTTTTCTATTGCCTCTATAATCGTTCTTATTTCAAAAACCGATACCCTTTTCTCTCTACGATTTATCGTCTTATCAACTGACTTTTTAAAGTCTTCTATCCTATCCATACTCTCCAATTTAACTATTACAATTGAGTATTCTTTATCGAACAACTTATCAAAATCTTTAATCGGTAATATGACTGCAAAATTTGGATTTATATCAAATCTTGCCTCCTTAATAAGTATTCCACCAATTCTAAATTCCTTATCTCTAATAGTTATCTTATCTCCGACTTTTAATTTAAAGAATTCCGATATACTACCACCTGCAATGCAATCTCTATAGTATCCCTTTTTTAATTTAAACAGTTCTCTTACATCCTTTTCTTCAATTCCATAAATTGTTATAAATGTCTTTTTATCTTCATATTCCACAATTTCCGATTCACTCTTAATTGGAATAACAACTGTTGCATATGGTATACTCTTTATTTTTTCAACGGTTCTTTTATCTATTGACATCCAGCCATGTGTGTAGGCTGGAGTTATTACCACCTCGTTTGCAACATCCTTAAAATTTTCCAAAACTACGGCTTTCAAACTTTCACTAAAAATTCCAATAGAACTTATAGCCATAACACCTATGATTATTCCAATAATTGCCAATACACTTCTAACCCTATTCCTTGCAAGATTCCTAATTGCAAGCTCAATCAGCATAAACGATTCTCCCATCTCTCAATTTGATAACCCTATTTGCATATTTTGAAAGCGATTGGTTATGAGTAACCAAAACAACTGTGACACCCTTATTCATGTTCAATTCTTTTATTATATTCATGACAACCTCACCACTTTTTGTATCGAGATTTCCAGTTGGTTCATCGCATAGTAAAATGGATGGATCGTTTGCCAAAGCTCTAGCAATTGCAACTCTTTGTTGCTCCCCACCACTCAACTCATTTGGTTTCCTATCCTTCTTATCTTCAAGTCCAACCAATGCTAATAATTCTTCGGCTTTTTTCTTCATTTTTGTCTTTGAAATATTTTTAAAAACCATGGGAAGTTCAACGTTTTCTAAAGCAGTTAAGGTAGGGATTAGATAATATTGCTGAAATATGAATCCTATTTTATTTCTCCTTAACTCCGTTAATTCCTTATCGCTGAGCGTTGAGGTATCTAATCCATCTATTAAAACCTTACCGTTTGTCGGTCTATCAAGACAACCTATTAAGTATAATAATGTTGATTTACCGCTTCCAGATGGACCCATTACTGCAACAAATTCCTCATCTTCAATTTTTAGGTTTATATTATCCAATGCCAGTATTTCATGAATTCCAACTCTATACTTCTTTGTGACATTAACGAGTTCTATCATAGAATCCCACACCTCCTGCAGGCTTAAAACATCCCTTAGAGGGAAGCACGCTTTTTATACTTCTCTAAATCTCCCTCTGCAATGTTTATCGATGTATTTAAATCTTCATCAATGACTAGACATCATTCATGACAATGGAACGATTTCCTGTCTTTAAATCGTTTGTGCACATAACAGCATCTTGAACGCACTCTAGAAATACTTTTTGAATAAACTTTAACAATAGGTACTCCTTCAAGCTCTTCCTTATACTTTACCTTCTGGATTAAGTCGTGGTAGTTCCATCCATTTGACATCCTCCCTGCACTGAAGTGCAAGGATTCTAACGGAGAGGTTTGCGCATATCCTCATTGGATATGCGCAGAGCCAGTCAAAGCCCTGTTACTCCTATCCATTGCGTGATTCGAGGTTATGAAGGCTTGTTTTACCCTTCCCATTAGGCTTCGATAAATCAGAGAGGAGCTTTATAAAACTAACTCTTCACAACCTCCTCTCCTAATTCATCCCAGCATTAAAATGCGAGGCTTTCCTTAGCGACACTCTGTAATCTTCATCTTACCCTGCTAATCTTGTGCATCATTTCCTCATTCGCGTTATCTTCGTATTGGACTTCACTTTATCTTATCTTACTCTTTATACTTTTGATGTATTCTATCTCCTCCTTCATTCCTTCCGTAATCTCATTTGAAAACCCATAGCTCATCGCAGAACTCTAACAGCTTCTTGTTCATCTCCAAAGCTCTTCTCCTATCTTTTGGATTGCGATCGTCCATGAATTGTGAAAAATATACGTGAGGAGCTATTGGTATGTAGCCCATATCAACGAGCATTCTGCAATACCTCTTTGCTTTCTCTATGTTCTCCTGCTTTCCATGAAAAGGAGAGCAGACGAATACGAGTTTCATAATCTAAAGATTTAGGATTCTTATCTTATCTTCTCTAACGACTATAAGTTTTTTCTCAAATTCAATCTTTGATTCGGTTAGCAACCACTTAAGAAAGCTGTAGATATAACCCACAGACTTTGGGGGATTCTCAGGAGAATTAAGCCGTAGGGTTTAATCGATCTTCTTATTTCTCCAAAATCCTTATCGAACGTTATTATTATCGCCTTTTCCTTTTCGGAAAGTTTAGCTATGTCTTCGTCATTCATCCCGACCTGAATTTCCATAACAGAGGTAACATCCAAACCATCATCTCTAAGCCTTTTAACAACCTTTAACGGGATGTTTTCATCTGCTAGGAATTTCATACTCCTTTGGAGGCTTGTATATCCTCTCTTCTTTCAAAACTTCTACAGCGTACCTTATAGCTTCGAGGATGTCTTCCTTTTTCAGCTGAGGATAATTTTCGAGGATCCCCTCGTAGCTCCAGCCATTGGCGAGTAATTCGAGTATAAATTCGACTGTTATCCTCGTCCCTTTAATTACAGGCTTTCCTCCGCAAATATTTGGATTTACCTCTATAGGCATAATACCACCGTATTCCTGAAACCTTATAAACATTTTCTAAAATATTGACCGCCAACGGGGACGAACCTCTTAGGCTTTATAGGCTTATCGTATTTTCTTATGTCCTCAAGCTCAATTACTAGCCATTTCTTTTTCTTTCTCTCTTTCTTTCTTCTCCATCTTTCCTGAGATCTAACGTATTCCTTAAGCTCTTCTCTCGTCAAAAACACTCTATCTCCGTACATTTCAAAGACTTTCATAGGATCGTCGATTAGTTTAATGTCTTTGATCTTGGCTTCACATACAAATCCAGTATCTTCGTGCGATTGATAAAAAACGAACTTCATTCCCGGTTTAAGCTCCTTCCAAACCGTAGCCGGCTTGATAAAGACATCCCTACCTTCCTTGAAAAATCTATCCATAAACCGTTTTGGAATTGGATAGGTTACGCCAACAATCTTCGCCATTACAAACACCTCATAAACTCTCTATAATTTTTCTCGCTTTCTCATATACATTAACACCTAACCACATAATACTTGCAAGCTTTTCTAAATCTTTCAATCCATCCTCTTTTGAAATCAATCCCAATTTAACTGCTCTAATAATTATACCTACTGAACCCACTACTTCTAAACTTAAGCCCAGAGCGAATTTTCTAGCATCTGAATCATCCAATAACACCGGAATGCTTAATGATTTGGCAAGTAGGATTGCACAGGCCTCACCACAATGTAATCCAACCTTCTCAGCCAACTGATCTGCATTATCTGGATCATCCATGACCTTGATCCAATTAATGCTATCGATCAGGAAAGCATCGGGTTTTCCCATTTCTTTTCCCTTATCAATGACCTCCACCTTAACAGTTCTCGGAATGATTATTTCATTAAAAATTTCTTTAAGCAGATTTAGTCTTTTAATTTGTGCTAAATGAATTAGTGGGCCAGCATTGCTAACTGCAGTCATTTCATAGCCCAACTTATATCAACTTCAAGATCTTCCAAATCGTATCTAAACGGTATGTTCCTCTTTCTTAGCTCTTCTAATGCTTCCCTGTACGTTATCCCCGCTATCTCGGCAGCTTTCCATAAAGAGACTTTTCCTTCCCTGTAAAGCTCTAGAGCTCTCTTAATTTTGTATTCTCTGAGCGATTCCGCTATAAGTCTTCTGATAAGTGTTCCCTTATCTATTCCCTCCTCTTTGCTCAGCTTTTCGATTTCTTCAACGATTTCCTTTGGCAGTCTAACAGATGTAGTTACCATCTTCATAATTACATATTATTACACGGTATACTTTAAACATTTGCCTAGATTCTAAGCATGCATTGCCTATCAACTTTTTAACGTTAGAAATAATTTCATCTGCCTAACACTAAATTTGCTGAGGAAGGATCCACCATACATCTTTAAATCCGATGACAAGAATTTTAATGCCCTTATTTCACGATTATCTTCTTCGAACATTTAAAACTTTAAGGCAAGAATAAATGCTAGACGAATAATGAGTGTTTCTGTAGATAGCTACCACAAACAAATTATATCTCTTAAATTTGCTGTTAAACGTGTATAAAAACGAATTCAAAGCGTTTATTCTCAAGCTAGTTGGTGAAGATCGTCGATGCAAATCGCTATCGAGCTGCACGAAAACATCACAGACTTAGAGGATATCAAACGGCTTACAACATATCAGGAATCCTTCATATATCAGGTATTATAATGATTATCTGAAGAATTAAATTTCATCGGAATTTTTAAATTTTTTCAGATATAGTGTGAATCATTGTCATGGCAGAGGGTGTGGTCGGCAAGAGAGGAGAACTCTATCCGCCTAAGGAGATCAGGGAAATACTCAAATTAAAGAGCGGGCAGAAAGTAATATTCAGGGTAGAAGAAGGAAAATTAATCGTGGAACCCGTATTAAGTATTCGAGATGCTCTTAAGATGAAAAAATTTACCAAGACTACAGTTAAAGATTTTCAAAAGGAGAGAGAGGAGATTTTAAATGAGTTCGTCAGATAAGTTGAGAGTTCTCCTCGACACAACATACTTCCTTCCAGTAATAGGAATTGAAATCGATATACCGGATGATATGATAGAAAGGCTATTTTCCGGGAATTTTGAATATATCGTGAATGATATAACGCTGTTTGAGCTCTACGGAAAAGCTAGAAAGGAGTTCAAGTCTGAGGAAGACGTAAGGAGATTTTACGAGGGTATGAAGAGCATTCTTTCCTCAAATATCAAAAGAATTCCGGTATTCACCTTAGAAATCCTGTCAAAATTGCTTGAGCTTAGAAAGAAACTTAGAGAAATCCCGTATTCTATAATAGCTGCCACAGCTCTCGTTTACGCTGATGTGCTGGTCACAGAAGCGGAGGATATCAAAAGGGTTTTAAACATGGAAGTTCTGAATATAAAAGAATTCATTGATAAATATTTATAAATTTAATGTTAAAAATTATCCTGTACTATCTTTTTCACAACGTCTTTTGTCTTATAAATTGCAGATTGAATTGAGAGCTGATGCTTTTACTTGAGGATTTTGAAGTTAATTGGAGAGAATTAAATTCTAAACATGAGTTATACAAGTTCTACCTTATAAGCTTCAAGCTACATTGTCTACATTGTCAGCAAGTGTATCCGCTGGCGAATCGGCTCGGTTTTAAAATTTGAAATCTTAACGTCAAACAATATCAACGACTTCGGATCCAAGCTTTCCGATCTCTTCCTTCCTCGCAATTATCTCCCTGTCAAACGTAAGTATTCTCTTCGCTCCTGCCTCGATGGCAAATACGATGTGAAGGAGATCCAGTGTTCTAAGTTTCAGCCTATCAGAGAGTTCAAAGGCTAGTCTCATTGCCCTCTCAAATTTTATATCTACAATCTCAACTCCTGCGCATTCTGCAGAATAGATAGCAAGAGCCTGCGGATCATCGAGTCCAGCTCTTGAGAAGACAGAGGAAAGCTCGATCAGTGTTAAAAATGACGTAATTTTTCTCTTCTCTTTCCTCAGAAGCTCGCAAGCTTTGGCGTGATTCGGATCCTTCTCGTCCATAAAGGCTATGATAACATTTGTGTCAACGTACGTAGCACTCACGATCATCTACCCTCCCTATCCTCCTCAAGGATCTTACTTAGATCTCCTCTTCTTATTCTGAATCCAGATTTTCTCATCTTCTCAACATTCTTCCGTATTTCCTCCCAGCGTTCAACCTCTCTCTTTACGTAATCCATTCCCCTTTCTATCATCATGTTAATAGCCTGTGATCTGTTCTTTGCCAATCCTAGCCTGATCATTCTGTCTGCAAGCTTCAGAACTTCTTTCTTAACTCTTATCGATACGACTTCCATGATATACTTTTGTATACTCAAGTTTATAAGCGTAACTAGATAACTGGCTTAATATATAATGATTACTGCTGATAAAATATGAATATAGTATGATGGAAGTCGTGCTAGGACAATGTTTAATGAACAGCGTTTGCACGTTAAGGATTATGATTTTTGAACAAATACGAGACTTCTTATTGCTTACCTAGCATAATATCTCGAGAATTCATTCTATAGTCTCCTAGTAGGATTTTTAAAATCAGTATCAATGAGAAATCATGAGTTAAAATTCCAAAACAGAAAAGTGAGGATGCGTTGAAATTAGCTGAAGGGATAAAAGGTCATTAAGAGTGAATATTTTAACGATTCCTTGTAAAAAAACCTTAATTAAATTTTCAAGGATAAGTGAGGATAGATAAGAAGTGCTTGACCATTATGAACTTAGTACCTCCGCAATGGCAGAAGTTGCCAGAACTATGAGTAGTTTAGAAGATTTTGGAACGTTTATATATATCACTACTGCTGTCTAAACATCTGCTCTTCGGAGATTAAATCAAAAACTTAAATCAATGATTAACATTTTAATATTGATAACATGCTCTGATCTATTAAGCTCTTCATAACAGCTTTATTTAGCTCCATGCGATTTTCATCAGGATTTATGTACGCTATGATTAAAATCTTACCATTAACATTGTGATCGATGATTATACGAGCTCCACCATAATCTTTAATGGTCTTATAGAAATCTCTTGTATCAGCAACCTCCTCATCGTCGATCTCGTAATCTCTGGGAGACTTTGCAATGACTACCGAGATATCGGCATCGAATTCATACAAGTAAGCTAGCGCTTTAAATCTCGCCTGTACGATATATCCTATGTTATCCGTATACTTGTAATCTATAACTATCTTCTTTTCCTCCTCACCTCGTTTTATAAGAATAATCGTGTCAGGGAGCCCCCTGAGTTTTCCAACCTCTAAAGAGTTTTCAATAAGACCATAAACCCTTGCATGCCAGAGTTTACTATTAACACCCTTCGGAATTGCATTATACGCTATATATATTGTGCAATTTGGAAGCGTTAACATAAGTACCTGTCCTTTTTCGTCAATATCTATTTTTAAATCTTCATATGCCTGAAGGATTTCAAAGAGAGTTTCAAGAAAGAGTGTAAAGCAAAAGAGTTCGTATAATTTACCCTCTCCGATATTTAATAACAAACTTTTCCTTAACTCATCACTACGTTTAAGACCTTCAACGATCTTTATATTCTCTTTGAGGTGTTCACGAAATTCCAAAAGCTTTGTATATGCCTGATACTCCTTTGGTCTAATTTCAGCATCAAATCTAACCTTTTCTTCCAGATCTTTCAACTTTTTTTGATCTCTTGCAATTAACCTTGAGTGAGGAATTAGAGGATGAAGCATTGGATCATCCAGTATGTTATTGCATAAACTTATCAGCTCATCTATTTTTTTAAGTATATCATCTTTTAATGGTTTCATAATAACGCTTGTATTCAACGCCTGAATAACCCTTCTAACCTCATGCAATCTATAAAAGATTTCGAGGATTGTGGATGTAAGCAGTATGTTTGCGGGTGTGCTTATCGATAAAGAAATAGTTTTAACAGGTATAGCGGTTGGTAGATATCTTGCCATAAAATTTGTCAGAATCTTTCCTCTTATATCTCCAGTCGTTAAGCGTATATCCTCAATTATTGTCCTCTGCATTCTCTTTAAGATGCTCTTAACAATTTGGAACAGATCCACTAATATCTTCAACATTTTGAGAGGTTCAGATGCTTCTATTGGCAGCTCTATATAGCTATCTGGATTTACATTTCTAAATACGATATGCCTGCGTAGATTTAGCTTTTCGTACAGAGCGAGTAAGGTCGGCCATGTATATCTAGCCATGAACTCCAATTCTGAATTTTTATGCGATCTCTGGGAAGTATAATCTAAGTGATTGCTCTGCCCTCTCATAATTATTCCTTCCAAAATATTCTTTGATTTTTTGAAGCTTATCAATAGATATGCCCTCGAGCTGAGGGACTATAAGTGTTGCAATGGATAAATCTACTGCTGTGTCTGGAGTAAACTCATGTAAATTCATAGCCTGATTTGCAAACTTTACTGCATCGATAAGCAATGCAATACCAATTTCAACATTTGAAGATTTCAATTCGTTGAAAAGACTTATAATCTTATCGGCGATTCGATCATCTTTAGCATGCTCTCTCAATAAATCCGCGATAACGTCATCTGCTGGATTAGGAACATCTATAACCACAAATCTTCTGAGAAGAGCGTAGCCTAGGGTGAAGAGATATCGACGATCGTACGTGTTCATAGTCCCTATTACCCTAAACCCCTCCGGAACCTTAAGACCGCCCAGCCTTCCCTTAGCTCGTTCCCATAATTCCAGTGCCTTTTTAGCAAATTCATCCACATTATCTCCATATTCCCTAATCTCCTCCATTATGGTAGATGGTATTTCCCAGTCATCCGGATTTGACGTGCTGAAGATCGTGAAGAACTCCCCGAATACCCTATCGAGATTCGCTCTGTTCAACTCATCGATTAATAGAATTGATCCCTTTTCATAGTATTTTACTATAGACTCTATAAGGGCTCCGCTTCTCCAGATTACATCCTTACCTCTGAACATAGGGCCACCTATGAAATCTATACGAGTCCATTCAGCTGTAGCAGTTTTAACAACCGGTTGTAGGCCATGAGCCTCAGCTATTGCATATGCCAACGTTGTCTTTCCAGTACCGGGTGGACCTACTAAGATTACATGCTTACCAGATGCCAAAGCTGCTATAGCTGAATACACGCACTCCTTGGGAATTCTTAAATTGTATTCTCTTAAAAGTTCCAAAACTCTATTAACATTCCAGCTAATTTCACGTACTTTAAATACATCTACTGTTAACTTCGATTTGATATCTAGAAATGACGTTATTTTTGGTAATAAAAATCTCCTTACAGCGTCTATATTATACTTATCAGCAATTCTCTGCAATCCTTGCATTTGTCCAGATGCATATCCTTTAATTTCTGGTAATTCTGAATCCAAGTCGA
>CAYYFC010000010.1:0-32776 GCA_964471215.1 uncultured archaeon | reverse complement strand
TGCATTTGTCCAGATGCATATCCTTTAATTTCTGGTAATTCTGAATCCAAGTCGACGCCTTTCCATTTTTTGTAATCATTCGGATTACTCATAACGCTGTCATGAAGCCATAAAATCTTCATTTTGTATCTAAGTGGATATTTAATATCATTTTTATCTTCTTCATCTTTCCAAAATATCTCGCTATGATTAAATTCTACAGTAATTATTAATCCTGCTCCAATCAAACCTTTTACTGGATCCTTACAATAAAATAGCACTATATTTGGCGTATCCGGACCGTAATAGCTTACAAGTAAATCTTTATAATGTCTAATGGTAGGACTCCCCTTTTTTCCTTTTTGAATATGTTCAAGTATAATTTTAATTGTTTCAGCTTTCTCTTCAGCCCTAACACCCCAATACGTGTATTCAAATCCCGTACTTTTAGCATATAAAATACTGCGTTGCCAATTTCCTGCATCTCCTCCGGAAAACCAGAACTGAGCTTTATTTAGCATTTCATTTGGATCATTAAGCCAGTCATTGACATGAGGTGCCAGCTTAAGATAGAGAAAATTTGATGCCATAACTAAATGATAACTGATTAAAATTTTACGTTTACTGTTATGACTAAGAATAATTTAACCGTATTGTTATTGTTTCTCAATTAACTTTTTTGAATAAGTATTGGCATATATTTGTAAATCGAAGACAAATTACTGGAATACTTTTATACTAGAGTAATCTGAAGGAATTATCACGACGCATAGACTCATATCGTTCTAATCTTCTTAGTATTTCTAAGCTGTCAAGATAACTGATTTTGCAATTCAAATCTTCTGCGATATATTAACTCTAAAGTCTTTCTGTTCGCATTTTCCAATAGCTTTATAATCTTCAACGAAACGCAATCATTTAATTTTAAGACTATTAGGAAGCCTAATACCTATCGATACACGATAAATTTCATAAGGGATAAAAACAACTCCTCCAGAAATCTTTTAGATGGTGAAAATAGGACCTTTCGACGCAACTCTTGTTCCCAAGAGCAGCTGGTACAAGAGCCTTGCCAACCTCTTGGACAGGAAGATCTGGAATAAGATAAGGGAAAGGGAGCTTAAAAGAGCTGGCTATAAATGCGAGATATGCGGTTACAGCGGAAGGGGCTTACACTGCCATGAGATATGGGAGTACGACGACGAGAAGAAGATTCAGAAGCTCGTTGGCTACAAGATACTTTGCGAGAGATGTCATCTTGCTCATCATCTCGGCTTCGCAGCTGCCTCTGGAAGGCTTGAAGAAGCGGTGGAGTGGATATCGAGGGTAACGGGTATGAGGGAAGGAGAAGTCTGGAGATTCGTAGATAAGGCCTTTGAGGAATGGGAGGAGAGATCGAAGTACAGCTGGAAGATAGATTACTCGTACGAACGACTTCTTAGAAACAACGATCTGACTGAAAGAGATTTTAATAAGCGTGTAACCCTGGACGATTTTCTGTGAAAATGGGTTAAATTCTTTGAGCTCAAAAATCAACGGTAATTCCTTTTCTAAAAGATCGCAACATAGCAGAGGTATTAGAACCTATGATGGTTTCAGTTAGTAATATGCATTATAATAATAAATAATTGTAACTCTAACGATTACCAGCTGTAAACATCAACGAGGTTTCCCTCGGCATCGTAAAGATAGGCGGTGTCATGGTCGTTGTTCCAGATTGCCCTGTTGGATCCCCAGTAGAGATCTGTTTCCGTGTTAACTCCCGATCCCGTATGAACCTTAACAGTTGCTCCCGGTTCAAGGATGAAATCCGGAAATACGTACTCATGACCAGCCTCATCCCTAAGAATCCATCCTTTCAGATTTACGGGTTCACTTCCAACGTTTTTCAGAACAACGTATTCGTAGTTCAGGTTGTAGTTGTCGTTTCCAGGTGCATCGTAGAGCACGTTCAATATTATAACCTGGGAAGTTATATTTCCGCACGTCCACAAGCCGATTTTTCTATTCATAGCCTCATTCTGAGAATTCAGGTACTCTTCTTCCTTCATGCATCTTCCCTCAGTATAAACCCTAGCGTAACCCATTTTTATTAGCATTTCATTGAAATCTATACCGTTCTCTAGGTAAACGTATGCAAGCAATCGGCCGTAATATCCTCTAAATCCCGAAACTTCATCGAATTCAACGTATACCCTTTTTCCCTTAAGCATTTCCTCGGCAAAATCCTTAGCCTTTATCCCCCCAGTAAGCCAGGCAATCGAGATCTGTTATCCCGTCGTATTCATAGAGTTTGTTTCTTTCAGGAGTAGTTTCCGGGCAGTCTATTCCAAGGAGTCTTATCCTTTCCTCGGTACCGTTCGGGAGTATTACGTCTATCGTGTCCCCGTCAACGACATACTCAACGTAAACAGGGTACCTTACCCCGTATTCCAGTTCCAGATCAGAAGTTAAGCTGTGGGTTTTTCCAGTTATGTAGTAAACGAATCTAGCAAGATCTCCTATGTCAACCCTGCCGTTGCGGTTTAGATCTGCATTCATATCTGGCTTATCTCTACCCAAAACCATGTAGGCCAAGTTTACCGCATCTCCAAGATCGACGAGATTGTTCCCGTTAAAGTCGGCAAAAGTTTTCGCAGAGCCCGTACACTGCAATACGGAGATAATCGATAAAGCTATCACGATTAACCTTATAGTACCCATGGACGATTTTATGGTGTTTTTGAGTTTTAATTTTTTGAAAAAAGTTAAGATTTTAAAATAATTTAAGAAGAAATATAATTTTAAATTATTTTGTTGTAAAAGAACTGCGTATGCATAATATAACGATCGTCCTATTATATGCCATGAAACTCGTATGCAGATCATGCGGAAGAGTTTTCGACGAAAGAGATGTTATAGAGTTTAAAACAGATATTCCGTGCCCATGCGGCTGCGGTGGTAAACTCGTAGGTCCTTCTATGTCCCCACTGTTTTTCAGACGATTTGACAGTTAAAGATGACGATCAAACGCAGATTTTCAACGAACATAACTAGGATCGAAAATATTACAGGGAAGTAAGATCACGTGAACTGTTCGCGAATTCTTCATTTTCATCTGGCACATCTATGCGGTCACGGCAATCCATCTGTCATACCGTTAGTCTTATATCGTCATACCATAAGTATAACTCAGTGATACGCTATGGTCAGTATAAAGGTGAGGGTCGGACCTAAGGGGCAGATAGTAATTCCAAAGGTGTTCAGAGAGGCATACGGCATAAGGGAAGGGGGTGAGGTGATAATAATACCCGTAGAAGACGGGCTCATAATCAGACGCAGAAAATCGGCTGAAGAGATCATGGAGGTTTTAAGGAAATACAGAGAAAGTAGAAAGAGAACCGGGGCGATTGGTAAGATCGGTGAACTGGCCGAAATAGATCTGGAGGAAGAATTCGATGAAAGTATTTCTTGATGCGAGCTTTTTGATATATCTAAACGTGTACACACAAGACAATAGAATTGAAAGGCTTTTCGCGAAATTGATTAGTGAAGAGCTATACACGGACGTTTTGGTAATAGATGAGCTCCTCTACATTTCTAAAAAGAAGTACGGTGTTCCCTATGATGAAACCATAAGGTTTGTGGATGATGTAATCCTGCCAGTCGTTGATGTGCTGCCGATTGGTCTTAACGACTATCTCAAGGCCAGAGAAAATATCCTGAAATACAACCTGAAACCTTCCGACGCCATACATCTTGCAGTGATCGAAAACAACGGTCTTCAGGCCATAGTTACTGAGGACAGGGACTTCAGGAGAATTCCGATAAAAGTTATCTGGATCTGATAAAATCAAACCTGAGAGCGATCGATAAAGCGTACTCGAGAAACTCCTGTAACGTAATACAAATTTTCCCCGATATCGCAACATCGGAGTTATTACCGTAACGCTTGCCTTTATCCATAAGATTTTTTTTCCGTATTAATAGCAAATGCACTTTCAGTGGAATTATTTCCATTTCGATAGGAAAAACGATCATACTAGCACATTCGAAGATAAAAAAGCAAAATATTAGGGATGCGTGTTAACACAGTAGACTTATTCATGGCTTACAATAAAATTAAATAATAATAAAGTTATATTATAATTTTTTGAAATGTGATTTTTAATACTGTTTTTTAATATTGGTGTTGACAGGATAACTTATGACATTTGAGCTTAAGTAAAGCTTTTATTACAAAATATATTTCTAATTTTGGTATATCGAAACAATCCGAATTTCGATCATCCAAAAGAACTATTTATTCTTCGAAACATCCCGGAGGTGGGAGGAATGGCCGTTGAGATAAGGGAGATAACGAGATTTGAAAGGATAAGCGCTCACTCGCATATAAGAGGTCTTGGTTTAGATGAGAATCTAAAGGCAAAGGACGTTGCTGATGGGCTTGTAGGCCAGAAGAAGGCCAGAGAGGCTGCAGGTGTGATAGTAAAGCTTATAAAAGCGGGAAAGATGGCAGGAAGGGGAATACTAATAGCAGGACCTCCTGGAACTGGGAAAACTGCTATAGCAGTTGCGATAAGCAAGGAACTGGGAAAGGACATACCTTTTGTCCAGGTTTCGGCAAGCGAATTTTACAGTAGCGAAATGAAGAAGACTGAAGCACTTATTCAGGCTATGAGGAGGGCTATAGGTGTCAGGATAAAGGAGACGAGGGTTGTACTCGAGGGAGAGGTTGTGGGTCTAGATTACAACATGGTACCGAATCCGTACAATCCAACTCAGAAGATACCTGAATCTGCAACTCTAACTCTCGCTACAAAGGATGAGAGAAGGACTTTTACGGTTAGCGGAAGGCTTGCACTTCAGTTCCTTTATCAGGGGATAGAGGTCGGTGACGTGATTGTTATAGACAAGGAAACGGGAAGGATTTCAAGAATAGGAAAAAGTGAGAAGGCAAAGAAGAAGTACGATCTAGGTGACATAGAAACCGTAGAGGTTCCGTCAGGAAGGATAGAGAAGGAGAAGGAGTTCACATACGTCGTAACCCTTCACGATCTTGACGAGGCAAACGCAAGAAGGGGAGGAATATTCAGTCTCTTCGAGCCTGCAAGCAGGGAAATAGATAACGAGGTGAGAGAGGCCGTAGACGAGCAGGTCAAGAAGTGGGTTGAGGAAGGAAGAGCTGAACTCGTTCCGGGTGTTCTATTCATAGACGAGACGCATCTCATGGACATAGAGCTATTCTCTTTCATGAACAGGGCTATGGAATCCGAAATGGCACCAATAATAATACTCGCATCTAACAGGGGATTTGCAAGGATAAGGGGAACAGATGTCGTTTCTCCTCACGGAATTCCGCTTGATCTCCTCGACAGACTTCTGATAATAACAACAGAACCCTATTCAAGGGATGAGATAAAGAAGATAATAGAGATAAGGGCTGAGGAGCTTAAGATAGAGCTGAGCGACGAAGCCCTTGAAATGCTCACGGAGCTCGGCGTAAAGAACAGCCTGAGATACGCTGTACAGCTCCTCGCACCAGCGCACGAATTCGCAAAGCTAAGGAATTCAAACAGGGTTGAAGTAAGCGATGTCGAAAGGGCATCCAAGATATTCGTCGATGTAAGCCAGAGCTCTGAGTACCTCAAGAGATGGGAAGAGAAGATGGTTTCAATCTGACCTCCTCCCCGCCCTGAAGGGCGAGAGTTCCCTTCAGGACGAGCCTCCGACACGGAGGCGTTACCCATGCGGTAACGGAGGTTGCGGTAGACCGCATACGGCTCGGCCAGAGAGCCATCCTCGGTCAGCGTATAGCTGACCGAATCATCAATACTACTGCAACCAATAGATTGATAAATCTTTTGGTTCAAATGAGTAACATGAAGCTCACTCAAAAGTTCAAATTGTTTGAACTTAGGAAGAGGAAGAAAGAGTTGCTGCATACAACAATAAATCGTTTCAAGGATTGTGTTAACGAGTGGTTGAAGGCAATTGATAGGTTAGGAGAATATCCAAACAGAAAGAATGTTCATCAATTTGCATATAAAGACATCAGAGAAAAGTTTAAGGACTTACACTCAAACGTAGTTCAAGAAGCTATGAACAGAGCAATCGGAACTTATAGAGCATGGTTGAGAAATCCTAACAAAGGAGACAAACCGTGTTTTAAGGCAGATGTTGTATCTTTCAAGGCTGTAGATGTTAAAATTGAAAGACATTTCATAAGTGTCCCACTAATTAACAACGAGAGAGTTTGGTTACCAATGCATGTTCCTCCAAAGTTTAAGCAATTGCTAAAACAGAAAATTGGAAGAGTGCAGATTTCTCGCATAGGAAACGAATACTATGCTTTCATAAGTTTTGAAGTTCCAGAACTTGAACCCTACGAGCCTAAAGGTTGGATTGGTGTTGACATTGGAATCAAGCACATTATAGTTGTTTCAGACATTAAAGGTAAGATTAACAAGTTCTACAACAACGTTATCAACTGGAAGAAATCTCTTGAATATAAGAGGGCAGACATGCAAAGAGCTAAAGATAAAAGATATAAGAAAGGAGCTTGGAGAGTTCTTAGGCGATTAAGTGGCAAGGTTAAGAATTTGCAATCTTACGTCAACCATCGTGTAGCTAAAGAACTAGTCTTAATGGCTAAGGAGAGAAGATATGGTGTTGCAATTGAGAACTTGAAGGGTTTAAGGAGAGGTAAAGTTGGAAAGAGACATCGTAAGAGGTTACATAAATGGGCTTACAAAGATTTAATCGATAAAATCGTTTACAAAGCAAAGCTACATGGAGTTCCAGTCGTTTTCATTAATCCAAAAGGAACATCAAGGACTTGCTCGAAATGTGGAGCTAAAGGAAAAATTAAAGGTAGAATGTTTGTTTGTCCAAAATGTGGTTTGAAGTTGGATAGAGATTTGAATGCTTCGAGAAACATTGCAAGAAGGGGTTTGGAGAAGTATAAAAAGCAGGCTTTCCTCCCTGCACTGAACAGTAGTTCCGAAAGTTTGGCATTCAACTTTGAAATAAAAATTTAGAGAGCATTTCAAAAGGACATGTCCACTTAAGCTAAGATGATAAATATCAATTATTTACATTATAAAATAAAAATTTTAAACTATTTAGATTAACCTAATTGCCAACTTTGTCATCTACTGTGAAAGGCGAGGCTTCAAGCCCGCAGAAGGTGTGACGTAGAAGCACCCCCCTGAGAAAATCCTTATAGTTTTTTCATCCTCCTTCAATATCAATCCACCGTCCTCATCCAGATCTACCGCAATTCCCCTGTACTCCTTTCCGGCAACCCTCACTACAACCCTTTTACCTATGGTATCGGAATTCTCAATCCATTCCTTCCTTATCTCCTCCCATTCCCTTTTAATCAGTCTTTTGTAATAGACCTCGAAGCTCTCGAAAACTGATCTGAAAACATCTATCCTCCTGAGCTCTTTTCCCTCGACTTCCCTGAGAGATATACCTCCTTCCGGCGTTTTATTGTTGACGTTTATTCCTATACCGACTATTACTAGAGGATTTTCTATCTCCCCAGAAATCTCGCATAGAATCCCGCACAGCTTCCTTCCCATCATCATAACATCGTTAGGCCATTTAAGCCTAGCATTTAAAGCCCTTGCGACTGCAAGACCGCTTGTAAGTGTTATCTTCGGAAGGTCCTCGAGGGGTATTTCCCTGGGAAGCGTTATGGAGAAGTAAAGTCCTCCTGGATCGCTAACCCATACCCTTCCATATCTTCCCCTTCCCCTAGTCTGCCTCTCAGCTATGAAAAGCCTCTTTGGCTTTCCAACCTCTCTCGCCCTCTGATTTGTCGAATCAACCTCCTCATAATAGAAAACCTCTTCCACAAGATCCGATTTGAAGCAGACAGATGCAATCTCGAAAACGGATAGATCAGGGGAATGAACAATCCTGTAACCAACACCCCTCCTCGATTCGAACACGTAACCCATTTCCTCTAGCCTTCTCACGAACTTCCATATCGCAGTTCTGCTCAGACCGTACTTCCTCGCTATCTCCTCACCGGATATACCTCTTTTGAGCTCAAGGAATATCCTGAACCTTCTGTCATTGGCCGTCAGCCTGTACATGTTATGGGCTTGTAACGCTGTCAATTTATAAGTAACGAATTTCAGGCTGCTTTATTGTGTCATACTTCATCTTTTCGTTTCCGATACAAGCAACTACCTCTTAGGTATGTATCTCTTAAAGCTGAGAGAAGTTAGGGCTGAAAGCCATTCCCTCACAACCCCTTCAAATTCCTTTTCCTTCAGAAAGCACTCATCCTTACCAATTACGGCTATTTCCTCGTCGTCTAGGTAAAAGATTATAATCTCCTCGTTTTTTAGTATTCTGATTGTGAAAGGAGGATCGAATATTATCATCTCGTCGTCCCTGAGCTCAGCCCTTTCCCTCAGAAGCCTCTTAAGCATGTCGAAGGACCTTATTACCTTCTCTGCACAAGTCCTTAAGTCCATTCATTCAACAGTTGTTTAAGGGGCATATGACTGTTTTGAATCTTATATACCTGTGAATTGAACTTAAATTATGGAGATAAAATGGCGTTTATGGATTGAAAAAGAGGGAAGGCACATAATGGGGAAGGGAGGCGCGGAGATTCTCAGGGCTATAAGGGAGTACGGCTCTATATCTAGGGCGTCTAAGATGCTTGGAATGTCTTACAGATTTATATGGAATTATCTGAATAAAATGGAAGAGGTACTCGGTAGAAGGGTTGTAGAGAAGGAGAGGGGAGGAATAGAGAGGGGAAGAACGAGGTTGACAGATTTCGGTGAGGAGCTCCTCAGATTCTACGAGAATTTTGAGAAGCTGTTCAGATCTGCTCTGAACTGTGAAAGGGGAGTTGTGAGGGATGTTGGAGATGGGAAGATAGTTGTTGAGGTGAGGGATCCGTTCCTATTCTCCAGAGGTCAGAGGATATGTATAATTCCGTTCGATCTGGAAGGAAAAGGATTTAAGATATCAGAGCAGACTGAGGAATGATATGTACTGAAGAAATAACTTTTTATTTCAGTAAAGTTAAAAATCCGCTAAACTCTTCGATTTCAAGTTTTCAAACTCTCTGAAGATATATCGGACAGATTTCGGTAAAAATGAAAAGCTTTAAATTCGATATATATGGTTAAACATAACGGAGGTATCCTTATGAAGAGGCTTGTACCCGTCCTGATACTACTTTTAATCCTCTGCGGCTGCATTCAGCCCCACGGTGTTCACGATAAATCCAAGAAGTCATCTCTCACAATATTCTGCGCCGGATCTCTCTCAATCCCTCTAAATGATTTAAACGAGGAGTTCAGGAGCTACATGAAATCAGCTGGATACGATGTTGATATAAAAATAGAGCCTAGCGGCAGCGTAATGGCAGTCAGGAAGATAACAGATCTTGGCAGAAGGGCAGATGTTGTAGCTGTGGCCGATTACACATTACTCAAAGATTTCATGTACCCTGATTTCGCCAACTTCTACATAGCATTTGCAAGGAACGAGCTCGTACTTTGCTACACTGATAATAGCAGGTACTGTGAAGAGATAAACGTTGAAAACTGGTTCGAGATCTTGAACAGAGATGGTGTGAGGTTCGGGTTCTCAAATCCAAACATAGATCCGTGCGGTTACAGGAGCCTCATGGCTATGAAGCTCGCAGATATGAAATACGGAAAACACGTATTTCGGAATCTTATAGAAAATAACACTAACATAAGATGCGAGGGAAACAGGATAATCGCGCCAAGGAATATAAGGACTGACGGGAAGATCGTAATAAGGGATAAGAGTGTTGACCTAATATCTCTGCTAGAGGGCAACTGCATAGATTATTCATTTGAATACAGAAGCGTTGCGATGCAGCACGGTTTGAGATTCCTTGAGTTACCAGATGAGATAAACCTCGGAAACGAGTCCCTTGGAGATCTGTACGGAAAAGTTTCGGTAGTTATATGGAAGATGAGAGATGGTAAGATTGTTCAGAGCGAGATAAGGGGAAAACCGATAGTATACGGCGTTACAATTCCGAGGAACTCTGAAAATCCTGAGATTGCTCTGAAATACCTGATTTTTCTTCTTGGAGATAAGGGGAGGGATGTCTTCGAAAGGAACCATCAGGAGTTCCTAAGGCAACCGCTTGGATTCGGAAAAATACCTGATGATCTGAAAGATCTCGTGAAGATATGCGGTGGATGAGGTGTATTTTATGAGAAGGGATTACACGGACATATTCTTCATAATTCTCGGTTCATTCATGCTTTTATACATAGCAGTACCGATTCTAACACTGATAATCAGGCAGAGCTTTGACGTTGAAGTACTTATAAGAACTCTGAGGGACGAGCTTGTACTTGAAGCCCTTAAGAACTCTGTACTGACTGCAACAGCTACAGCTCTCATATCACTTCTCCTCGGAGTCCCCTTGGGTTATATTCTTGCAAGAAAGGATTTCAGGTATAAGAGCGTAGTTCAGGGAATAGTCGATGTTCCAATAGTCATTCCTCATTCGGTCGTCGGGATAATGCTTTTAATAACCTTTTCAGAAGCAATCCTGGACAGTTATCTGGGCATAATAATGGCAATGTTATTCGTATCTGCCTCTTTCACGATAAATTCTGCCAGAGACGGATTCGTCGCTGTTGAAGAGGAACTTGAGGAAGTCGCTAGGACTTTGGGTGCAAGCAAGTTGAGGACTTTTCTTACCGTAAGCCTTCCGCTTGCAATGCCGTCCATAATGAGCGGTGCAATAATGTCGTGGGCAAGGGCGATGAGCGAGGTTGGCGCGATTCTAGTTGTCGCTTACTATCCGAAGACTGCCCAGATACTAGTTCTAGAGTACTTCGAGAACTTCGGTCTCAGGTACTCGATGCCAATATCTGTAATACTTATAGTTCTGAGCCTTACGATATTCGCAAAGCTTAGATGGATTGGAAGGGTGAGGAGATGCTGAGGCTCGTGAACGTATGCAAGGACTGGAAGAACTTCGAGCTTAAGAATGTGAGCTTTGAAGTTGATAAATACGAGTACTTCGTAATACTCGGTCACAGCGGTGCAGGTAAGACCTTGCTCCTTAAGGTCATAGCCGGAATATACAGACCGGACAGGGGAAGGATATATCTTGACGGCAGGGAAATAACGCACGAGCCACCGGAAAAAAGGGATCTGGCTTACGTACCCCAAAACTACGCATTATTCCCGCATCTAAGCGTATACGACAACATAGCATACGGTCTAAAGATAAGGGGTTTGGAGAAGTCTGAGATAAGGAGAACTGTTTTAGAGCTTGCGGAAATACTGGGAATAGAACATGTACTTCATAGAAAACCTAGAACTTTAAGCGGAGGTGAACAGCAGAGGGTTGCCCTCGCAAGGGCACTGGCCGTGAAACCTAAGGTTCTTCTGCTAGACGAACCACTTTCCAACGTAGACGTTCAGACTCGTTCCAGGCTTATAAGGGAGATGAAGAGATGGAGAAGGGAGCTTGAATTCACGGCAATACACGTGACGCACAACCTCGAGGAGGCAGCTGTTCTCGGCGATAGGATAGGGGTTATGATAGACGGAAGGCTCGAGCAGGTAGGAAGTGTGAGAGATGTTTTTTCAAGGCCAAAGACTGCCGGAGTTGCAAGGTTCTTCGGATACAACGTTATCAGAGGAAATGCAAAAGAGGGGTTGATAGATTTAGGTTTTGCAAAGCTGAAAACTGATGCTAGATGCGATGGTTCAGTTGAGGTCGTCTTTAAGCCAGAAGACGTGGTAATTTCAAGGAAAGGAGGAGAGTTCAGGGCAAGGGTTGAGGCAATTGAGATATTCAGGCTAATGGCCAGGATAAGTTTGAACGCCGAGGGATCGACGATAAACGCCCTAGTACCGGTGTACAGGATATTTGAAGAAGACGTAGAGGAAGGAGATACCGTATACGTCTCTATCAGGGACTTCAGAATAGTCGATAGCGGCAGATGATAGATAGAGTACGTTTTGAGGCAAGCAGATCGGTGTTAATGTATTTTATTTGAAACTTGTTAGACGTCATGTTCAGGGTTAAATTCATTCATCCGTCTCAATCCAAAAGTATTTAATAGTGCTAGTTAGACATTGAGTTGTGGAGTTAATAGCTGAGGTATACGGTGTTTTTGCCGCACCGAGCGTGTTCGGCCTGTCGCCAGTGGTAGTTCTCAGAACTGAGGATGGAAGGATTCTTCCGATATACATAGGGATTTCCGAGGCGATGGCTATACACTCTGCTCTGAAGAACAAAATACCTCCGAGACCGATGACGCACGATCTTCTGGTGGATATAATCTCCAAGCTCAACGCAAAGGTTGAGAGGATTATAATAGACGATCTGATAGATAACACGTTCTACGCAAGAATAGTTCTCAAGCAAAACGAGCACGAGATCGAAATAGATGCGAGACCGAGCGACAGCATTGCAATAGCGGTCAGGCTGGGCTGTCCCATATACGTTGATGAAAGGGTTTTAAACGAGGCAGGACATATGGATGAGCTTCCAAAGGAATTTGTAGATTTTGACGAGGTATTTTGAGCGTTAGAGACTTATTCAAATAACTCTATCTTAATACATGCAAATTCCTTGGAGGAGAGTAAGCAACTGGTTCTGCTCAGCATGCGGCAGGTGCTGCAACGAGTACATAGTCCCATTAAGGACTTACGAGTACCTGAAGCTTAAGAGCACGGGATTTGTCGAGGAGAGATACGGGAAGTTTTACATAAAGAAGATAAACGGTAGATGTCCTTTCCAGATCGAAAACATATGCATACTTCAGGGAAAGTATAAGCCTCTTGCATGCAAGCTTTACCCTTTCCAGATAAAGAAGAAGGGAGATGAACTCGCCGAGTTTGAGTACAAGGGTGAAGTTTTTTACGTATACGTCGACGTATCTGTATGCCCTAATATAAGAATAGGAAGGGCTGGCGAGAACATGAGGAGACTTGTAGCAGAGGCAGTTCAGCTTTACATAGGTGAAAAGATGGACGTGGAGTACATAACGGCAAAACTTGGAAAAAGCGTAAGTGTTTTATCTATGAGGAGATCAGGTTGAATGATGAGATTGGTTATAGTTCAGACTAGATTATCCGAAGATAAGATTAAAATGCTTAAAGAAAAATCTGGAAAGGACACTATTAAAGATGCACTGAGCGAGGCCGTTTACCATTATCTGGAGTGCCCACTTATAGATAAGATACATATAAACATAAACAGATCGATAAGGGGTAGAAAACCCCTATATCTTAAAGATTATGTATCTGACAAGAGATGAGGAGAAGCTGCTCGAAGATGGAAGCGGAATATCAAAATGCATGGAAATACTTGTTGCTTTGGGAGAGATATATGGTGCTGAAAGATTAATACCTATAAAATCAGCTCACATATCCGGTATTTCTTATCAGAACATAGGAGATGAGGGACTTGAATGGCTAAGATGTCTTGATGTGAAATTCTGCGTCAAGACAACCCTGAACCCGTCGGGAATAGATTTGGAGAGATGGAGGGAAATGGGAATAGATGAGAATTTTGCGAGAAAGCAGCTTGATGTTATAGATGTTTTCAGGAGGATGGGGGCTGATATAACCCTTACATGTACACCCTATTATATATATAAACCAGGGCTCGGCGATCACATTGCATGGGCTGAATCATCAGCCGTTGTCTACGCAAATTCAGTTTTGGGTGCGAGGACTAACAGGGAAAGCAGTATAAGCGCTCTTGCATCGGCAGTTATAGGGAAAACTCCATTCTACGGATTGCATCTGAAGGAAAACAGATGCCCCGATGTACTTGTAAGGGTTGAATGTGAATTCGATCCAGCCGTTCTCGGATATAAGATAGGATCTGAAATAGATGGTATTCCGATATTCGAGTTCAGAAGAAGGCTCAGCCACGATGATATGAAGATGCTTGGAGCTGCTCTCGCATCTACAGGAGATGTCGCAATTTTTCACATCATCGGGCAGACTCCTGAATGGAAGGACTTCGAAATTCCGAAGGAGAGAATAGTTATCGACAGGGCTGAGCTAGAGACGGATGACTGCGATCCAGATCTAATAGCCCTTGGATGCCCGCATCTGTCTAGGGATGAGCTTATTAGGATATACGGCTTCGTTAAGCGTTACGGTAAAAGGGTTAAGAAGGATGTATGGATTTTTCTATCGAGAAAGATCTACAATGAATGCTCAGAAGTCGTAGAGGAATTGGAGAAGATGGGAATAAGGGTTTTTAAGGATACTTGCATGGTCGTGTCGCCTGCAACGGAGAGATTTGAATGCATCGCCGTGAACTCGACAAAAGCCCTGGTTTATCTCACGAAGCTAAAGGGGTTGAAGGTTGTGTTCGATGATCTTGAGGGATGCCTTAAAAGGGCCTTTATATGAGCAGAACTGAGAATACAACGGAGAATATTCCCGTAAGGAATATGCCATCAAAAGTCCCCGCTCCTCCTATGCTCACAACACCGCTCCCTATCTTTTCCACATCCTTGAGATGCAGTATATCGGCTCCGAAGAGTGAAGAGAGAACACCCGCAGAAAAGGCTATCTTTGGCGTTAGTATCAAGGGCATTTTTAAGGACAGAACTACTAGGTAGCTCGTAAGAGCTGATATCGCGGGTGGTATGAACATCGGAACTGCTATTCCCATGTTCGGAACTGGTCTTGCGTAGTGGTATATGACGGCAGAGCATACTAGGAATACCAGAAACCACGGTATCGGTGGAATTTCGAGTAGAAGTCTCAGAGCAAGTATAGCAGGTATTATGCAGCCTCCAATGTTAACGGCAATAGTTATCTTTTTTCTCCTGGTAACAGTGTAGTAGAACAGTCCGAAAAACGTCCTCCTTACTACCACGATCTTACCCTCTTTTTCGTAAACGGGTATGTTCACGAAACTCCCGATTATTATGAACAGGAAAATTAACATCGCCTGATCATAAGTAAGATTAAAGACTATTTGAAAGACCGTAGGAGTTGTTAGGACGAAAAGAATTACTAGAAAAGGTAGGATTATCAGCACTAGAAAAAACGGGAGGATAAGGGGCGGGTAGAAGTATCTATTCATTTATTTCCTCCTGTCGACGACTATGTAATCGCTTATGGATCTCACGTACGTGAAGGGTATAACGTAAAATCCGTTTTCGACATCAAACCCCTCAACATCTCTCGAGGGTTTCACTATCAGATTCAGTATTGCCCCGCTTCTGAAGTCCACTAGTATATTGTAAAGCGTACCTATTATTGTACCGTCTGAAAGTGTAACGATCTTTTTCGCAAGCGATCTCGCCGTGATCATATGTTCACCACTTTTAGTTAAAGAAATAAACATATATAAGTTTAGCGTTTTTATGTCAAATTAGATAACAAGAGCGATTCATGGATATTTCGGCGATATCAGTAGAGTATGCTGAAATTCTCATAAGACTATCTAAAATTGATTTTAATAACAAAGCCTCCTCTATTTTTTGTTTTATTATCCATTTATAAAGCTTATCCTCTTTTTTACGAATTTCTTCAAATTCTTTAAGTATAACCTCTGCTAATTCAATATTTCTTTGAAAAAATGACTCATTTGATTTTTTTAGCATATCTAGGATAGGATCCGTTATTTCATAAAAATAAGGTATATCTTTCTTAAGCTTTAATAAGCATTTTGAACAATTTGCTATATGATCCGCAATTCTTTCAAATCTTCTTGCAAAACTCCAATAACCGAATAATTCTTGGCATGAAGATGGCGTAAGATTTAATAGCCTTAATGCTAAAAGATGCAATCTATCGGTTTCATATTCCCTAATTATTATTGAATTACATAAGTACTCATTAAAGTTTTTCATTGCTAAACATAGGTCTGAAAACATAGTAATACTAGTATTACTGATTCTTTTTAGAATATCTTCTATATCATATTTTTCACCCAAAAATACTTCCATACATACCTCTCTCCCCATATCTTCTATTATTTCAGCACCAATTAATATATCGGACGCTATATTTATTGCCTTCCTATGTTCGTCGTTATAAATCCTTACAATTAATTTATCAAGTCCTATAAGATAATATGAGATTATTCTTCTTACTAATTCATCTTTTTTTAGGCTTTTTGCATCAATTTTCACTTCTCTCTTTATTTTAGCCATTTGAGGTGATATTGAAATAGATCTATCCCCTATCTGTATAACTACTGTGTCTCCAGCTTTTAAATTGTTCATTTTAACCCATTTTTTTGGCAATGTTATAATAAAACTACCACCGCTTGAATAAATTCTTCTAATCTCTGTATCCATAAGCAATAATTTCTCAAAAGTCCTATATATCTTTCTGTATAATCTGTATACTCTATATAGATTTAGTGATTTATATAAACATTATAGTCTACATTATCTATAAATATAATATATTTTATCTAGAAAAGATTTATATTTATAAGTATAAGAATATGTTCTGGGTGGTGTTATGGATATAAAAAGGTTATTTATCTCGACGACCTTGATCTTGCTTGTTGTATTGGTTATGGGATGCACTCAACCCCAAGAAAAAATTACTATTGTAGGTAGCGGAGCGACCTTCCCCCAACCACAAATTGAGAAGTGGATAGATGTCTATACTGAGCGACACCCAAATATTGAGATAGAGTACACGGGAAAGGGGAGCGGAGCTGGGCAAAACGATTTCAAGCAAGGTCTCGTTGATTTCGCATGCAGCGATCCGCCACTCAGCGAGAGTTTATGGGATGAGTTGAAAAAGAAGGGGGAACTGCTTCAGTTTCCGATAATAGTGGGCGCAGTAGTTGTCGTTTACAATCTCCCCGAAGTTGAGAATTTAAGGCTCGATGGAGAAACGCTTGCGAAGATCTTTATGGGGAAAATTGAGTATTGGGACGACCCTGCCATAAAGCAGTTCAATCCTGAAGCAAATTTACCCCACGAAAAGATCTTAGTCGTGCACAGAAGCGATTCAAGTGGAACAACAAAAATATTCACGACATATCTTAGCCTCGTCAGCGATGAGTGGGCTGAAAAAGTTGGATCTGGTAAGACCGTGGACTGGCCGGTTGACAAACTTGGCAGAGGTATCGGTGGCAAGGGCAATCAGGGTGTTGCTACAGCCGTCAAGCAAAATCTGTATTCGATTGGATACGTTGAGCTATCTTATGCATTAAAAGAGAACTTCTCAATAGTTGCGCTGAAGAACAAAGCTGGAAAATTTGTTACAGCTAACGAAGAAACGATAAAATCCGCAGTTTCAATGGTAAGTGTGAGCATACCCTCGCCAAGGGAGGGTTACAAGGAGGATTTAAAGGCTCTGCTGAATGCTGCTGGGGAGAAATCCTACCCGATCGTTGCCTTCAGCCATATAGTGATATGGGAGAAGTATGAGGACAAGGCAAAGGATAAGGCAATAAAAGACTTCGTCAAATGGATTCTTACGGAAGGTCAGAAGTCTGAGAACGTCGTTCAAGGATACGTCGGTCTTCCTGAAGGCGTGACATCCAAGTTGCTCGCAGAAACTTAGGAATTATGAAAGGGGAAGTGGACACATTCAGACTTTCTCTCCTTCCTTTTTGTGCTCTTGTCTTTGGAATATTCACTTTAATGATCATAATTTACTTAACGGCATCATTTCCTATTTTCCAAAAAGAGGGAATTCAAATTTACATAACAAATGTCTGGAATGCTTTAGAAGACAATCCTGATAAAGAATTCTACGGTGTTCTTGCAGCAATATACGGCAGTGTTTACACTTCAGTTCTTGCAGTGCTGATAGCTCTTCCGCTCTCCATAGGATTTGCAGTCTTTGTTATCGATTACGCACCTCATAAGATCAAAGAACCTTTGATTGTCGTTACAGATATTATGGCAGGTTTACCAACGATAATTTACGGTATATGGGGAGCTTTTGTGCTAGTCCCAATGCTCAGGGACTACATCATGCGACCCCTTTATGAACATCTTAGCTTCATCCCACTGTTCTCATTCGAGCCAGTAGGTGGCTACAGTTTCCTAGCCGCAGGAGTTCTGCTTGGAATAATGGTCACACCCTTCGCGTCCTCGATCATAAGAGAAGCCTATAGAATGGTTCCTTTTACTTACAAGGAGGCCGTATTTAGCCTTGGAGCTACAAGATACGAGGCAACGAAAATCCTTCTTGGCTATATAAGACCAGCAATTATAGCTGGCATTTTGCTTGCCTTTGGGAGAGCTATTGGGGAGACGGTTGCAGTAAGCTTAGTTGTTGGAAACGTATTTAACATACACCCGAGTTTGTTTGCTCCTGGTTATACTATATCCTCTCTAATTGCAAACCAGTTTGGAAACGCATTCATCTATGGATATATGGTCAGTGCACTTTTCGCTGCTGGATTCTTCTTGTTCATAATAGGGCTCATCGTCAACATAGGTGGTTTAATCATATTGAGGAGATATGCCTATGCTCAGAGAGGTTAAGGAAAAGCTCTTCCTTTGTGGAATTGCTATCATGGCAGCTTTGGCAGTTCTGCCGTTGTTTCACATAATTTACAGCGTTGCAGCTAGGGGTTTGCCTGTACTACTGAAAGGTGGTTTGAAGTTCCTATCTGGCACCCTTGCATCCCCTGGTGATGGACTAGGTGGTATAGGGCCAGCAATTTTAGGTACATTCATCCTTACATCCCTCGCCTCGCTTATCGGATTACCTATAGCAGTGATGACGGGGGTTTACGCTGCGGAATATCCTGAGAGCATTCTGGGAAGGTTAACGAGGAGTCTCTTAACCATAATGATGGAATTTCCGACGATACTTGTCGGACTATTTGTCATGCAGATTCTGGTAATTCCCATGGGTAGCTATTCCGCCATTGCAGGAGCTCTTGCTCTTGCAATTGTCATGATGCCATACGTCGCCGTCTATACTGAGGAGGCGTTCAAAAACATTCCTTTCACATACCGTGAGGCGGCATTCGGTTTAGGATTGACAAGGTTCAAGGTGGTTTTTAGAGTTCTTGCGAGGATGGCAAAGAAGGGGATTGTGACAGGTATGCTGATTGGAATGGCCAAAGTCGCTGGCGAAACTGCTCCTCTGCTATTCACAGCTGGCGGGTTGAACAGGATTTACTTTGCCGGAATCGACAGACCAGTAGGAGCTATACCTCTTCTGATATATAACCTCGTCCAGCAGCCTTACGAAAACTATCATGAAATCGCTTGGGGCGCTTCACTTGTTCTTCTACTTATATTTCTGGCAATATTCCTTCCGCTAAGACTTAGTTTGAAGGAGGTAAAGTTATGAAGGTGGCAATTGAAACTGTAAACCTCAGAATATACTACGGGCAGAACCGCGTGATAGAGAACGTGAATCTGAAGATACCCGAGAATGTCGTATTCGCGATAATGGGACCGAGTGGATGCGGAAAGTCAACTCTGCTCAGATCCTTCAACAGACTTCTAGAGCTTAATCCAAACGCAAGAGTTGAAGGCGATGTTAGGCTTTACGGTAGGAGTGTTTACGATATGAATCCAATCGAAGTTAGGAGAAAAATCGGAATGGTCTTTCAGCTACCAAATCCCTTTCCGCACATGAGCGTATTCGACAATGTTGCTCTTGGTTTAAAGCTAAACAGTCTGGTAAAATCAAAAAAGGAGTTGCATAAAATTGTGGAGTGGGCGTTAAAGAAGGCAGCACTCTGGGATGAAGTGAAGGAAAGACTTCACGAACCTGGATCGGCCTTGAGCGGTGGACAGAAACAGAGATTATGTATTGCTAGGGTTTTAGCTGTTAAACCAAAAATTATACTAATGGATGAACCTACAGCAAACTTAGATCCTATTAGCGCAGAGAAAATTGAAAAACTTATATGTGAGTTAAAAAAAGAATTAACAATAGTTATCGTGACACATTCTCCAGCTCAAGCTGCAAGAATTAGTGACTATGTTGCTTTCCTTTATATGGGTGAGCTAATAGAAGTAGGAAAGACTAAAGAAGTTTTTGAAGATCCAAAGGAAAAACTTACAAAAGAATATTTAACTGGAAAAATATGGTAATAATTTATACTAGAAATTTTATCAATTTGAAAGTATGATATTTGAGATTTAACTCACCTTTATACCATTTTTGTATCTTGATTTAATTTTATTCAAAACAAAATTCTTTTTCTCAACAGCCTTTTTTACTGCTAAATCAATTTTACATTTCATATCTTCAAAATTCTTCGGTATTTCTTCTCCAACAATTTTTTTAATAGGTGTATATGCTGATTCTCTAAATTTTTGTTTTAAGGGTTTTTTTGATCCATTCTCAATTATATAAACGCCTTTTCCACTTTCAACCCATCCTACTTCCTCTATTTTAACTCCTACTTTTTTTACAGCATTTTTTATTTCCTCAGCAAATCTCTCGTTGCAAACTATCATCAGGGAATCTATTGAAATCCCCATGAAGTCTATATCCAGCTCCTCGAGCATCTCAAGAACCCTTCTGTTGACAGCCCTTCTGCACATCTCGTAGTCGAAAACGAGGGATTTTCCTGAGATGTACGATATCTCCTCAGCATCACCCCTTATTCCTCCGTTCGTCACATCGCTCATCGAGTTTATTTTTCTGACGAGATTTCTTTCAAATAGAGACTCGCATGCGAGTATGAAGTCTATGTTAAGGGTTTCCTCAACTACTTCGTGCATGCCGTGATAGATTGCAATTGTTGCAACCGTTCCCCCACCCGCACCTTCAGTTAGAAGGATTACATCCCCCTCCTTCACATTTTTCCTTGGTGTTACGAACTTCGATATCCCAACGCATCCGACTGCCCCGGTCATCCTTTCACCTATTACCATATCTCCTCCAATTCTCAGAGTGGAACCGCTTACAAGTGGTACTCCTGTAAGCTCGCAGACTGTAAGTATTCCGGCTATGTGATCGAATATCTTCGCAACATCCCCGTCATCTGCTATGTGTATGTCCGAAAAAACGGCAACGGGTTTTGCACCCATCACGTACACATCCCTCATAGATGCCCTTGTGACGTGAAAACCTGATATGAATGGGAATTCGCTTAGCCTTGAGTGAATTCCGTCTATTGATATCGATATATAAAGATCTCCGACCCTCACAACTCCTGCATCGTCGAGATCCTTTGAAGATAGGAATGATCTAGTGGATATCATTTCCCCTATTTTCCTGTGAACGTAGAAGTCTCCTATACCCCTCGAACCAACCCCGAACTCACCCATCTTTACGCCAGTTCTATGGTATTCCAGTATATAATTCTTCTTCGAATATGCTTTCTTAACCTCCAAAATCACAGCATCTGCCCACTTCTCAGCCTTTTCTCTGCTAAATCCCTTGATCTCGACTATCCTATCGGCAATTATCTCCTTGACCTTTTCCTCACAAAACCTCTTGAGGAGAATTCTAGCGTAACCCTCAAGATCCATGAATTGAGATAAACCGTGGGTTTAAAATGAATGGTGTTGATGAAAGTATTAATAATTTAGGGGATTGAAAGCTGATAAGATTTGTCAGATGTTATCTGGAATAGATGGGAAAGAATTGACGATTTTTGCACATCTGCTCGGCAAATCATCCTTCCGAAACGAGCATTACACCTATCACTATTAAAATTGCACCTATCACTATCCTTACGCTTACCTTTTCGCCTAGGATTAGCGCTGATAGTATAACGGTAAAAAGGGGGTATATGGATGTTATCGGAACCACTCTCGATGCCTGAGTTAGCTTCAGAGCCTTGAAGTATATTATCATGGCAAGCCCGCTTGCTATTACTCCCGCCACTATCAGATAAATTACGTTCCTTAACGTCAGATGAGTCGTGCTGTACTCCCTCATATAGAGAGTTGCGATTGCAAGAAACACTAGTGCGCTGCCGACCCTTATAACGTTTGCCAGATAAGGCGATACGTTTGAGCTCATAACAGTCTTGTCAAGCAGGGGAGCTATACCCCATAAAAATGCTGCTAGAAGCGCGAGAAGTTCACCCCTCATCCACCAACCTCCTGTTGAGTTCGAAAAGAACTATTCCGCATACAACCGGTAAATCCAGACCCCTAACCTTCCCTTTACCACCAATTCTTGCCAGAAAATCGCACTGCTTCCTCACGGGCTTTGAAATCCCTCCATCTCCGAGAACTATTGCAAGCGGAGGAGTCATGTCGACGTTTTCGATTTTATCCCCGTCGAGATCTATTCCTATGACGCTTATACCGTACTTCTTAACCTTTTTTAGGGCACTGGCCATGTTCTCAACTCTCGATACGTCCACGTGCAGAACTGCGCCTGCAGAGCTCTTGGCAACCGAATCGCTTATCTGAACGCATCTCCTCTTCGGAATTACTACGCCGCAGCATCCAAAGAACTCTGCAGATCTGATCATAGATCCCATGTCTCCTGGATTTTCAACGGAATCGAAGAACAGTAGGAATGAATTTAATCTCAGGCATTTCTCTATTAAATTGTTGAAATCTACGTATCTTATCGGTGATACATCTGCTACTATACCCTTTGAATCCCTAGGAAGGTTTTTGGCGTATATAACCGGTATCCCTCTTTTCCTGGCGGCATCTATTATTCCCTTTATCCTCGGATTTCTGAAGTTCTTATCAACGTATATCCTGTTTACAACGCCCGACTTAAGCGCCTCGGATATGCTGTTTATCCCGCTTATCTTCATCGTAAAGAATCAGACCTCAGGGTATTAAGCTTTAAGCCATGCTAAATTTTTAAATACAGAGAAAGACTTTCATCATGATTGGAAGGATCTCAAATCCATTAAAGATAAGGGTTCTCGAGGCTTTGAGGAAGAGGAAGAGGATGAGCTTAGAGCTGCTTTCAAAACACGTCAGAATCCCCGAGTTCACCTTAAGGGATTTGCTCGAAGAGCTGAAGAAGGACGGTTTTGTAGATGAAAGCGAAGGTTATATAGTGCTGACGGATTACGGAATAAAGGCTCTTAAGGAGATATATGATTTCAGAATTTGAAGAAAAGGACGAGAAGGTATTCGTTATAAGAAATGTTATAGAGGTCAGGATACCTAAGGATAAATACGAAAGGCTTTCGAGGAAGTACTCGAAGGAGTACATAATATCTTTTACGGATGAAAAAAGGGTTCTTCATCACATAACCAAGAGGGAGCTAGTTTACATAACAAGGGAGAGCGGGATTCCTCTTCTTGGATATAACGCATTCGGATTAATAGACAGGGGTACAAACCTCATCCAGATAAGACCGATTACAGGATGCAATCTGAACTGCATATTCTGCAGCGTTGACGAGGGTAAATTGAGCAGAACGAGGTTCGTAGATTACATAGTCGATCCTGATTACCTGATAGAAGAGTTCAGGAGGATTGCGGAGTTCAAGGGTAGGGGTGTCGAGGCTCACATAGACGGGCAGGGAGAACCAACGATATATCCGTACCTTAAGGAACTAATAGAGGAACTCAGGAGGATAAAAGAGGTGGACGTAATTTCGATACAGACAAACGGGATTTTACTCGATGAGAAAAGGATAGATGAACTTGAAGGTCTTCTTGACAGGATAAACCTGTCAATAAGCGCTGTTAGTAGGGAAAAGGCGGAAATTCTGCACGGAAAGGGATATCCAATTGAAAGGATTTTAAGGATTGCAGAGTACATAGCAAACAGCAAGATAGATCTTCTGATTGCCCCAGTATGGCTACCTGGCTACAACGACGATGAGATACCCAAGCTTATAGATTTCGCACTGGAAATAGGTGCGGGTAAGAAATGGCCTCCCTTGGGAATTCAGAAGTACGTGCCACATAAGTACGGAAGGAAACCCAAAACTAGGGTCATGACTTTCAGGGAATTCTACAGGAAACTCGAGGAGCTCGAAAAGGAGTACGGTTTAAAGCTTATACTTGGCCCCGAGGATTTCGGTATAGAAAAGAGGAGAAGGGTTCCGAATCCTATAAGGAGGGGGGAGGTTTACAGGTCAAGGATAGTTGCAAAGGGCAGGTTGAGAAACGAAAAGCTTGTGGTCGTGAAGAACAGGGTTGTGTCTGTATTTACGGAAAAGAGGATAGGTGAATACGTAAGGTTTAAGATTACGAGCGATCACGACGGTATATTCATTGCGTCGGAGATCTAATCTTTTTTCCTCTTTTTTAGGAAAGATGGGAGGTGTATTACGTATCTGCCCTCTTCCCTCAACGCTATGATTATACCGTCCCTTTTTAATATGTTTTCAATGTTTATCTCGTACTGCCCCGGTGCTATTATCCTTATGCACTCAATTCCGAACTCATCCCTTTCCCTCTTAACCTCATACTCCTCATCCGGTTTATCCCTGAATTCCCTGGACTTCGGGATGTATATGAAGGTGTTGTTTCCGCACTCGCATCCCTCTAGAATCCTGTAATCCCCGTCCTGATAAACCCTACCGCATTTCGTACATCTGTGCGGCATAGGGATCACGGCTTTATTAGAGTTTTAATAAAATCCTCCTGCCTTACAATCGTTTTGAGTTTGTTTGCTGGACCTATAATCGTTAGCCTTCCGCCCTTCTTCCTGAACCTTCCAAGAATTCCCTCAGATCTTCTCGGATAAGTTTCGAGCTCTATCCCTATGAACTTATCGTGATCTATCTCCAGCATCGTCAGCTCTATTAGCTTAGCCTCCTCCTCCGGTGTCAGTCCGGATTCAAGGACTACTATTCTTCCAGCCTTAACCTCGTCCAGTATCATCCTAAGTTTTTCCATTGAAGGCATTCTTTCAAGCCTTTCCTTTGATATCAAATTCAGCTGAATACCCTCCATAAGATCACCCGAACTTCTCAGCCAGAACCCTATAAAACGTATTCATATTCAGACCCTTTAAAGCCGATATGGGGACGACCGTATGCTGAGGGAAAGCCGACTTTATCCTGGCGGGAGCCGAATTTGGCAGATCTATTTTGTTTGCAACTATTAGCAACGGGAGTTTTCTAGCCTCTATGTTCCCGACTATGGTTATGTTTACCTGTGTGAAGGGATCCTCTGTCGAATCCATCACGAGTATAACACCATCCAGATCGTCAAGCCATTTTATGGCCTCTATTACACCTTCCGTTGCCTCTTTAGCCCTCCTCTTTGCCTCATCCTCACTTAACCCGTACTTCATGAAGTCGTGAAAGTCTATCTTCGTTGCGAGTCCCGGCGTATCTACTATATCAATAGTTATTGTTTTTCCGTCGACCTCTATCTTCACACCCTCTCTGAGCCTCGCCCTCCTCGTCTCATGAGGTATCTCGCTCACAGGACCCATTATGTCCCCCACCCAGTCCATTAGTATCCTGTTGGCAAGGGTAGTTTTTCCAGCGTTCGGTGGACCGTATATCCCAATTCTCAACCTGTTTCTCCTTTTGAAGAGATTGAATATTGAGCCTAATTTTTTCTTTATTCTCAACACGATTCCCATGAATTCCCCCCATACTTCTTATTTTTATGATTATTAAACTTTTATCATAAAAGTCATGTCCGAGCTCTCAAATCTTTTCACGTCGATAAATCCATATTCGCAAAACGCTCGACGAAATTCTATTCTATGGTTATCGCATCGTTTGGACAAACTTCTATACAAACACCGCATTCATCGCATATATCCTCATCTACATGAGCTACATCGTTTAATTCGATTGCACCGGTCGGACATTCGTCAACACATATTCCGCAGCCATCACACAAATCCTTGTCTATAACTGCAGGCATATCTTCAGTATTTTCAAAAAGTTATAATACTTACGAAAAAGATAAAATAAGACCTGGCTAGATATGTAAGGATGCCCGCGACAATCATCGTCGGAGGATTCTGGGGAGATGAGGGAAAAGGAAAAATAGTCGCCTACCTGGCAAATTCGGACAGACCAAGCATTATAGTGAGAGGAGGAGTTGGTCCTAACGCCGGGCATACAGTTGAAATACACGGGCAGAAGTTCGGGGTCAGAATGCTTCCGTCAGGATTCGTTTACAGAGATGCAAGACTGTTTATAGGTGCCGGTGTCCTAATAAATCCCGAGGTTTTCCTGAGGGAGATAGAAATGCTTGACAGGGATTACGGTGTAAGAAACAGGACGAAATTGGATTACAGATGCGCTATAATAGAGGAGAAGCACATACAGGCGGACAGGGGTGATGAGCATCTGAAAAAGAAGATAGGGACGACTGGAACCGGATGCGGTCCGGCAAACGTTGACAGGGTTAAGAGGATTGCAAAGCAGGCGAAGGATGTACCTGAGCTTAAGGAATTTCTTGCAGATGTGCCGCTGGAGATAAACAGCGCATTGGACAGGGATGAGTTCGTTCTGGTTGAGGGTACCCAAGGATTCGGCCTAAGCCTCTATTACGGAACTTATCCATATGTGACATCAAAGGACACGACTGCGTCATCTATAGCGGCCGATGTCGGAATAGGTCCTACAAGGGTGGACGATGTGATAGTAGTCTTCAAGTCTTTCCCTACCAGAGTCGGAGGTGGTCCTTTCCCAACCGAAATGCCACAGGAAGAAGCTGAAAGGCTTGGAATAGTTGAATACGGTACGGTAACAGGTAGAAGGAGGAGGATAGGGTACTGGGATGGAAAAATGGCCAGGTATTCGGCGATGGTAAACGGGGCAACCCAGGTAGCGATAACGGGGATAGATAAATACGATAGGGATTGTTACGGAGTTACGGAGTGGGAAAAGTTGACGCCCAGAGCAAAGGAGTTCATAGAAAGGGTTGAAGAAGATGTAGGAGTTCCGGTCACTCTTATATCGACAGGACCCGAGATACATCAGATAATAGATCTGAGAAAGGAGAAACTCTAGTTAGATATGAAAGTCGTTGTAGGTTCAAGGAATCCGACAAAGGTCGAAGGTGTCAGGCTAGCGTTTAAACAGTTTTTCGAGGACGTCGAGGTTTATTCAAGAGGAGTTAGCTCTGACGTACCTGCCCAGCCGTTCGATTATGACGTTATAAAGGGAGCTGTGAATAGGGCTGTAAAGGCTTACAGTGAAGAATTCGACTTCAGCGTTGGAGTTGAGGCAGGACTCTTCAGTTTTAAGGAAACGATAACGGGTTTTATAGATTTTCAGGTTGCTGCCGTTTACAACGGCAAAAGGCTAACAATAGGCTTCGGTCCGGGATTCGAATTCCCGCCAGTAGTCGTTAAAGAGGCTGTGAGGGGAAGGGAGGTCGGGGATGTAATGGAGGAGATAACGGGTATAAAGGATATAGGCGAGAGAACCGGTGCAATACACTACCTCACAAAGGGTGCGATTTCAAGAGTGGAGCTGACGAGGATTGCAGTTATAATGGCTCTAATCCCCTGGATAAACGGGGAACTTTACTTCAAATATTAATTATTCAGAAACTCTGAGGGAGCTTATCTTCTCCGCCAGCTTAATCAGAACATCCTTTCTCTTCGCAGGTATGAACTTAATCGATCCTACCGTCAGATGACCTCCACCCTCCACACCCGCACCGGGAACCTCCTCCTGAAGCTCCCTTATAAACCTGGGAATGTCCAGTTCAACTCCTTCGCTCCTTATAACTGCAAAGTCAGGTCCGTAACCTATTGTGACTATCCTTCTGTACCTCTCCTTTAACCTGTCATGGACCTCTCCCGTTAGCTTTCCCGGAGGCGGAAAAACGAATTTCTTGGCGTAGTTTTCTACATCGAGAGCTGCCAGAACTATCCCGTTTGAAAGCTCCTGAACCCTCAGACCCTGCATAGCCGTTCTTACCTGCTCCTCTATTGCCCTCTTCGCGTAACCCGATAACATATCTACTAGTTTTTTCTGCCTGTCTTTCCTACCGAATCCGAGTATTTCATGAATTATGTACGATGACGGTCTGAATCTCAGATAAAAGCATTCAAATTCGAGTGCAAGTGCTATGTCCTGAAGGTATTCTCTGCTAAGTCCCGTAAGCTCGACGTATCTCTCCACATCACCCTCAACCCTATCACCGACTACCGAAACTCCTGCGAGAAGTCTTAGATCAATATCGGGATTTATCATCCTCGCTATTTCTACGCACAAAACTCCAGCAGTGTAATTGCTGTCTCCTCCCACCTTGTAAGGATTCACGTGGTAAAGGAGGTAATTGTCAACCTCATCGTCTGGGTAGTGGTGATCAACAGTTATCACGTCTGCTCCGAATGTTAGGAACTGCTTTATGGCCGGAACGTCCTCGATCCCTGAACCGTTATCGACCAGAACTACGAGAGGTATCTTGTCACCAAACCTGTTCACATCCTCAAGAGACTCGTCCAAATCCTTTACGACATCCTCAAGTTCGTAAAAAGGTGCTCTGGAAACCCTTCTCCTTACAAGGTAGTATTTAGCCTCGGGATCGGCATGATACCTCTCAACAAGATCCAGCAGAACCCTTTCAAGCGCTACACCTCCGCACACACCGTCGGCATCCCAGTGATGCCTTATTATAACAGGTCTCGACTCAAGCACAGCCTTTTTTAGTTCCCTGGCCACTGCAAGCATATCATTCTTTAATCTCTCAAGAATTTTGCTTTCTATCAAAAATCCCTTAAATACGGGCTCACTTTTTCTCTCAAGCTCATTTTTTATCAGCTTTTGAACTGCATAAGCCTCTTCGCCAAGTATCTTTTCGATCTCGAGTATCTCAATCTGAATCTTCTCCCTCTTCTTAACGATACCCGTTATCTCAACTACGTCCTCCACGTCGATCCCGTATTCCTCCTCCTCAAATGTCAGGGCGTTCACGCTTCCGCTTTCATCCATAACGGTGAACACAATAGGTCCGCTCGTAACCTTCCTGTGTATGACCTTTCCCCTTATCCTCGCCATTTTACCTATAGAATCCTTTAAATCGGAGATCTTCAGTACAGGAAGATCTTTAGATATCTCAACTTTTATATAATCATCCATCCTGTGCGGAATTAGATCTATTTCCCCGTTAGGTCTTATGCCGGTTATTTTAACGAGGATCTCATCCCCCTCCTCAACACTGAAACCTTCAAGGTTTCTCCTATGTATAAGACCCTTAAGTCTTCTGTTAAGCTGTACAAATGCACCTATATCCGTTATCGATGAAACCCTTCCGACGTATATCCTGTTCAATCTAATGTCTTCAAGTCCGCAGCTGTTTTTTAAAAGAAATGCATGCGGTTTTTTCCTGCAGTTATGACATAACTCGTAATCCCCCACGACCCTTGAACCGCATAAAAGACATGCTCTTACCCTTCCTGTTCCGTTACAATCGCTACAGACCTCAAGCCTCTTTACCCTTCCAGTTCCACCGCATACACCGCATATTCCTTTTAAAAAAAGATCTATCTGTTCTTTGGATAGCTCTGAAGTTATTTTGGGATCGAAACTCTTTGCCTTCCCAGTTCCATTGCAAATCCTGCAAGGTTCCTCAACTTCTACGTATCCCCTTCCGTTACATCTCCTGCATATCATGGTCACGCATGCAGTTCTCTTTCATCGGCACCGCACAGGGCAAGAAATATGTTTGCCTTTAGAGTCATTACGAAGTAGTTTTCGTCCGGCTCAAGAACAGCAAATCTTTTCGGTACGGGGATCATGAGAATTTCCCCGCTGTTGTACCTGTAAATTCCTTCTCTATCGACTACTACCTCCACATCGCTCGGATATATCCTTTCAACAACTATGAATATGTTGAATTCCTTGTTCTTCCTGACCATATCCATGAGGTCTTTAATGCTGTATTTTGATATTAAGGATCCATATATTATGTCGACAAGTTTTGTACTGTGCGATTCCAATTCACTATGCATTCGTTGGATTATAGCCCATGTTATAAATAAATGTTTTTGTTTTTAATCCAATTATACAAATTTAAATTCTATTAAGAAAAGAATTTAAGCTTCCGGTCGATAATGTCGTTATGAATAGGTTTGCGATACTTGCTCTTATAATAGCAAGCTCGATAATCGCGTCAGGCTGCATACAGGGGAAGATAGGAAAGCCGGAGATAAGGGGAATAGATCATAAATGGGGAAGCGTAACGAATGAGATAACGGAGATAATAACGGAGATAACCGTTTACAATCCCAATCCGTTTCCTCTTCCATTAAAGGACATTCAGACGGAGATATACATGAACGGTATAAAGATGGGAGAGGGATCCGCCCTGAAGTCTGATATAAGGGCGAATTCGGAATCCAAGATTGTAATCTCAACGAAAATCCAGAACGACAGAATTCCCGAGTGGTGGGTTCATCACATAATGAACGGTGAGACGTCTACGGTAAAGATAATAGGTTATCTCGTTTTTGACCTAAAGATAACGGAGTTCAGATATCCTATCGAGAAGACAAGCACGATAAAAACGGATATACTCTCCAGTCTAAGTTCAACTGAGCCGAGAGATGTCAAGGTAGGACATCTAAAGCTTACCGTTAAATCCGTCAGATCTTACTGGGGAGATGTGAGCTGGGATCGTACTGACATATTGACACGAGTCGTAATACGCAACGACAACCCCGTTCCCATTCCGATTATAAAATTCCATTATACTGTCGACATGAACGACATAAGGGTTGCAGAGGGTACGAGCAACATCACGGCTATTATAAAGCCGAGATCGGAGGAAACGCTTACGCTTTTAACGAGCATAGATAATAGGATGCTCGACGAATGGTGGGCAAGCCATATAAGGAATGGGGAGAGGACAAACGTTAAGGTATCGATCGAACCCTTCGTAATGATAAACGATAGGGTATTCAGCTTCAAGCTTCTGGAAGAGGAATTCGAATTCAAAACGAGTATACTAAGCTGAATCAATCCTTCAATCGATTGCTTCGAAAAACGTTTTTATCGCGTACTCAATCGAAGTTTGTGATAGCGATAGTTAACTACGGGGTCGGGAATATAAAGAGCATACTTAAGGCGATAGAGCTCGTGGGAGGAAGGGCAGTTGTAACAAGGGATCCCGATGATATAGAAAAAGCTAAGGGGATAGTTTTGCCTGGAGTTGGAGCTTTTAAAACTGCGATGGAGAACATGAGGGAAATAGAGAAAATGATAAGGGAAACAGATGTGCCAGTTCTCGGAATATGCCTTGGAATGCAGCTATTTGCGACAGAGAGTGAGGAAAAGGGAATTCACAGGGGTCTTAACGTTATTCCCGGAAGGGTTGTGAGATTTCCTAAGGAAGTCGGAAAGATCCCGCACATGGGCTGGAATAAGATTAAGATAGTTAAGAATCACAGAATTCTTAAAGGAGTTAAGGATAACAGCTACGTATACTTCGTTCACTCATATTACATGATAACGGAAGATGAATACGTTTTAACGAAGACAGAATACACTATAGAATTCGCATCCGGGGTTTTCAGAGATAACTTCGTAGGATTCCAGTTCCATCCAGAAAAGAGCGGTAGAACAGGGTTGAAGATAATAAAGAACTTCGTGGATATGTGCTCAGCTGAGTAATCCAGCAATTCCCCTTATCCTCTTTCTCATATCCTTCGATTCCCTCACGACATCTTCTATGTCTGTTATTTCATCCATAATGTATATCTTTGCATCAACTTCATCCTTAATTCTTTTTACACCATCAATTCCGTTTCTGAAGTAAGAATCTAAGACGTAAGCCTCCGCCCACGCCGATTCACTTATTATTATCACGTTTGAATTCTCAACTGCATATTCGTTCCCGTTGAACGATACCGCCAAACCGTTAACCTTTGCGTACGAGAGCATTTCGAGATCAGATATGCTATCGCCTATTACAACAGGTTTCAAGCTGAATCTCCTGACTATTTCGAGCTTTCTTCTCCCTCCAACAGCTCTTACATCCCTTAATACCTTTCCTATCTCCATCCTCATCATTTTCTTCCAGAAGAATTCGTCGAGCCATTCTATAGCCTTCATAGATCTCTCATCGGGTGGCATGTATATTTCGGGAAGTGTAGAAATTATCTCGACCGCCTGAAGAATTTCCTCTCTTTCGCTGGAAGGTAACCTGTACTTCTCCGGAAAGAATTCCGTCCCGTACACCTTTTCTATCCCCAGTCCCCTCGCAGAAACATCCAGGAACTGCCTGTAGCTTGTCGAAACGACAACTGGTTCATACCTCCTCTTTAAGAACTCAAGTGAGTCCTCAGCATCCGGTGTATACTTCAGAACTTTTTCAGCCAGATCAATTAAATCTCTTGAATCTATGCCCAGGGCTACTAAAAAAGGTGCAAGAAGTCTTAATGTGTCTCCTGCCTCGTAATCATCCTTTTTTCTGATAAGAAAAAGGTAATCGTCGTACTGACTGAGCCTCTCAAAGAACTCGTGGTTGTTGAAGAATGCTATCGCAACCTCGTATGCGAAATCCGTAAGAACCCATGGACCCTCCCAATCCGTAAAAAACATCATTTAAATCACCTGTTTCTCTCAATAAACTCCCTTATCTCCTTTTCAGATCTGGCACCCTTAAGCCTCTCCACCTCTCTTCCATCCTTTAAAAATACGAGAACAGGCAGGGCTATCACGCCAAATCTCTTTGCAAGATCTCTTTTCTCGTGAACGTCAACCTTTAAAAAAGTTATATCATCGTATTCCTTTTCAAGCTTCTCGATTATCATGTTAACGTTTTTACATGCGAGACATCTCTTCGAAAAGAAGTCTATCACAACCTTGTTCGTTTCACCGATAACATCTCTCATAAGCTTAAATACCGAAATGGATATATTTAGTTGTTTGTAAATATATCTAAGCGGTCGTAGTCTAGTGGCAGGACGCGGGCCCCCCAAGCCCGTTGCCCGGGTTCGAATCCCGGCGGCCGCATTGATACTATCATCATATTGCTGTATAAAG
>CAYYFC010000009.1:0-44888 GCA_964471215.1 uncultured archaeon | reverse complement strand
AAATTATTTAGGTTACTACCCAATAATGGTTTATGTGATGTTATCAATACCATTCAGCTACGAGAAGAATGAGATCATAAGGGGGTTGTTAGAAGATTTCAGAGAAATGATAAACTTTTGCATTGATAAAGCTACTGAAAATAATGTAACATCATATGCAAAGCTAAGAAAATTGGTTTATGAGGAATGGAAGCAGAGATGGAACTATTCAACTCATTTCTGTCATTCAGCATGTAAGATAGCATCATCTATGCTTAAATCTTGGAGGAAAAAGGTTAGAAAAGGGGAAGCTAATCCCGATAGACCACCAAGAGCTAAGAAATTGTTCATAAGGTTTGACCATCAACTAGTAAAGTTCGAAGGAGATAGGTTGAGAATATCGGTAAGACCGAGACAGTTCACTTACGTTCATCTCAAATACGGAGAATACCAGAGAAAATTCATTGAAGAATGGAGAAAAGGTAAATTAAAGGTTGGAGAAATTATAATGAACGGTGAAAAAGTCATTGTTCCATTTAGGAAGGAAGTAGATTTGACAAATCCGAAGGATTGGATTGCAATATATTAACGAGAGTAATGTAACCGCTGTAAGCTCAAAAGGCGAATTTTTTCAAATAGACACTTCTGAAGTTAAGAGAATTCACGACACATACTTCGAGAAGAGAAGAAGAATCCAGAGAAAAGTTGATAGAAGAAAGACTCGCAAGAGATTGCTTTCTAAATATGGTAAAAGAGAAAGAAACAGAGTTAGAGATGAGCTTCATAAGATTGCCAATATAATTGTAGAGAAAGCTAAGCAAAGCAATTGCGGAATAATCCTCGAGAATCTAACAGACATAAGAAAAAGCATCAATTATGGAAGAAAAATGAACAGAAGATTGCATTCATGGAATTTTAGGCAATTACAGTTCTATATCGAGTACAAAGCCATGATTAATGGTATCCCCGTCGTCTATGTCAATCCAAAAGGATCTAGCTCCTACTGCCCGATATGTGGTGATAAATTGGCACCGAATGGGCAGTGGAGAGAAAAAGTTTGTAGGAATTGTGGAATGGTTTGGAATAGAGATGTTGTTGCATGTTTAAACTTACTCAAGATGTGGGGAGCCCCGTTCCCCCCGAAAGCCTCCAAATCAGGATGTGGAGGAAGTCCCTCCGCTACGCATGCATCAAAAGTTATGAAAGTAGCGGAGAGTCAGAACGGTATTAATTGAACAAGGTGAGATACCAATACCTTTCGTGCTCGGACTAAATTCCATTTTCATCTTAAAATCGGACCAACATCTGGAAGACCCTGTCTCTGACCGGTTCCCGCTAACTTCTGTAATCTCTTCTGATTTAAAAGCAGATCAACTGCATTTCTAACGTGCTCCCTAATTCTATTTTCCGCTATTAAAAGCAATTCTTTCTCATCTTCGGCCTCATCCTCGTACACGAACACCTCTATGATGTGTCTGTTTGTCATGAGCTGTGCCATTATCAGACCAAGTGATGCCTCATGGGCGCATTGCTTATCTATGGGCTTCGCACCTGGCATACCGAGTGCTATTACGATGTCGCATCCCCTCTCTTCAATCAACTTCTTCGCCGCAACTGGTAAATCCTTAATCCCCGGAACCGTATACCTTTCGTACTTTAACGTGCTTATCTTTTTCAGTTCATCAATCGCTATATTACCCATGTTTATCCTTGCAAAAGTCGTATCGACTATGCCAACCTTCATAGCTTTCTAAGTATTTCCATCGCTGAATTTAAAGCTGACCTTATTATTCCCCTTCTGAGTAATATATCTTCCAGTGCTGAGAGGGTCATTATAAGCTCACCCTTTCCTATGTTTCCCATCGTTCCTATCCTAAATATCCTTCCCTTTAAATGCTCCTGTCCGCCCGATATCAGAATGCCGTATTCCCTTTTCAGCTCACCTCTAAGCTCCCTATCGCTTATACCTTTCGGCATTTTTATCGCCGTAACCGTATTTGAATACGAACTGTACTCGTTGAGCTTCGGAAAAAGCTCCAATCCGGCCTCAACTGCCCATGTTCTCACAGCTTCGGAAAGAATTCTGTGTCTTCTTATTCTATTCTCAATCCCCTCCTCCTCTATTATTTTTAAAGCTTCGTACAGTGCGAAAAAAAGCGGAAGTGCGGGTGTATAAGGTGTCTGCCAGTTAGAGAGCTTTTCTCTATACGCCATTAGATCAAGATAAAACGGGCATCTTTCGCTGTAGAAATCCCATGCCCTCTCGCTGACAGCAACCGCACATAGACCAGGAGGGGCACCTATGCACTTCTGACTACCGACAATCACGACGTCTATTCCCCACTCATCCATTCTTACGTCATCTCCTCCAACACTTGTAATTCCGTCCATGATAACCAATGCATCGTATTTCTTTGCAATTCTCGCGATTTCTTTTGCCGGATTTAAAATACCCGTAGATGTTTCGTTGTGAACGAAGGCCACAGCATCACTCCCCTCCGCCATAGACTTCTCGACTTCTTCAAGCTCTACCGAATCTCCCCACTCGAATCTTACAATATCAACCTCTTTGACATACCTCAGCGCTATTTTTCCAAGTCTATCACCGAATTTTCCATTATCTATACATGTAATCCTTCTTATATTTGAAAAACAGGCAATTGCGGCTTCCATTCCAGCTGTCCCAGTTCCCGATATTATAAAGACGTCGTGTCTCGTTTTAAACAACTTCTTCAACATTTCGGTGCAGTACTGAAGTATTTCCGAGAAGTCCTCCGTTCTATGTCCTATCATCTGCCTCGCCATAGCTCTTATTATCCTCTCATGTAGCTGAACGGGACCGGGAATCATCAGCAACATAGCAAAAATCGAACTGGATCTATTTATAATACTTTTCCGCCCTGAAACCCTTCCCGATAAAATATATTTCCGAGCTTTTCTTCCTGGATGCCTTGGGAGAATGGAACTTTTTGAATCTGAAGAAGTTTTTGAACTCATTGTATACGTTTTGAATCTCTTCGCCCTGAAAGATCTTTACGACAAAGTTTCCACCGCTTCTCAGAACCTCTCTGGCTATTTTAAAAGCAGATCTTGCAAGATCTATTGAAATCAGATGATCTATTGTCCATTTACCGCTTATCTTTGGTGAAGCATCGCACAGAACTACATCGAATTTTTTTCTAACATCTTTTATCTTCTTAAGAGTTTCTTCACTCGTTATATCTCCCTGAATGAACAGAACGCCGTCTATGGGTTTCATGGGGTTTATGTCGACTGCAATTACCCTAGCTCCTAGTTCAACAGCAACCTGACTCCATCCGCCTGGTGCTGCACCGAGATCAAGAACCCAATCACCGCTCTTTATGAGCTTAAACGTTTTGTTCATCTGTAAGAGCTTGAACGCAGCCCTACTCCTGTACCCTTTTTTCTTCGCCAGCCAGTAGTAGTAATCCCTTCTGTCATTCTTCATACTTATGTGTTGCAGTCAAAATTATAAAAAGGCTACAGTGGTACTTCAGATGCAGTTACAAAAAATTTCATTGCAGATTACGCTTTATGATTTGTAGATCGATTATAACCTCTTGATGACAAAAGAAGATTGTGCTTTAGAATGGAGTTTAGCGGATGTTTATGAGCGAACATCCGCCTTAGGACACATCAACCTCTTTGGGTTCATAGGGAGTAAATCATCGGTCTCGTCCCATTCGGGATAACCCCTTTTCCCCTTAAGGGGAATGAAACTCCCGCATCCTTAGCTTTCCATCACATCCCCTCAGCTCAGCTGAGGTTTCGATGCTTCTGTCACGGGCTAAATGTATTGAGAGAGGATGATATAAATGTATTATACTCACAAATGCTCAACAAATACTTAACTGTTTCGCAAGGCGCAATCTATTACCAAAGAAAATAAAATAAAATAACATATTGAAAGAGGTCAGGTTCGCTTTCTCGCTATAACATAGGCAAGGACTAGGCATATCAGTGCGGTAAGCAACTCGAAACCTGGAGTGGGCATGGTTGGAGTTACAGTAGGTGTTGCTACGGTAGGTGTTGTCGTTGTTGTTGGCGTTGTTGGTATGACCTCTGCGGGAATGCCTCTTGCACCCAGAGCCTTAAACGTGTGGGGTATATGACACTTTGTACAGTCCTGAGATAGATAAGTTGCATGTACGCCCATTTCTATTCTCTTCTTAGCCGTATGGTTTTCCAGATGACAATCGCTGCAATCATAGCCTGAGGGAGGAACTCTTTTGCCGTGCATAACGAACAACTCACCGCCATAATGACACGAATGACTGCAGTTTTCTATTGCCCTTCTGTAATTTATACTTCCATAAGGAGCGTTTCTGGGACCGTAGTATTTTTTCTCTATTTTCCATACTACATAGGATATGAAGTCTGGATCATCCATCGGTAATGCTCCTCTCTCGTCACCCAATCCTTCTATCTTGGGAATCGGTCTATCGTTTCCGAACCAATCGTGCTGGAACCAAACACCTTCTCTACCCGTAACCTTGCTAGGGTCAGAGACGTTCTTTCCATGATCTCCTCTTCCATGGCAGTCCAAACAGAATTCTCTTATGGAACCAAAAGTCCTCCATGTGTGTTCTGTTTCAAGTATTCCGACCTTTTTCAGCTTAAACGCAAACTTATTGTATTCTGCAACAGTTTGATTCTCGAATATTCCGTTTTCCTTAACAACACCCAGATGAGGATTGTGACAGACTAGGCATGTGTTTGGCTTTGTATCTGGACGTGTTGCCCATAAACCAGCATGTTTAGATTCCATTACCTCCTTAACTTCCTTTTCATGGCATTTCTCACATATCTCTATGGAGGATACGTTTATCCTGTGATAAGGTAACTTCGTATGGCAGTCGCTGCATTCCAGCTTTGAATGTCCGCCCATACCAATCCAGGGGACGATGACATATGCCGCCGATGCCTTTACCAGTGTAAATGCCAAACACAGCACGAATATCAGTGCAATACCTAGCATCTTACCATTGCTACTCATAATGATGTTTAGAAATTAAATATATTAAAACTTTTTGGTTTAATTTTTAAAATAAAAGAAATAGATTTAAATAATTTTAAATGATATAAATCGTAATTTATTTTGCATATGATCAGTCGAAACAAAGCCTAGAATTTCTCCAATAATCATGGATATAATTAGAATTGTCATAGCTTTTAGCAATTCTTTCAAAGAACTTTGTTTGAAAATTGAAAAGTAATCATGGACTATTAGGTACCTCTTCCTCCAAATATCTTAAAGGACTTAGATATTTTAAGTCTGAAGAGCTGAAGGAAGTAATTCAATCTGAGTAGTAGATAAAACAATTTTATCTAAATAATATCTTCAATTTCAAGTTAGAAATTTACAATAGCACATAATTCTGATAAAATCAGAGATACTGGAAGATTTATAGGGATGACAGTTAAAGAGAAAACTACGAAGTTATAACAATGGGTACTGACCTCAGAGATTGTTAAAGCTCATAAAGTTTCGTATGTATCCTATTAAGATGTTAATTTAAGTAATATTAAATAATATAATACTAAAATATTAATTACACGTATGGTACCAGCATTGAACACGGATATGACTAAAAAGTGAATGTATCAGTTTCTATAAGACCATAGTTAAAAAATTGGCTAAAGAGTTAGGGATAAATTTAAGTGCCTCAGTGGAGGATGCGTTGATTCAAAGACTCAGAGATCTTGTTTTAATAGAGCAAGGTAAAAAAGCCATGCTCCGGCCGGGATTTGAACCCGGGTCACGGGATCGAGAGTCCCGTATGATTGGCCGGGCTACACCACCGGAGCTCAATTTTAGAGATCACATAAGGTTTAAAATACTTTTTGGTTATTCATTTTTTTAACCAAGGCATCATCTCTCTCAATTCCCTACCTATCTTCTCGATTGGGTGTTCTTCTTCCATTCTGAGTAATCTGTTGTAAACCGGTCTGCCGGCTTGGTTTTCGAGTATCCACTCTCTGGCGAATTCCCCGGTTTGTATCTCCTTTAGTATTTTTCTCATCTCTTCTCTGACACTCTCATTTATTATCCTTCTACCCCTTGTCAAACCGCCGTATTTTGCAGTTTCGCTAACCGAATTCCACATGTTCATAAGTCCTCCTTCGTATATGAGATCCACTATTAATTTCAATTCATGAAGGGCCTCGAAATATGCTACTTCGGGCTGGTATCCCGCTTCAACAAGAATTTCAAACGTGGCCTTTATGAGCTCTGTCACACCTCCGCACAGATCTACCTGCTCTCCAAACAAATCCGTTTCAGTCTCCTCCTTAAAAGTAGTCTCAATTACACCAGCTCTTGTACATCCTATTGCCTTTGCATACGCCAGAGCTATCTCAAGAGCCTTACCGGTGTAGTTCTGATGGATCGCAATCAGAGCAGGTACACCCTTGCCTTCGACGAACATTCTTCTAACGAGATGTCCTGGACTTTTTGGCGCAACCATTGTCACATCGACGAATTCTGGTGGTATTATCTGATTGTAGTGTATGTTGAACCCGTGAGCAAACATTAGCATTTTCCCCTCTTCAAGCCTGTCCTTAACGAGTTTTCTGTAAACCTCTGGCTGAACCATATCTGGTATAAGGAAGACTATTATATCGCCCTCTTCTACAACCTTATCTACTGTATCGACCTTCATTCCGTCCTCTTCAGCAATCTTCCAGCTCTTGCTCCCCCTGTACAGACCTACTACCAGATCTACCCCTGAATCCTTTAGATTGAGTGCATGAGCCCTTCCCTGGCTTCCATATCCAAGAATTGCAACCTTTTTATCCTTGATGTACTTCAAATCCGCATCCTTATCGTAATAAATTTTTGCCATGCTTCTTGCTAGCCAAACTTATTTAAATTTATTTCTAAATCTCTATATGGCCCTTATAGAGGACATCATAAGAGTTTTAGAAGAGGATAAAAGGGGTCTGACTGCCAGAGAGATCTGCATCAGACTCGGACTTGAACCCGATAGGGAAAAGGAAATATACAGAACTCTCGACAGGATATCGAGGATTCTCAGGAGAAAGGGTAAGAGACTTTTTATGATACCTCCAAGGTGCAGGGAATGCGGGTTTACTTCTAACAGAATGAGGATATCGAAATGTCCGAACTGCAAAAGTGAAAGGATTGAGGATGCAAGGTTTTTGATTAAATGATAAAGACTGCAGCCGCTAGAACAGTTGTGTTCTTTTCAACTCTTGCCTTTTTAGTTATATTAAAAGTTCTGGCTGGATTAACTCCAAATGCAGTTTTAAGCATGTAAGATGCCTTTTCTTCTGCATATCTACCAACATCTTCTTCTTCTTCACAGTAACCCTGGTATTCTGTTATGTAACCGTTCAACTTGCTGTCACTCGGTAATGCAACTCCTATGCTTGCGTAAATTGTCTTTCCTTCCTTATTGCTCGTGAACTTTGCCATAACGCAGAATACAACCTGTCCTGGAGAAAGCTCCTTTAGACCTTCATTCCTGTCGATTATCTCGCAGTTAGGCGGGAATATGCTGCTAACGTTCACTATGTTTAACTTCTCGATTCCGGCATCTCTTAAGGCGAGTTCAAAGCTTATAAGGGCATCCTCATGACTACCTGCACCAGATGTAAAGAAGACCTTTCTCGGCAGCAGGTTAATACTTTTTCTCTCCTCGATAAGTTTAAACACTTCAAAGGATTTTTAAACTGATATTTAAATATTACTCCTGCTCCATTTTTCCTTCCAGTACTTTTTTATAACCTCCAATGCTACGAGCTTTTCTCCGCTTAAAAACCTTATACAGGCTCCTCCGGCCACCGAAACATGATCCATATCTTTATCAAGTCCAAACATCCTTGCAGCTGTGGCTATATGACCACCACCGACAACGGAATAACCTGCTTTTGATACAGCTCTGAGTATCTCTGAGGTACCCAGTGTAAACCTTTCGTCTTCAAAAACCCCTGCAGGTCCGTTTATAACAGCTATGTCGTATTTAGATATCTCATCCGATAGCATTGAAATAGTTTCTATTCCTATGTCCATTATCCTGTGCTTACCGTCAAATTCTTCAATGGAAACGTCCTTCCTAACACCTTCCTTTTCTATTCCTACGTCCATAGGGAGTATTATCTTATCTCTGAATTTTTTGAGTATTTCTATCATCTCATCATCCCTAGTATCTCCTTTATTCTCCTCCACAACCCTCCTGTTTACTTCACCTATCTCCTTACCGCTCAGCATTAGAAAGTAGTTTGCAACTACACCGGTAAGGGCAACCTTATCGGCTATTCCGTTTATAAGAACGTTTTTCAGCACTTTTACGGAATCTTCTATTTTTGCTCCTCCTAGTATAAATATCTTTTTGCCGCTGGCCTTTAGAACTCTGTTCAGAGCCTTTATTTCCTTTTCAACCAATCTCCCGACAACAGATGGTAGAACTGGGACGAATCCGACCAGAGATGCATGACTTCTATGACTGGCAGAAAAGGCATCGTTTACAAATACGTCAAAGCAGTCCTTAAGTCTTTGAACCATGTGACAGCTCGAATGCTCTTCAGCACTCCTCTTAAGCTGTTCTTCAGAATAAAACCTTACGTTCTCGAGTAAAATAACATCTCCCTTCTTCATATCCCTTATCCTTTTAATAACCCTGCTGCTGAATATCTCATCAAGGTACGTTACTTCTTTGCCCAGAAGATCCGATAAGACTTCTGCATGTATCTTTAAAGGTGTGAAATCTTTTTTTCCCGGCCTGCTTTGATGCGCTAGAAGCACGACCTTTGAATCGTCGAGTTCCTTAAGTGTTGGAAGGTGACTTTCAAAACGTGTTTTATCGAGAATTGTTGAATTTATTATCGGAGCGTTTATGTCAATTCTGACGAGCACAGATTTATCTCTGCAGTCTATATCATCAAGCGTCGGCAGATCTTCAATCATCAACCATTTCTAACTTTGGATGTATAAATCTTATTCTATTTTGCAGCAGATACAATCTTTATCACATCGTTGTGTTTTAACTCATAATCCTCTCCTATTCTGACCTTTTTCTTAGCATCTATAGCGTATATGAAGTTTTCACCTATATCCGTATGAATCATATATGCAAGATCTCTCGCCGTAGTACCCTTTTTTACAAGAAATGCATCCGGAAGAACGTTTCCCTTTGTATCCGTGAATCTGTTTTCATCTTCAACAGGATAAACTACTATATAGTTTAAGAGATCGAACACGACGGAATTTATAACCTTTTGAACACCGGTTCCTCCGTATTTTTTCATGAACGCCCTGATCTTTTCCAAAACCCTTTTCTGCTTTTCATTTAGTTCTTTTAATATTTCAAAGTCTTCATCGCCCGGGAGGTATCTTATATATCCGTTTTTTGCAGCAGTTCTCAAAACGAGCTCGTAAATGGCCGATGTTGGTATGACTATCTCGTTCAGCTTCATAAGACTCTCTATAAATTTTTCAGGTGCCTTATCCGCCTTGTTTGCAGATATAACCATTTTCATCCTTCTTTTTCTCAATTCTCTGGCAAAATTCAGCAGATCTTCATCTTCAAAATTGAGTACATCCTTTTTGACCTCTTTTATCGCCTCTTTTACATGCCATTCCTTAAATCCAAGACCTGCTAACTGTTCCGATATGTACTTAACAGGATCTCTTTTCTCAATGCTTATCCTCCTGACTATCTTGTTCCAGTTCTTCTTCAATATACCGAAAAGCCACATGTCCAGTTCTTTATAAAGGAATTCCACATCCTTTAAGGGATCATGCTGCCCGACACCTATTTCGTTTCCCTCCTCATCAGTTGATCCTGAAGAATCCACTACATGTATTATAGCCTCGCTCTGCCTTAGGTTGTCTAGAAACTCATTACCAAGTCCCCTTCCCTTATGTGCTTCCGGAACCAAGCCTGCAACGTCTATGAGTTTTACGGGTATGAACCTCCAACCGTCTATACACTTACCGCACTTTATCCCCAATTCCTCGCATACGCATCTAACCCTTACATGGGCTATTCCCACATTCGGCTCTATCGTCGTGAAGGGGTAATTTGCTATAGCTACATCTATGAGAGTTGCGGATTTAAAAAAGGTTGACTTTCCTGAATTTGGTTTCCCAGCGATTCCTATCTCAATCAATTAAACCCCTCCTTTCATAATCTCCTCTCTTTCTCTTCCCAAAAAGATATTTCAATTGCTTTATATTACTTCTTAAGAAATGCGCGTACTCTTTTGTAATCTCACCCCTCCTCTCAAAGTAATTTATTATCTCTAAAGCTTCTTTCTCGTTCTTGCATATTTCGAGATGATCCAGAACAGTCGGTACTTTTGCTCCCGTCAGCTCGTGGTAAAGATTTGGGAACATCTTCTTGAACCTTTCAACATCCCATCTAATCATACTAATGGAATTTCTATGGGTTATTATTTATGCATAACTCCTCGCATGCAACCTTAACGGACTGACCTGAGAGCTCCGGTTATTCAAATCTTGCAGCTTATATCGATAAACTTATCTTTTACTATCCGTTGTGAAGCATTATTAGATTAAATGCAAGATCTTGCCTAAAATCTGGAATTTCTTAAATATCGATGTGGCACACATGGTCTTTTCAGTAACTTTTTGAAATCACGAGATTTGGACTGAAGAAATTTATTTTCACATTCTTAAATAAGATTAAGTGGAAAACGACAGACTCAAGATTCTCTTAAGATGAACCGTCGTTCATAGGGTTTAAGGATTTCTTCCCATTAATGCATGCGTAGCCGGCGTTTAAAATCGGAGTTGAAATTTTTAGAAAAACCCTTAAAACTAAGGGAATTTATGTTTGATTAAACTGAAGAAAAAATAAAGAGAGGGAGGATTGTTGGGATGGAACATATGGAGTTTGATCTAGCTGTAATTGGCTCAGGCCCGGCTGGATTGACGTCTGCAATTTACGCAACGAGATACGGTTTAAAGACAGTGGTATTTGAGGATCCAACTACAATGTCGCAGCTTGCACTTGCCCCCTTTATTGAAAACTATCCGGGTTTTAAGGGTTCCGGTCTGGATTTACTCATGAAGATGAAGGAGCAGGCAATAGAGCTCGGTGCAGATCACAGGGTGGAAAGGGTTTTAGATGTGGAGAGAAGAGGAGAGTTATTCACAATAAAAACCGATGAAAACGAATACATATCGAAAGCGGTAATAATCGCTACTGGTGGGAAACATAAAGAGCTTGGAGTAAGAGGTGAAAAGGAGTTTTTAGGAAGAGGTGTTAGCTATTGTGCAATATGTGACGGTTTCTTCTTCAGGGGTAAGAGGGTTCTCGTTGTTGGCGGCGGAAATACCGCGCTTGTCGAGGCAATGTATCTAAAGGATATAGGATGCGACGTGACGGTTATTCACAGAAGAGATGAGTTCAGAGCCGACAGGGCTCTTCAGGATAAGTTCTTCAGGATGAACATAGGGGTGATATGGAATTCTGTCGTTGAAAGGATAGAGGGAAGGGATAGAGTTGAAAGGGTTGTGATAAGAAATTTGAAGAGGGATGAGTTAGAAGTCCTGAACGTTGAGGGTGTTTTTATAGCAATCGGAATAAGACCTCAGGTTGATTTAGCACTGAAATTGGGAGTTGAGCTCGATGAAAACGGATACATAAAAGTCGACAAGCTTCAGAGAACGAACGTTGAGGGTGTTTTTGCAGCCGGCGACTGTTGCGGCAATCCTTTAAAACAAGTTATCACGGCATGCGGTGATGGGGCAGTAGCAGCTTATTCTGCCTACAGGTACATCACTTCCAAAAAGATGGGATGAAGAGGGAAAGAACTGTGTATATCTCAAGTCTACCTATCCACATGTCAAAGCAAAGAAGGATCTTTATAAGGTCCGGGAAATGACTGTAAGTCTCGCTTGCACCGGCAAGTCCCATTCCCGGCCCCACATTCCCGAGACATGCCGCCACCGCTGAAATTGATGTCAGCAGATCGTAACCGGATATCGACATGATTAAAACAGATATTACAAATACGAGCAAGTATAGTATGAAAAAAGCGACTACGCTATCAACAACCTCTTTTTTCAATGCCACATTACCGTACTTTATAACCCTAATCATTTTTGGCTCTGCCGATTTTAAAATCTGATCTAAAGCATATCTTATCAGCACGTAAATTCTCACAACCTTTATACCGCCAGCAGTGGAACCCGAGCATCCACCTATGAACATAAGGATCAGCAGTATCATCTTTGCACGATTGTTCCATTCGTCAAAATCATACGTAGTATAACCGGTTGTCGTCATTATGCTTATAGCCTGGAAGACTGAAAATCTAATTGAATTTATGAGATTAAACCTGTCTAGATTTAGAATTGTTAAGGCCAGAATCGATACGGAGACTATCACTATGTAAATCCTTAACTCCGTATCCTTCAAAATGCTAAACTTTCCACTCATTATATAATAATGAATTGAAAAATTCATTCCGCCTATGAGTGCAAAAAAAGCTATTATGAACTCGATAGTTGGATTTCTAAAATATGCTATGCTTTCAGAATGCGTTGAAAATCCTCCTGTAGAAATAGTAGTAAAGGCGTGCGTTATAGAATCGAATAGGGGTACGCCCAGGATGTAAAGTATGATTATTTCAGCGGCCGTAAAGAATAGGTATATCGTGTATATTATCAGAGCAGTATCCCTTATCCTCGGCTTTATCTTACTTAACGTAATTCCGGGATATTCAGCCTGAAATACAACACCTTTTGCAATTGTGGGGAATATAAGCAGGAAAAGCATAACTATCCCTATTCCTCCAATCCACTGCGTCATCGAGCGCCAGAATAATATGGATTTTGGTAGTATCTCCGGCTGGTTTACAATACTTGCACCAGTTGTCGTAAAACCTGACATGGATTCGAAAAAGGAGTCTATAAAGTGAAAACCTATCGATACGTAAGGTATTGAACCTATTATCGATGTAAGGAGCCAGCCTAGGCTGACAATTGCAAAACCCTCTTTGAATCTAAGGAGCTCGTTCTTGGGTTTTATAGATGATAGCGCCAAGCCCAAGAGAAATGAAACAATGGCGGAGTATATGAATGGATAGTAGTTCTCCCTGTAATAAACTGCAACAAGAATTGGAAACAGGAATAATGCGGAAAAACCTATGAGTATTTTTCCAAGTATATTTAAGACTATTTCCCTATTCACTCTTTAAGGCTAATAATCTTGATATTTAAAGTTTTCAAAAAGCTTTTTTCTCGATAACCATATCAAACCCTATGAAAAGGATAGTAGTCATACCCGGAGACGGTATAGGCAAGGAGGTTATGGAGGCTACAATGTTCATACTCAACAGCTTGGACCTACCTTTCGAATACTTATACGCCGAAGCCGGAGACGAATGTGCAAAGACGTATGGTAACCCGTTACCGGACGAAACTCTTGAGCTATGCAGAAAGAGTGATGCAATTCTTTTTGGTGCTGTTGGCGAAACTGCTGCGGATGTAATAGTAAAACTCAGACAGGAACTCGATCTTTTTGCGAACATAAGACCTGCAAAGTCTTTAAAAGGAGTTAGATGTCTTTTCAGAGATGTAGATCTCGTAGTCGTTAGGGAGAATACCGAATGCCTTTACAAGGGATTGGAATTCAATTTAAACGATACGGCAATAGCGCTAAGGGTAATTACAGAGAAGGGATGTGAGAGGATAATAAGGTTCGCATTTGAGCTAGCAAGAAGGGAGAAAAGGAAAAGAGTAACTGCCTTTCATAAGGCAAACGTCTTAAAGAAGACGTGCGGTCTTTTTAAGGATGTTTTTTACAGAATCGCAAAAAAATATCCAGATATACAAGCAGATGATTATTATATAGATGCCGGATGCCTATATCTTGTCACAAAACCCCATACATTCGATGTAATAGTTACGACAAATATGTTTGGCGACATAGTTTCCGATTTAACGGCAGGACTCGTTGGAGGACTGGGTCTTGCACCATCTGCAAATATAGGAGATAAATTTGCACTGTTTGAGCCAGTTCACGGCTCTGCACCTGATATAGCTGGGAAAGGTATAGCTAATCCCAGTGCAATGATCCTATCAGCCTGTATGATGCTGAAGTACCTTGGATTTAACGAAACAGCTTCTGAGATCGAAAAAGCATTGGAAAACGTGATAGCTAGTGGTAAAACAACTCCAGACCTAGGCGGTAATTTAAAGACAATGGATATGGCAGAAGAGGTCGTTAAGAAGTTAAAGATAAAAATATAAAATTGACACACAGAGCAAGATTTTTATTCAAATCCCCATTTTTTAGAAAAGGTGAACGTATATGATTAGAGACGATAAGGAATTTTCAGCATGTGGTCTATTTGGTGTGATGGACAGAAGCGGTAGAAGATTTAATGGAGAGATGGCGATAAGGGCTTTAAAAAACATGTCTGTCAGGGGGAATGGTTTGGGTGCAGGATTTGCTGTTTACGGATTATACAAGGACTTCAAGGAGTACTACTGCCTCCACGTGATGATTCAGAACAAGGATCTGGATGTGAAAAAGAAGGTTGACGGATTTCTAGCTAAAAACTTCGATGTCGTGTACGATGAAGAAATTCCGGTAAACGAGAATTCAAAAACAGTAGACCCGCCTATGTTCTGGAGATATTTCGTTCATCCAAAATCTCACGGCGAAAATATATCAGATGATGATTACGTCATAAAAAATGTAATGTATATAAATACTAAGATTAAAGACGCATATGTAATTTCATCTGGGAAAAATATGGGTGTTTTTAAGGGTGTTGGATTTCCCGAGGACATAGCTGATTTCTTCATGATCGAGGAATACAAGGGATACATATGGATAGCCCATACGAGATTTCCGACAAACACACCTGGATGGTGGGGTGGAGCTCATCCGTTTTGCATTTTAGACTGGACTGTTGTTCACAACGGCGAGATTTCATCTTACGGAACGAATAAAAGATATCTGGAGATGTTCGGGTATTACTGCACACTGAAAACAGATACCGAGGTAATGGCCTACATATTCGATCTGCTCATGAGAAGGCAGAGATTACCGATCGAGGTGGTTGCAAAGATATTGGCTCCTCCGATGTGGGATCAGATAGATCTAATGGATGAAAAGAAGAGGAGGTTTTACACGGCTTTAAGAATGGTTTATTCACCCCTACTAGTAAATGGTCCATGGACGGTAATAGTTGCACATCACGGTGAGATGTTTGGACTGACAGACAGAATAAGATTGAGACCTATTACAGCTGGTGAGAAGGGGGATCTGCTATTCCTTTCATCCGAGGAGTCCGCTATAAGAGCAGTCTGTCCAGATCTCGATAGAGTCTGGACACCGCATGGCGGCGAACCAGTGGTGGGAAGGTTGAGTAGCGGCGCGTTGAAAAGGGTGGTAAGATGAAGCTGAAGTCGCATCTGCTGCCCGAATTCATAGTCGAAAGGATAGAGAGCAGATGTAACAAGTGCGGAGTATGCGTTAAGCAGTGTCCGTGGGAGGTTTATAGATGGAACGAGGATGGAACGGACATAATCATAGACTATACTAAGTGCGTGGGCTGTCAGAGATGCGTGGTGTACTGCCCGAATAAGGCTTTAATAGTAAAGCCTTATGAGGGGTCATACAGACCAAACGCATACTGGACTAAAGAGGTGATTATGGATATAAAGAAGCAGGCGGAGCAGGGTGGTGTTATACTAACAGGTACAGGGAACGACAAGCCTTACAAGGTGTACTTTGATCACATAGTACTGAACGCATCACAGGTCACGAATCCGTCCATAGACCCGTTGAGAGAGCCGATGGAGCTAAGGACTTTTATAGGTAGAAAGCCCGATCACTTAGAAGTGGAATTCGATGAAGGAGATTACATTATAAAGACGGAAATACCGCCAAATCTAGTAATAGAAACGCCTATAATGTTTGCAGGAATGTCATACGGTGCAATAAGCTACAATGCATTTCTAGCACTGGCCATGGCTGCAAAGGAGTTTGGAACACTGTTCTGTACGGGAGAGGGCGGTTTACCGAAGGATATGAGAGAAGAATATGGAAGTTGTGCAATTGTGCAGTGCGCAAGCGGTAGATTTGGAGTCGATCCGGAATATTTAAACTGTGCAGCTGCAATCGAGATAAAAATAGGACAGGGAGCAAAGCCTGGAATTGGTGGGCATCTGCCAGGAGAGAAGGTAACGGAGAAGATATCTGAAACGAGGATGATACCAGAAGGAACCGATGCTCTATCACCAGCTCCTCATCATGACATATATTCGATTGAAGATCTTGCAATGCTCATATACGCGTTAAAAGAGGCGACAAATTATGAAAAACCCGTTTTTGTGAAAATAGCGGCTGTACACAATGTAGCGGCGATAGCAAGCGGAATCGTAAGGGCAGGAGCAGATGCGGTAGTCATAGATGGATTTAGAGGAGGGACTGGTGCTAGTCCGAAGATAATAAGGGATCACGTTGGAATTCCGATAGAACTTGCAATAGCATCGGTCGATCAGAGGTTAAGGGAGGAGGGAATAAGGCATAAGTGCTCGATAATTGCGAGCGGTGGAATAAGGAATTCGGCCGATGTCGTTAAAGCAATAGCACTCGGTGCGGATGCCGTTTACATAGGAACTGCAGCGCTGATAGCCATGGGTTGCACAATGTGCCAGAAATGCTATACCGGAAAATGTGCGTGGGGAATTTGTACGCAGGATCCTGAACTATCAAAGAGGTTAAATCCAAAGATAGCTGCAAAAAGACTCGTAAATCTTCTAAGAGGCTGGAGTTTGGAGATAAAGGAGATGCTTGGTGGAATGGGTATAAATGCGATTGAAAGCTTGAGGGGTAATAGAGAGCATCTGAGAGGAATAGGTCTTGAGGAATGGGAGCTTAGAGTTTTGGGAATTAAGGGGGCAGGAGAGTAATGTTAATAGATCCCTATGTAAACGGTATAAGAAGAATCGATGAATTGATGAAATACGTGAAGTTTGGAAGCGATAATGCAGAAATAGATGCGAGAGATTTAAGACATAAGGAATTGAATGATCTGATAAGGGAATGCATTTTAAGGGGTGTGAGGAAGCTGATATTGAGGAACGTATGTGGGCAGAGATACATCGGAACGAGACTTTACTTCAAGGATAACATAAAGGTTGAGATAAGGATATACGGCACGCCGGGGAATGACCTGGGAGCATTTTTGAACGGTCACAGGATCATCGTTTACGGCAACGCTCAGGATGGCGTTGGAAATACTATGGATGACGGCGAGATAATAGTACATGGAAGAGCGGGAGATGTCGTAGCGATGACGATGAGGGGGGGAAGGATTTTCATAAGAGATAACGTAGGGTACAGAGCAGCTATACACATGAAAGGCTATAAGGATAAGATTCCAGTTCTGGTCGTTGGAGGGACTTCTCAGGACTTCTTGGGAGAGTATATGGCAGGAGGAAAGGTTGTTCTTCTGGGATTAAACGTTAAAAGACATAGATGTCATTATGTTGGAACAGGAATGCATGGCGGAGTCATGTACATAAGAGGTAAAATAGAAAGACATCAGCTTGGAAAAGAAGTAGGAATAGTTGAAATGGAGGAAGAAGATTGGAAGTTTTTAGAATATGTCGTAGAAGATTTTTGCAGTTATTTTGGATATAAGGCGGATGAGATACTTGGAGATAACTTCCTAAAATTGGTTCCTGTTACGAAAAGACCGTATGGAAGAGTCTATGCGTACTGATTTTTTATGATCTGTCGCTCGATTTTGATTTATATCCTTGAATTATTGCTGTTTTGAATACGAAGCAGAATCTAGTTCTGAAAGTCCATCCCGAGATCAACACCTTTTTATATTCACATTTAAGACTGTAAGGATGATAACGGGAATAGTCTATCATAGGAAGTACCTTGAACACGAACAGAGCCCTACACATCCAGAAAGAAGAGAAAGACTTGCGTACACACTTGATCAGCTAATGGAGGAGGGTATTTTTGATAATCCAAGGATAAAATTACTCAAACCATTCTATGCGGATATAAAAGACGTTTTAATGGTTCATACGGAGGAGTACGTTGAGTATCTAAGGGAATACAGTAAAATAGGTGGAATAATAGACTGGGACACGAACATACCTGTTGGTGTATTTGAGAGGGCATTATTAGCCGTAGGCGGTGCACTGAGGGCTGTGGAGGCAGTTCTTAAGGGTGAGGTTGATAACGCATTTGCCATGGTCAGACCGCCAGGTCATCATGCAAAGCCCTATACCGGTGCGGGTTTCTGTTATTTCAACAACGTAGCAATAGCGGTTAAATGGCTGTTAAAGAAGGGTATTAAAAGGGTTTTAATACTCGACTGGGACGCACATCACGGAGATGGTACTCAGGAGATATTTTATGAAGATGACAGAGTTTTATACATATCGACCCATCAGATGCCGTTATATCCTGGGACGGGTTATCCTGAAGAGGTGGGGGATGGAAGGGGTGAGGGATATACTATAAACATACCGCTACCTCCCGGGACATCTGATGCAGAGTATCTGACAGTATTCGATGAAATAATAAAACCAGTTGCATTTGAATTTGAGCCCGAGTTCATAATCATATCTGCTGGTCAGGATAACCATTTTACGGATCCAATAACGGATTTGGCTTTAACTGCTAGAGGTTATGCGGAGTTGATGAGAAGAGCAGTTGAGATTTCGAAGGAGTTATGCGATAAAAGACTTGCTGCCGTTTTAGAAGGTGGCTACAGTATGGAAGCTATAGCATATACGAATCTCGGAATAATATGTGCAATGGCGGAGCTCGATCTGAAGTATATAAGAGAACCGGAAGATTACCTGAAGATTTTGAAGCTTAGAAGGAGAGATGTGAGGGATATAGTTAGAAGGAACATCGAAACAGTAAAAAGAATTCATTCAAAATACTGGTCATGCTTCATGCGTTGAAGTAATTTTAATCGACTATTCTTCTATTTTTGGGCACAAAATTCCTTAAAATCCTACCATTCGACTTCCCGCATCCCAAAAAGAAGTTTTTCCATTTCAGGATTACATAACCCTTCATACTGCATTCTATATCCTCTCCTCTCATCCATCTGCGTGCAGTCTCATCATCCACTTCTAAGACGTTTTTCTTGGCGAGTTTACCCACTATGAAACTACCCTCAATCGAAAGTCTTATCCCCCTACCGTCAAGTGTCCCAAAATATATTCCATAGTGATACAGGGAAATATTCGGGCATCCTTTTCTAAAAACGTAAACCCTATGCTTTCCTCTCTCTTCGAATTCCAAATCCAATCTGAGAAATTCCTCTTTGTCTATTCCAAACTGTTCCTCAAGGAATTCGGCAATTCTCTCCTTTAAAGTCTTCATACATTTAAAGGATGTTATATGAGCTCAGTCGCTTCTACTTCAACGCTTTCTACACCATCTATGCTCTGGATCTTCTCGATCAGCTTATCGCAGATACCACCCTCATCTGGCAGTATAGCCATGACCAGCAGAGCTTTCAATCCGAATGCTATCGGCTGAATCTTGTAATCTCTAATTTCCACCCTTTCCGGTGCAACCTCTTTTATCCTTTCGTATATCCTTTCAAGATCGACCTCTACATCTTCCGGCATAACCCTCAACTTCATATACACCTTTGCCATTCGACCACCTCACGGACCTTCAAATCCGCAATTTGGACATCTATACGGATTTCCAAGCTTTCTGCACCTCTTACACCTGTATATCGTTTGTCCACATATCGGACAGGGGAATGAAACGTAATTTGTCCCTATTAGATTTGCGTTACATGTTACGCATTTCAGCATAGCAGAACAAGATCTCTATGGGTATATAAATTATGGGGCCGCCGAGATTCGAACTCGGGTCTCCGCCCCCCCAAGACGGAAGGATAACCAGGCTACCCCACGGCCCCTTAACATATCTCAACACGATATATTTAAACACTTTTCGAATGGATAACCATCCATGACTGTTCTGAAGATCTGTGAAGGAATTCACAGATATAACTTTTTCTCTCATTTAATTTCAGATGAATGCCACTCCGCATAAAGTGGAGACATGGCTATGGCATCGCAAGTTATAAACATTATGGGACTGACGAAGTTTGAAAGTATGCCGATCGAAGCTGCAATGGAATTGTCAGATGGATTCAAAGACAACGTGATTAGCGTATCCTGCAGACTATCTAATATGAAAAAGCACATAGATGAACAGAAAACATTAGAATTGAACTGTAGTTTTAAAATAAAGGCTGATTGTAAATGCTATGAACTGCGCGAGGTTGTGGGTAAAACTGTCTCGAAGCATGTGGGGATTGATCGTTTAGAAGATAAACACCTTTTTCTAAGAGGTGATCCGGTTTTATGAAGATAGTAATTTCGTTGGGCGGATCTGTTTTTTTGAAAGATTTCAGTTCGGAAAGAATAAGGAATTATGCAGAAGTATTGGAAAGGGCCTCCAGAGAGAATAAGTTATTTGTGGTCGTGGGTGGTGGAAAGATAGCGAGAGATTATATAAGAATTGCAAGAGATATCGGAGCAGATAACACGTTCTGCGATTATATAGGTATAAACGTGACAAGGATAAACGCAATGCTTCTATGTTCGGCAATAAAAACAGCACCTAAAAGAATTCCGAAGGATTTTGTGGAGGCGAGCGAGTTATCTCAGAACTACAACATCGTCGTGATGGGTGGAACATTTCCAGGGCATACAACAGATGCAACTTCGGCCCTTTTAGCTGAATTCGTAAATGCTGATCTGTTTTTAAACGCCACTTCTGTTAACGGTGTCTACTCTGAGGATCCGAAGAGAAATCCGAATGCAAAGAGATTTGAAGAGATAAAAATTGATGATTTGATTGGAATAATAATGAGAGAGGAGACAAAGGCAGGAGGAAGCTTTGTGCTTGATTTGCTGGCTGCAAAAATAGTTCAGAGAAGTAAGATAAAAACAATCATCTTTCTTGGGGAACCGGAGAACATAGAAAGGGTTATCAGAGGTGATTTCAGAGAAATAGGTACCCTCGTTATACCATAAAGAGGATTAATCTGGGATTTCCGGTAATCCTATCGTTTTTCTGTATCTCATCCCCGGGAAACTTATCTTCTCGATAGTTGAATAAGCCCTTGATCTAGCCTCCTCAATAGTCTTCCCTTCTCCTACGACCGTCAGAACTCTTCCTCCTGTGGTCACGTATCCGTTTGGCTTTGCTATGCCGTTAGCGTATATTATGGAATCCCTCATAGCATCTTCCAATCCGCTTATAGGCTGACTCGTATAGTGATCTGAAGGGTATCCCGGTTTTAGACCTTCTCTTCCCTTTAAAGCTCCGCTTACTGCGCATATTGCCACACAGTAGTTGTCGCTGAATTCTATATCTATTTCATCTAGTTCACCATTTATGACAGCCATCGATATATCCAGCAGATCTGTTTTCAGCCTCGGAAGCTTGGCCTGAGCTCCGGGATCGCACTCTCTTACGTTTACCTCTAGAACCTTAGGAACCAATCTGTCGTCTTCCTTAACAAGCATTATAACCGGATAAAGGACACCAACGAACTCCGTCCCTTCTAATCTCCTGAATTCTTTTATTATTGGCTCGACTACTGTTTTCATTATATCATCCTCAACTTCCTTGCTCACATACGGATGGGGACTTATCGCACCCATGCCCCCGGTGTTTAGGTTGAGAAGCCTTCCCTCTCTGAACAACTTCTCAGCCTCTTCCCTTGTTATGTACCTCTTCGTGAATCCTATGTAGAAATCCCTCATACCTTCTATGTCATCGGGATCAAAAGCCCTCTTGTAATCCTTTGCATGCCCGAATTTCCTTACGTTCTTTCCATCGCTTATTGCCGTGAACGCTACTTCGATTCCGTAAAGTCTTTCCTCTACGACTATCCTGTCACCTGCCTTCCCGAATCTCTTCCTAACCATTATCTCTTCTATTGCAAAAAACGCATCTTCCAGACTATTGCATACAAAAACACCCTTTCCTGCAGCAAGTCCATCCGCCTTGACAACAGCTTTTTTTCCTTCTTCATAAATTTCTCTTACGTATTCCTTTGCATCATCTGGATTGTCAAAGTTTTTGTATTCGGGAACGGGTACACGTATTCTCTTTAAAAAATCCTTAGCCCAGCATTTACTAGCTTCAAGTATTGTTGCATCCTTTTTAGGTCCAACTGCCGGGATTCCCTCCTCTTCAAGCATATCAACTATTCCCAGGCTTAATGGCTCTTCTGGACCGATATATACGAGATCTACATCTTTTAACTTTGCAAATCTGACTATTTCATCAATTGACCTTATTGATTTTATGAATTTCCCATTAATCCTAGCCTGCTTGCATTTTGGGAAGAATTCACTTCCGGCATTTCCCGGTGCGACGAACACCTCTTTAACCTTTTCACTCCTCGAAAAGGCATGAGCTATGGCATTACCCCTACCACCAGCATCTACTACGAGAACCCTCATGGGATCACCCGAATGAATATAGATGCCCTTTTATTATGACTTTTCACACGTTTCCTCTTCATCCTTTATTTCCTCAGCTAGCTCATCAAACCTCGGAACCTCTATTTTCTTATGCTTCTCAATTATTTCAACCTCTTCTATATCTAGATACTTGAATATCTTATCAAGCGCCGAAACCTTACCTAGAGGAGCGTATGGCATAAAATGAAAATCTCTAGGGATTTCAACTATTGCTCTTTTCTCATCAACCTTCGCGCTAACCTCTCTTCCTGTGTATATCATGAAAATAGCCTCAATCTTCTTTGCAATATCCTCAACCTTTTCCTTTATCTCGTATTCAAATATTATCGTCTTTCCGGCCAGCGGATGGTTAAAGTCGACTATTGCTCTTCTTCCGATTATCCTTTCGACAACACCAACTCTATTACCAACCTTAACTCTGTCTCCAACTCTTGGCTTCTCCTTAAGCCTCGCTATACTTATTACGTCCTTATTTTCCGGATCGTACTTTCCGAATGCTTTTTCCGGTGGCACTACAACCTTCCCCCTGTACCCGACCTCCTTACCTATAAGATCCTCTTCAAATCCTTTAACGACGTTTCCCTCTCCAATTATTACGTATACATCCCCATACCTGTAATCCTCCCTGTATATACCAAACTCCTTAGCTGTTTTTTCATCCGTCGTGTCGATAACCGTACCGTCCTCGAGTTTTGCCGTGTAGCTGATCTTAACTATATCACCCTTATCAATAGGCATAAGACAAGGATTCAGCATTAGTTATAAAAATCTTAACCTCTTTCAAGCTCAACTATTTTGAGACTATATCCCCTTTTACATTTAACTGGAGGATCACCGATTATGTTTTTTACTATTACATAATCTCCGTTCTTTAATTCAATTGGATTGCACAAACCGTATAACTCGCAATCGATCGTATTGCATCTGTTTTCAAATCTTATCTTTGCGCCCTCGACCGCAACTTTGGAGTCGACAAGGGCCATTATAGGCAGCTCCACGACTTCAACGGCAACTACCCCCTCATCATGCAGAGGACACTCGTGAACTACACCATTTCTAAGTCCGACTATCTTGTACTTCGAACCCTCTCTAAGCCTCAGACAGATATTCTTAAGCTTACAGTTTTCACACTCCTGTCTGCCACCTAGAAATAAGAATTCGACACCAATCTTTGCCCAGTCTTTACCGCATAAAGTGATTATCTTATTCACATCACCCATGCTATCACCTTAGTTAGCTTTTTATAATATTATTTAAGCTTTGATGACTTATCACCCTTACACCGTTTTTTATTAATAAAGCCGATGTTACACCGTATCCACTCTTAAACCTATTCTTAAACGTACCGTCATATATTACACCGCATGCACACGATGGACTGTACTGTTTCATTATTGCAATCTTTATGTTCAAAATCTTCACTATCTTAAGAACTTCCATAGCACCCCTTATGAAAAATTCCGTCAGATCCTCTCCATCTATACTTATGACCCTAGCCCTTCCATTCAAGACGTCGAAACCATCTCCTTCAACTATTTCGCACTGCTTTCTCGGAGTTGACAATCCTGAGATCTGTTCCGGACAGACGGGTATGGGTATTATATTCTTCTCTTTAATAGCATCTATCAGTCTTTTATCCAGGGAGTTACCACCATCGTATCTGCAGTTAATACCCAGTAAACAGGCGCTGACCAGAGCAATCATAAAGAATAAAATACATTTTTAAACATAGACGTTTTGATTCCTAATATAATGAAATTCAAGAACATAATAGTACTTTCGGTCTTGGTGGGTATAATATCTGGATTTGGTGCCTTTTTATTCTATTTTCTACTCGAATTTTTCACAAAACTCTTTCTAGTAGGTTTAGCCGAATTCAAGCCGCCCAATGCCGGTGGGGAGATAGAGATAATCAAACACGACTTCCGCATATCTCACCTACCCCTCTTCCTCATACCGTCGATAGGTGGTCTGATAAGCGGTTTAATAGTTTACACACTAGCTCCTGAAGCCGAAGGGCACGGAACAGATGCGGTTATAAGATCTTTTCACAGGCTCAGGGGTATCATAAGGTCTAGGGTACCGGTTGTTAAGATGATAGCATCAGCCGTAACAATAGGAAGCGGTGGAAGCGGTGGTAGAGAAGGTCCGATTGCACAAATAGGGGCTGGATTTGGATCAATTCTTGCAAGCATGCTGAAGCTGTCAGATAAGGAGAGGAGATTACTTGTTCTGTGCGGAGTTGCGGGTGGAATAGGAAGCATATTCAGATCTCCGTTCGGTGGGGCGATATTCGGTGTAGAGGTTTTATATAAGAGGGACTATGAGGTTGAAGGAATAATACCGGCCTTTATATCTTCGATAGTTGCATACGTTATCTTCATTCAGCTCATAAAGATTTTTGGTGGTAACATATTAAACATATTTGTCGTTCCCGATGTTAGAATACATTCGATATACGAGTTACCAATATATGCCATCCTCGGCGTGATATCGGCATGTTTTGCCATAATATACGTGAGAACTTTTTACGGTGTCCATTCTATCTTTAAGAAATTAAGAATTCCAAACTACTTCAAACCGCTTATAGGAGGACTCCTTACGGGATTAATAGGTGTATTCATACCTCATGCACTTGGAATGGGATATGGATTCGTTCAGGAGCTTATAGATAAAAAACTCGCAATTGAAGTAATCCTATTGGCTATAATCGGAAAAATAATTGCAACTTCATTTACGATTGGTAGTGGTGGAAGCGGTGGTGTTTTCGGTCCATCGGTAGTAATAGGGAGTTTTGTGGGTGGTGCTATAGGATTCATATTCCATCAGATGCTGCCTAATGTTGTCGTTCAGCCCGAAAGCTATGTGCTGGTCGGTATGGCATCCTTTATAGCCGGAGCTTGCAAGACACCTATAGCTGGAGTCCTTATGACAGTTGAGATGACAGGCGGTTACAACCTGTTACCTGCTCTCATGCTGTCGTCAACGATATCGTACATACTTACAAAGGATTACACGATTTACATAGAACAGGTTCCGACAAGAGTTGACAGTCCGGCGCATAGAATGGAGATAGTAGTTGATGTCTTGGAGGACATAAAGGTTAAGGATGCTATGACTCCTGCAAACAGATTGATAGTCGTTTCACCAGACGATTTCGTCTTTAAGATTCTGAATCTGATAGAGAAAAGCGGTCACATAGGTTATCCAGTTGTAAAGGATAACAGGCTGATAGGGATAATAACGCTATCGGATGTTGAAAGGGTTCCTATTGAGAAGAGAAGGATGACGAAGGTAAGAGATGTAATGACGTCAAAACCAGTTGTAACGTTTCCCGATGAGAGTCTTAAGACTGCTATGGAAAAAATGGTGAGGATAGATGTTGGTAGATTGCCTGTAGTTTCTAGAGACGATGAATCGAGGTTGCTTGGAATAATAACAAAGGGTGATATAGTCAGAGCATACGCAAGAGCTAGAGGAAAAATTTTAAAGCTATAGCGTCAGCCATAACCGATAAATGTCTTGACCTTCGGTCTCTCACTCTTTGCCTTTTCTTCAAACCTTTCGTAGAAGCTCAGCATGGATTCCGTTATGCTCGGCTTTATCTTCTTCAGAGCTTCAAGGAAATGTCTCATCTCAACTTTTTCAGTATTTATGTTTTCTCTTAAAGCTAGCATGACAGCCTCTCTGCATATCGCCTCGATGTCCGCACCGACATAACCTTCAGTGAGCTCTGCAAGCTCGTTGAGATCGACGTCGTCTGCAAGAGGCATGTTTCTCGTGTGAATCTTAAATATAGCTATTCTGCTCTTCTTATCTGGCGGTCTGACGTACACCAGTCTATCGAACCTACCCGGCCTTAACAGGGCAGGATCTATTATATCAGGTCTGTTTGTTGCACCTATCACTATTACACCTTCAAGCTCTTCAAGACCGTCCATTTCCGTTAAAAGCTGGTTGACAACCCTTTCAACTGCTCTGTTTTCCTCAATTCCCCTCATCTGAGCTATTGCATCTATTTCGTCGAAGAATATTATACATGGCGCAACCTGTCTTGCCTTCTTAAATATCTTCCTCACAGCCTTTTCACTTTCTCCCAACCACTTGCTTAGAAGCTCAGGACCCTTAACGCTTATGAAGTTTGCCTCCGCCTCATTTGCAACTGCCTTTGCAATTAGCGTCTTACCGGTTCCCGGAGGACCGTAGAGAAGTACTCCCTTCGGAGGTTTTATACCAAACTTCTTGAACTTCTCGGGATACTTGAGAGGCCACTCCACTGCCTCTATTATCTCCCTCTTTACATCTTCAAGTCCACCCACATCGTTCCACGTTACTTTTGGTACTTCTACAAGAACCTCTCTCATTGCGGAAGGCTCTATTTCCTTTAAAGCTGACTTGAAATCGTCAAACGTAACCTTCATGTTTTCAAGGACTTCTATGGGTATTTCGTCATTGTTAAAATCTATTTGGGGTATGTACCTTCTCAAAGCCTTCATAGCCGCCTCCTTACACAGCGCCTCTATATCTGCACCAACAAATCCATGAGTCTGATCTGCTAGATGCCTGAGCATGGCCTTTATTATCTCCCTCTCCAGATCATGAATTATCTCTTCTGACAGATTTCTCCTTATTATCTCTTTGATCTCCTCCTTGCTTTCAGCATCTTTAACCTCATCGTATGTCATTTCAAGCAATTCCAGAACTTCTTTATCCTCGTTTTCTGAATACTGTTTATGTAAATTCCTAAGAGCTTCAAGAACAAAATCTAATCTGTATTCTGGTTCCAGCGGCATGTTTCTCGTATGGATCTGTAGTATCTCAAGTCTACCCTCCCTGTCAGGTACACCGATTTCTATTTCCCTGTCAAACCTTCCAGGCCTTCTAAGAGCTGGATCTATTGCATCTATTCTGTTTGTTGCACCTATCACTATTACCTGTCCCCTCTCCTCCAAACCGTCCATAAGGGCGAGTAACTGTGCTACAACTCTCCTCTCTACTTCTCCCGTAACCTCATCTCTTCTTGGAGCGATTGCGTCTATTTCATCTATGAATATTATAGAGGGAGCGTGTTCTTTTGCCTCCTCAAATATCTCTCTAAGTCTCTGTTCAGATTCTCCGTAGAACTTGCTCATTATCTCGGGACCGTTTATCGTGAAGAATGATGCACCTATTTCATTTGCAACTGCCTTTGCAATTAGCGTCTTACCGGTTCCCGGAGGACCGTAGAGAAGTACTCCCTTCGGAGGTTCTATTCCTAGCCTCTGGAATATCTCAGGATATTTAAGAGGAAGCTCTATTATCTCCCTAACCTTCTGAAGCTCTTCCTTTAATCCACCTATATCCTCATAAGTAACACCGGCTTTTCCAAATCTTTCAAATCCCTTTGCAGGTCTGTCCCTGTATATGACCTTGGTTGTCTCATCTATTATCACCGCCCCCTTAGGTTCTGTTTTTACAGCAACAAAGACTAATGCCTGGCTTTGTGGATATCTACCAAAACCGGCAAGTGCGGGAGCGCTTACAAGAGGTACAAGATCACCTTCAACAATAGGTCTCTTTAACAACTGATGCTTCAGATATTCTCCCACATCCAATCCGTAAACCCTGAAATCCATTCTTTTTAAAGGTGCGAGTATGACAACTCTTGCCGGTTGATATTCTGCCCTTCTAACCTTGACGAGATCTCCAACACCAACTCCAGCATTTTCCCTTATAAACCTGTCAATTCTAATTATATTCTTACCCCAATCCCTTTTGGGTGCTCTCCAAACCTTTGCAACAGTCTTCCTTCTACCTTCAATTTCGATAACATCACCGGGAGATATCTTTAATCTTAACGTGGCATCGGGGTCCAATCTCGCAATACCTCTACCAGAATCGCTTGGATAAGCTTGATTAACTTTAAGCATGAGTTCCATACCACCACCTCTACAATAGTCTTTAAATTTCATCGTATAAAACTTATGCTATGAAGTTTATACTGTTCGATATAAAAAGTGCTGACCTGAATTCAATCGTTTCCGCACTTTCAAGATTTCTCAATATGGATGTTAAGAAGTATGATAGGGATGAAGCTTACAGTTTACTTTCAAAGTTGAGGGAGATGGGATACGAGCTTTTCACGAAACCAGTACCACTTCCAGAGGATAGGAGAATGATAGATGTGCTGAAGGGCTCTGATATCGAGGTTATACCTCACGGAACGTGTAAAATAAGTCCGGAAGTACTTGAACTTCTGGCGGAATTCTGCAAGACTTTGAGGGAACCGTTCAGAATAATAGATTATTTTTCGTTTGATAATATAGATATTATAGTCGGTGAGATATTCGATCGGGATGAGATATGCGTACTTGAGACGAATTTGGACGACGTAAGCGGTGAAATTATTTCAAATGCCGTAAACAGATTATCTGAGGAAGCACTGGATGTATCTGTAATTCAATGCATAGGAAAGAAGGGAAGACCGGCTGTGATGATCAGGGTTCTTTCCAGATTAGAAGACTGCCACAGAATTGCTAAGATTATAATGGAAGAGACAGGGACTCTAGGTGTTAGAATAAACAGGGTTCATAGAATTGTAGAAAGGAGAGATGTCAGGAATAAGGAGATAGAGCTGTTCGGCAGAAGGTTCAACGTCAGATTCAAAGTATCAACTGTTTCAACAAAACCGGAATTTGAGGATGTAAAAAAGATATCAGAGGAACTGAAAATTCCACTGCCGATCGTCTATAGAGAAGTAATAAGGAGGATGAGTGATGAAGCTATCAACCGGTAGTAAGTGTCTAGATAGCCTTTTAGACGGTGGAATTGAAACTTCAACTGTTACGCAGATATTCGGTGCAAGCGGAACGGGAAAGACTTCGATATGCCTCATGCTTTCCTATAACACAGCCTTATCCGGTTATAAGGTTGCCTACATAGATACTGAAGGTCTTTCACCCGAAAGGGTTTCTCAGATATTTAAGAAGAGAGAGGCTCTGAAGGATGTTCTGATTTACGACGTAATGGATTTTAAACAGCAGAGTTCTGCTATAAAGGAGCTTGCAAAGATATGTAAGGATTCGAATGTCAAGCTAGTAATCGTGGATTCTTTTACATTTCTGTACAGAAGTGAACTCGAAGATTATGAGAGACAGGTTAAGGCAAAAAGAGAACTCATAGCTCAACTCACATTCCTCCTCGGACTTGCAAGGAAATTCGATCTGGCCGTGGTTATAACAAATCAGATGTTTACAGATGTTAAAAGCGGTGAGGAGAAACCGTTGGGAGGTCCGAGCATAGATCATATATCAAAAACGATAATAGGGCTTGAAAAGATTAACAATCAGAGGAAGGCAATTCTGGTCAAGCACAGATCAAAACCGGAAGGTTTAAGCTGTATCTTCAGAATTACGGATAGGGGAATAGAACCCTAACAAAATGTTTAAATATCGATTTAGATTAGTAATAAGTGGCCGACGGCCATAGGGATCGGGGAAACACCCGGTCTCATTCCGAACCCGGAAGTTAAGCCCGATCCCGTTCCGCGTTGTACTGTGTTCCGAGAGGGCACGGGAAGCGCGGAAGCCGTCGGCATTAAACCTCGAAAAATTTTTAAATTGAACCCTATGTATTGAAGCTAACTTTAATAGTCTTAACATCCTATAGAACAAAAAAGGTCATAGTGGGAACATGACGTTAGAGGAGTTAGAGGAGAGAAAGGAGCAGTTAGAAAGAGAATTGCAGGAGCTTATACTGAGGAGAGATGAGTTGAATAAAGCATCAAAAGAGTTTAAAGAGAAAAGAAACAGATTGAATGAGGAGGTAAAAAGCTTATTATCGAAGGCTAGGGAGTTTAAGGCTAAAAGAGACGAACTCAATTCAAAGGCGAAGGAGTTAAAGGCTAAGAAAAACGAACTCTACAGGGAAATAGATAAGTTATATAGAGAGCTTGACAGGGTTAGAAGGACGATAGACAAGGGTGGAAGACCTCTAGGGGAAATCGAAAGGGAGATAAGATGGCTTGAATTCAAGCAGCAAACATCTGTTTTAACGATTGAGAGGGAGAGAATTCTTGTCGAGAGGATTTCAAGGTTAAAAAGGGAACTAGAGGAAAGAAAGCAACAGCTAGAAAGGCATGCGGAATTTAGAAGGCTTATAACAAAGATAAGAGAGTTAAAGGAGAGTGTTAGAGAGATACATCAGGAGATGATGAGGATAGTGGAGGAAGCCGACAGATATCATGAGGAAATGATAAAGATATTGAGTCAGGTTGATGAGAAGAGAAAAATCGCAGACGAGATGCATGAGAAGTTCATACAGAGTAAAAAGGAAGCTGATAAGTGCCATGCAGAGATATTAAGGATAAGAAAGGATTTGAAAGATCTGGATAAGGTTATAAAGGCTTTGAGAGCTAGAATAGAGAAGAGTAAGGAAGAGAAAGAGAGAGAAGAACTTATAAGGAGGGCAAAGGAGATATACGAGATGTTTAAGAGAGGAGAAAAGATAGAAACAGAGGATCTGCTGTTGCTGCAGAGAGCGGGTTTGATATAATGGGATGAACGATGAATTAAGGTCAAACATACTCAGGATTTTATTTCTGTTAGGTGGTACGATTTTATTCGGAACGATTGCGTATCATATCCTCGAAAATTGGAATATATTCGACTGTCTTTACATGACAGTTATAACGATAACAACTACGGGATATAGAGAAGTTGGAGAGATGAGCGTTTACGGAAGAATTCTGTCTATGTTCTTAATGTTTTTTGGTGTGGGGATATTTTTCTATGCTATAAACATGATAATACCTTCCCTTGTTGAGAGAAGGATAAAAAGGTGGGAGAAGATGCTTGAAAAAATGAGCGATCACTACATAATATGTGGATTCGGTTTGATGGGTAGAGAAATAGCGAAGGAGTTGCCAAAGGATAAGATAGTCATCGTTGACATAGATATAAACAAGATAGATATCGCAAGGGAAAACGGGTATATAGCCGTTCACGGGGACGCTACAGATGACGCGGTTCTCGACAGAGCGCAGGTCAGAAGGGCAAAGGCGATAATATGCTGCATGACTGATTCGAGTAACGCCTTCGCTATAATGACGGCAAAGTATCTGAATCCGAAGATAACGACAATAGCAGTTTTAAGAAGTCCCGATGCTGAAAGAAAGATAGAGAGAGTTGGAGCGGATTTCCTGCTCTCACCATATAGGGATACAGCTAAAAAGGTATTCGCACTTCTCACAAGAAAGGCAAGTATCGAGTTTATAGAGATAATAAGCGACAGAGAAAAGCTCAGTCTGGAGAAGATGATAGTTGAGGAAAAAATAGCCGGAAAAACTTTAAAGGAGTTAGATTTGGTTAAAAGGACTGGATGCATAATCGCAGCAGTTGTCAGAAATGGTGAGGTAATAGTTCCGAAGGCGGATCTCGAGCTTAAGAAGGGTGATGTAGTCTTTATAATCGGTAGCGAAGAGGGGTTAAAGAGATTGGAAGAGATAATATGGAGTTAGATCTGAGGCTGTACCTCAAGCTTAAATCGCTGATAGATGAATTGATAGAGAGATCTGAAAACGGGGCGGTAATAATAGTTGAGGGTAAAAACGATAGAAAGGCCTTGAGAGACCTTGGTATATACGGCGACATAGTCGAAGCATCAAAGATATCAAACTCCTTTATAGTTGACAGGATAAGGAGAAGGGATGTGATAATACTTACGGATTGGGATAAAAGGGGTGAGATGATAAAAAGAGATCTTATGAACAAGTTTTCATCTTGGGGAATTATACCAGATACTGAAATAAGAAAGAAGATATTTTCTATAGTTAAAAAGGATGTTACGGAGGTAGAAAAGCTGGCAAAATTCTTTAAAAAGCAGAGAGATATTTTATTTAAGAATGTTTAAAAAAGTATTCCGTAAGAAAAAAATCGAAAGATTTATATGTTACTATGTATCTCAGAGCCAGATTGACATGCTTGGCATGAGATGTGAGACTTTTGTCTGCCTGATCACAGTTGTGTGTCTACAGATAGTACTGCTTCTCATCTGGGCTCTGACCTGGAGGGAAATGCATGAATAAAGACGCGCTTATCGTTTTTTCGGCATACCTAATAGTAATAGCTGTAGTTGCCTATTTCGGATCCAGAAGGGTAAAAACGATTGAGGACTTCATATCTGCAAGTGGAAGACTCGGTTTCTGGACCTACTGTCTCCTCATGATAGGCAGTGTCTTCAGCGGCATGACACTGATAGGCGTGGCAGGTTTGGGTTTTACGACTGGCTGGTCCAACGTTTGGGAAAGGATAATAGGTCCACCATTCGCGATAGCGTTCGGAACGATAATAATAGCTCACAGGCTTTATTCGTTAAAGGAGAAGAAAAGGATACTGACAATACAGGATTACCTTGCATATCGTTATAACGATCCGAAGGTCATGAGATTCCTTTCGGGCATAATTTCGGCCGTAACGTGCTTTATATACCTTATAGGACAGTATACGGCAATAGGAATAGCCAGTAAGGTCATACTGGATATACCGTACTGGCTCGGTGTAATCATAGCAGCTGTAATAGTCATAGCTTATGTCATGGCAGGAGGAATGTTCTCTACCGCTTGGACAACGTTTATCCAATCGATCCTAATGCTGTTTGGAATATACTTAACTGTACCGATAATAGTCTCATGGGTAGGTGGTTTCGATTATCTAAATCACATGCTTTCCCAGGTACCTGAGCTTCAGAAGCTAAGGGGATTTGATGATTCCTATCTCTTTGCGAAGTTTCTGGATAAACCCTTTGCATCTGCCGAAGTACCCCTTGCAGGCTGGGCATATAACATTACTTTGTTCGGAATTGCCGTCCCTCTCGGATTAATGGTTGCACCCCACATAGTCAACAACATGCTAACGTTCAGAGATATAAGATACACGAGGTGGTCTCCGATAGTAATGTATGTGCTAGGGGTTGCGGCAATATTACTCACATCGATAGCCGGAATGGCTGCAAGGGTTGCATGGGCTCAGGGTCTGATAGATATACCGAATCTCAAAATGGGATCAATTGTTGTTAAATGGTCTGACATGGCTTATCCAACGATTGCAAAAGAGGCATTACCTTACTGGCTTTTCATACTCCTGCTGCCAACGATACTGGCGGGTGTCATGTCGACAACTGATAGATTGATACTTACGGCTTCGAACAACATAGCGTACGATATAATTAAGAACGTATTGAGATCAGATATATCAGATAGAAGTCTTAAGGTGATAAACAGAATAACAGTCCCGGTAATAGGTATAAGTTCCCTCTTACTAGCCCTTTCACCTCCACAACTGCTAGCATGGTTTATATGGGCTGCACTGTCCTTAATGGTAAACTGCTTTTTCTTCCCGATAGTACTTGGAATATACTGGAAAAGGATGAACAGGCAAGCTGCTAGGTTTAGCATGATTTCGGGATTCGTTGTTACAACACTAACATTTGCGTTATTCGGAAAAACGATAAGAATTGCCAGCATACCATTTTACTCTGTCCTCCCCGGATTTATAGCAAGTCTGCTTGTTGCAGTTATCCTGTCACTAGTTCTCAGGGATTGATCTAAAGGATAATCGACGATATTCTCTTGCCCAGACTTAAACCCTTTTTATACCTATCAGTCTTCGGAATCCTCTTTAAGTGTAACGTGAATACGTGCCCATCTTCTGTTATGACAGCGTAATCTTCCCTGTTCACGAACTCCGTAACGACTGGCGATCCTCTGACGCATATGACTCCTACCCCTCCCCTACCCCTTACCCTGAACTCGTCGGCATTCACCCTCTTCACATAACCATCCCTCGTTATGACAAGTATCTCCCTACCCCTACCGCTTGACATCCAAGAGACCTCGTCTCCTTCCCTCAAGTTAATTGCCTTCACACCTCTTGCATTCCTTCCGTATTCTGGAACCTCTTCACATCTAAATCTTATGAGATAACCTTTCTTAGTCGAAATAATAACTTCTCCCTCTTTAAATAACCTTACAAACGTAATATCCTCGGTTGATGCCGTTACTCCTGATCTCTTGGCATTTGAAAACTCCTCTGCCTTAATTCTTTTTATATAACCATTTTTGGTCAGTATCAGAAGATATTCTTTGAAATCCTCGACAGGTACTGCAGATACTATGCTTTCTCCCCTTCCAATCGATATAAACATGGATATATCTGAACACTTATCCGATCTGTCTGTTTTAGGAATTGAGCTGACAGGAATCCAGTAAGCCTTCCTGTTCGTGAATATAAGCAACTTCTGATCCGCTCTGCATGTTAACGCAGTAATTACTTCACCTTTAGAAACTGCTCCTCTTTCCACGAATCCAATTCTCTTTATACGCCCGTCTTTTGTCAGTATCACGATATCCCTTTTGTATTCGTGAATTCCAACTTCCTCTTCCTCTACTATCTCTGTTCTCCTTCCATCTCCGTACTTCCTTTTTATCTCCCTGAGTTCCTCAACAATTATCTCATCTATTCTCCTTGGATCTTCCAGTATACTTCTTATATCTCTTATTTTTTCATTTAATTCTTCGTATTCCCTCATTATATCCTGTATCTCTATTCCCGTAAGCTTATGCAGCCTAATATTTAATACTGCATCGATCTGCTTTTCACTTAAACCGTATGCATCGGCCAGAGCCTTTCTAGCATCTTCTATTGTCTTCGATCTTCTTATGATCTCGACTACTTCATCTATTCTTTCAAGTGCAGTCCTTAGACCTTCTAGTATGTGAACTCTTTCCGTAGCCCTGTTTAATTCAAAATTCAGCCTCCTCTTTATCACATCCCTCCTGTGATCCACGTAATACATTATTAAATCTTTTAAATTGAGGATTCTCGGCTCTCCATTAACAAGTGCTAAGTTTACAACTCCGAAAGTCGTCTGGAGCTGTGTTAAGGAATAGAGCTTTTTTATGACCGAAGATGCATCCTCTCTTATCTCTATAACTATCCTTATCCCTTCTTTGTCCGATTCATCTCTAACTGTTTTTGCATCTATCTTTCCATCTCTTATGAGTTCTGCAATCTTTTCAACGAGTTTTGCCTTGTTTACCATGTAAGGTAATTCCCTTATGATTACCCTCTTATCCTCAACATCTACTCTTCCCCTTATGACGATCTTACCCCTGCCCGTCTTGTAAGCTTTCAGTATATCCTCCCTTCCGATGACAATTCCGCCGGTCGGAAAATCCGGACCCTTTATATATCTCATGAGTTCCTCAACGGTTATGTCTGGATTTCTTATATAAGCTATTATGGCATCACATACCTCTCTCAGGTTATGTGGCGGCATATTTGTCGTCATACCAACTGCAATCCCTGTACATCCATTTACAAGAAGATTTGGTATTTTTGCTGGTAATATAACTGGTTCTCTCAGAGTCGCGTCGAAATTTGGCATGAAGTCAACAGTATCCTTATCTATATCCGATAACAACTCCTCGGCTATTCTCGTAAGCCTGCATTCGGTGTTGTGGTTTATGAAACCGTTTGCAACAAATGAATGGCACTTTGAAAGAACCCTTATCGAGTAAACTTCCCTTTCACCGTTTTCTCTGATATCAACTACCCTGTCAAAGAAGTATCTTGTCTTTAAAAAGAAGATTACGAGATTCAGATCCTCGCGGTCAAGTACATCCTTCAAGTACTCTATATTCTTCTCAAGAAATTCATACCTGCCTATACCTTCAAACCTTGCGAGCTCTCTGTATTTCTTACCCAGATATTCCGAAAGAAAAGGAATCTCATCGTAATCAGTTCCATTCGTGTCTTTGTATGCCATATCCGGTGTAATTTCGAGTTGTTCAACGAATTTCCTTGCATCTGATCCATAAATCGTCAATGTATAGCCGTTATCGCAACAGCCGATCGACGAAATTATTCCAAAGTTTAGAAGCAGAATCTGAAGTTGTTTGGCAAATTCCCGGTCGTCTAAAACGTAGAATACACGTTTGTTCTTTAAATCTATAAAGCCCGAATTTTTGAAAAGAGATTTAAGGAATTTCATCTGTACACTTTTTGAACTCCTGAGTATTGAAGCTGGTACTTCTTTTTTACCAGATAACCCAAGCATCTCGGCAATCCTGCAAAGTCCATCGCATTTTACCTCACAAGTCCTACCGTTTTTCTTGCTTACAAATCCTTTGAGTTCTAGCCTTTTAAACATCTTTTCAAATCCTATAACTATATCATCAATCGAATCATCGTTATCTGTAACAATGGAAATTCTCTTTTCATCCAAATCGATTTTAACACCTTTACACATTAAAAGACCTATTAGCTCAGCTATATCTTCATCCACTTCCAATATCCTGCCGTTCAGTTTAAACCTGTAGTTTCTCCAGTCAATTGGTACATATCTGTTTATAGCAACGTAATCCCCTCTTTTTATCTTAGAAAGCAGTTTCCACCTGAGTTTAGGTCTGCCTTTTTCATCCCTTTCAAGAACAGCTATTGGATGGTTAAATGTACCCTCTATCTCATACCCGAATTCCGTTCTGATCCTCAAAACTCTATGTCTACCAGAATGAAATAATTTGTCCGAGACGTTTATCCTACCGTTTGCAGATAGAACCCTTAACTCTATTTTCTTATCGGAATTCGGTTCCGCATTGGCTATCTCGCATATCTTTATCAATCCAATCTCAGTGACTACGAGACTGTCTGAAGTTATACAGTATCTCATCGCAGCAGGCTCATCACCGTCTATCGATCCAAAGTTACCCTGCCCATCTACTAATGGATATCGCATAACGAAATCCTGTGCCATTCTTACAAGGGACTCGTAAACAGGCAAATCTCCATGAGGATGGTATTTACCGAGGCAGTTATGAACTACCATACCGTTGGCTATGAACTCGTGTTCATCATCCACCTGAATATCAAAAGTAACGTCGCATCCGAATTCTTTTACCTCCTTAACCTTTATAAAAAACAGATCCTCTCTGACGTTATCCCTCTCAATCTTATCGATACACTCTGACGTTTTTACATCTTTTGATCCGTAAAAATTCAAATTCTTTCCTTTAAAGACACCTATAGCCGGATTGCACTTGATTTTCCAAAATTTAACGTCTGAATACAGTCCTTTATCCTTACAGTTCAATATCGAGCAAAATCTTTCCAATTTTCCAGCAAGCTTCTCGAGGAAGGGTTCTATTATCTCCAAACGGTATTCATCTGCTTCTGTTTCTGAAAGAATATTACAGTAAAGATTTGACGGTATTCCAAGGGCAAATAAAAGAACCTGTAATCTTCTCAAAAACTCTTCGTTACGGATCCTTATAATCAGTCTGTTGCGATCGATCAAACCGCAGCAATCAATTATTCCCGCTATAAATGAATATATTACATCTCTGGGCGACTTCGAGATCTCATCCAAAATCATTACCGGATTTGATGTGCAGGCTTCGAGCACGTTCAGAAGTTTCTCATCGCATCCCCGAATAACTATACACCCATCATCCACTTCTGTTTTAGCTTCAAATTTCTTCTCGAAAAAATCTTTAATTCTGTTCACAATATCTTTGTTTTCGTATCGAATACATATGTCTGAGGATTTTCTGACCTTCTTAAACGCGATTAAACCCAGGAAATATGCTAAACCCTCATCCAGAACAAATCCCATTAAACTTCTCTTTTTCCTTATATCTGGAAAGATAGATCTAAGAACTATCAAATCACCTCTTCTCAACTCTTCCGCCTTCTTCCAAACAATCTCCGAGTCGCCTGTTAATACCTTAAACATCTGATTCCTCGTGCACACGTTTCTCAATCCATTTTCAAGAATCACTTCGACTAATTTCTGTTTAGGCATTATGTAAATTTCCTTTACCCTTTTAACCCCATTTTGCGTATAGACCTCGTCACCGACTTTAAGATCCTCTATAGAAACCAGCCCTTTCGGCGTGAAGACGAGTGTGCCCTTTATAAAGCATTCACCCACAACCCTCGCGCATTTCTTGTGCGGTTTATCATGTCTCAAACCCATTTCGAACATAGTCCAGAGAATTCTGCGTTGAACGGGTTTCAGCCCATCTCTTACATCCGGTAATGCTCTGCTGACTATTACGCTCATCGCGTAATCCAGATATGAGCTCTTAAGTTCCTCGCTTATGTCTTTTATGAATTCCATGAAATCCTATCCAGCTGACTGAAGTTATGCATTACGATTTCTAGACTTTGAATTAAAAACAAATGAATTTACATAAAGTATTTAATTTTAACAGACAGAAGTATCATAACAGGGAAACGTTATATATGAATGTCGTGACGTTTCGCACGAAAAATTGAGTTTTACAGTCTCTTAGTTAAGTTTATTTGATTGCAAGGAAACTGTTTTATTGCTGTTTGGTCACATTCAAGGAGATGAGATGTCTTACGGTAATTCTGGCTGGGATACTAATGGGTTCTCTGGCAATTTTTGTGAGAAGCATAGGGACAAATCCAATTCTCGTGACTTTCCTGAGATTGTCTTTTGGATTCATCTTCATGCTTCCATTGATCAGAAGGATAAGAATTGAGAAGATTGGAAAGGTTTTTCTGCTAGCCTTAGTAAACACTCTCACAATTCTCTTCTACATATCATCAATACAGCTGATAGAGGTTGCAACCTCTGCACTACTCCTTTACATGGCCCCCATCTATGTAATAGTCATATTGATGCTCAGAGGAGAAGAGGTTGAGAGAACATCCATTCTAGCTTTGCCCATAAGCATGCTTGGCCTATACCTTATGCTATCACCTTACGGAACGATATCCATAGGAATACTGTGCGGTTTGCTCTCGGGATTTCTCTACGCAATATTCTTCATACTCGTAAAGGAGATGAGACAGTACATGTCATCACTCGATATAACGTTTCTAAATCTGTTTTTTTCGACAGTATTCTTATCTCCAGCAGCTTTTTTTTACATGGAAGAACTTATAAGGGTTTTGAGCTTTAAGTTTATATGGATAGTTGGCTTAGGTATAATTCCTACTTCTCTTGCATTCACAATTTTGAATTACGGGATAAAATACTGCAGAACAGAAAAAGCACCTTTATTAGCTCTAGCAGAACCTCTGTCTGCAGGATTTTTCGGATACATAGTATTTAATGAGATTTTGACAATGAAACAGTTGATTGGGGCATTCATGATAATATTAAGCATTTTTATTGTTTTACATGGGAAGGAATAGGGCTCTTCTGGGGCACACGTTTACGCACACACCGCAGTGTATGCATTTCGAGGGTTCCGTTACGACTTTGAACTCTTTGTCGAACTTGAACACATCTACGGGGCATATGCTTATACACAGTCCACAGTGTATGCACTTCTCCTCATCTTTTATAACACCTTCTCCGAGTTCTATCAATTCAACTCCGTGCTTCTTAAGTATCTCCTCAACCTCCTTTACCTTTGTGTCGTCTATCTCTACTATCATCTCTCCGCTCCTAGCACCTATGTTCGCTCTTAGTATATTTATCAGTGCATTTGTTTTGAGCGTTATAAGAGATATTATCGGTTCCCTACTCGTTCTGGCATCGAACTTTAGGAGCAGGCGCATAAGATTACCTCGCCAGTAGTTTACTTAAATCTTCGCTGGTCACCATACCTATCACCCTTCTCTTGGCATCGATAACGGGCAGGGCAGATATATCGTATCTCTCCATCTTCCTTGCAGCTGACTCTATGGGCTCATCAGGAGTTGCAGTAATAACCTTTCTAGTCATTACATCCGCAACTCTCCCTATTTTCCCCATGGCAACAGCTTTCGCAACATCCCATGACGTAATTATTCCGACTAGAACTCCTCTCTCATCTACGACGGGGAGATGGTTTACGCTCTTCTGAATTATTATTCTAGATGCCTCTTCAACGCTCAAATCCGGAGATATAGTTATGGCCTTTGTCATAACGCTCTTCACTAGCTTTATCTCTTTCTGCCTCATGGGCTTCAGAACTCCCCTTCTCGACAGCCTCTCAACTGGTTCTGTCAGGTAAAACTCCCCTCTCTCTATCATCTTCTTTAACTCCTTCATGACCTTTCTAGCCATGTAAAAACTCGATAGGGGAGAAACCCTAACCTCCTCACCGTTTATCTCAACCTTCCCGCTCTTCAGTTCAGCATAAGTGACCTTTTTCACAACAGGTCTATCCCTTCTGGGAACTCCGAAATCTATTATCTCCGTAGTTATCTGATGATCCCTTATAGCAGTAGCCCTTGCCATATCCTCATCCAGTATCGGAATAGGTATTCCTATCCCAAGGCATATCGTCACACCGTATCCCGGCATGACAATTGCCTTCAGAAACTCCGGCTTCATATCCTTCAGATCTCCCCTGACCATTAGAGTTCCAAACGGAGGTGAATGCTGAGTTCCTTCACCTATTATGTAACCCTTAGCACCACAGAGAAATATCCTCGTACCGATTCCAATTGTTCTGAATTCGGGATCGTTGTTAAGAGGTGATATCTCTCCAGTTCCGGCAAACGTTACATTTCCGAAGTTTGGGAGGAGAGTTCCCATGTAAGTTCTGAGTATTCTGTCGGAAGAATTCGTTGCTGCCTTATATCTCTGATAGGCGTTTCTGGGATTAACCATTATAGCCTGATTTAGATCTTCGAGCGATATCTCTGTAACTATAGTCCTTCTTGGATAGCAGTCCGTTCCGTACCCTACAGCTCTTAGCTCAACATCTCTTCCGCTCACAAAATCCTCAATGACATGTGCGCCACCATAATCTTCTCTCGATTCTGAAAGCTGGGTTACTCCCAGAAAAGCGTCAACTGCAGCTATACCTGTGTACGCTTCAACGTCGTTCAACCATACCCTCTGCATTTTTATGGGCGGATCGGAATGACCGAAATTCATAAAAACACCAGATGAGCACATAGCACCGAAAGTTCCAGTTGTTACAACATCAACTTCCTTTGCAGCCTTTTCAGCTCCAAGCTCCGATACTATTTCCTTCATTTCTTCAGCTGTGACAACACATACATTTCCTTCTCTTATCTTCTGATTTATTTCCTCAATTCTTTTCATAAGATCTGTGTATAACGTAGATAATATAAGCTTTGCTAGCTTAAAGGCTAAGTTTTAAGGTAAAATGTCTCGTAATATAGAGATGGGATGGAAATGTGTGGAAATCCACAATATCTCAGAGGATAAATCTGCAAAGAAACGCCTGTGATACCGGGGTGGAATTGGAATAAGACAATCAAATTGAGTGGCTGCGCTGCAACCTGTCTGTATAAGAGTTTATTAAAAAGGATTGAGTGATATGAATGCTCCGTTAAACCTTTTTACGGTTTTTCTAATGTATTTAATTTGATATCGAGGAGTTCAATGTTTTTAAAATGTGAATAGATTTGCCAATCGATCTTGATGCCTTTTAAAAAACATGAGATGAAATTCAACGGGTTCAACACAGTTTCCAATTCAAGGAGCATTAAGCAATGTTAATTAATTTTAAACCCCTTAGTGCAATAACGTAAGCAGAAGCTGTATTTCTTTCTATCTCCAACTTTCTCGTTAATTAAAATATATATTCAACAAAAAGTATAAGATATGTTGGTTATAACATCTAACGTGCCCCGATCGTTCCGAGATCCGTAGGGCAATGAATATGAGCCACTGCAGTGAAGGGGCGTCGGGTGTCCGTGATGACAGAATCGTCCCTTAATATGGTTAAATATTCCTTAAAAGGGGCGGTTCTGTGAACGGTTTATGTTCTGGATACTTACAGGGTCTGAATTCATCCTATTTCGTTGTGATAAGACTTATATACTATTATAAAGAAAGTATAAAAACGGGAGGACAAACTATGGAATCCTGGATTAGGGATGCAATTGCTAGGGCGGAAATGGATAGGAAACCTGCAGAAGATTTAGAAGAGGAGATTTTGCAGACCCTTGAGGGTTTAAAGACCGTGATAAAGGTTATAGGGGTTGGAGGAGCAGGATGCAACACGATAACAAGGATGTACGAGGAGGGAATAGAGGGAGCGGAATTGATAGCCATAAATACAGATGCGCAGCATCTCTGCTATACCAAAGCTCATAAGAGGATATTGATTGGAAGGAGGAGGACTAGGGGACTTGGAGCAGGTAGCCTTCCCCAGATAGGTGAAGAGGCTGCCAAGGAGAATGAGGAGGATATAAAGAGGGCTGTGGAAGGGGCCGATATGGTATTCATAACATGTGGATTGGGTGGTGGAACGGGAACCGGTGCATCTCCGATCATTGCAGAAGCTGCGCAGGAAGCTGGGGCACTCACAATAGCGGTTGTAACATTTCCTTTCTCTGCGGAGGGTGCTGTAAGAAGAGAAAACGCTGAGGCTGGGCTGGAAAGGCTTAGAGAAGTTGTTGATACAGTCATAGTTGTTCCTAACGATAAGCTTCTCGAGGTAGTTCCAAATTACCCGATAAATCTCGCTTTTAAGGTTGCGGATGAAATACTAATGAGGGCTGTAAAGGGAATAACAGAGCTTATAACGAAGCCGGCTCTTGTCAACCTAGACTTCGCCGATATAAGGACAGTGATGGAGAAGGGAGGTGTCGCAATGATAGGTCTTGGAGAGGCAAGCGGTGAGGATAAGGCAAGCGAATCAGTGAGAAAGGCACTGAGAAGCCCGTTGCTGGATGTTGACATAACAGGTGCGAAATCTGCGCTTGTGAATGTTACAGGTGGGCCTGATATGACAGTTGAAGAAGCTGAGAGTGTCATAGAGGAGATATACAACAAAATAGATCCGGAGGCGAGGATAATATGGGGTGCGATGATAGATCCCGAGCTTGAAAACACCATGAGAACACTCGTTATAATAACGGGTGTAAGGTCACCCCAGATATTCGGTAAGAAAACACCTAGGCTTTCAAGGAAATTCGGGATAGATTTCGTAAGATGAGCAGAATCTGGGAGATAGATTTCTTAAGAGGTATTGGCGTTTTTCTCATGCTCTTTTCAAATTTCATAACCGATCTCCAGTATTTCCTGAACTTTCCCATAACGCTTTTTTCGCAGTTACTGGCATACATAACAGCTTCAATCTTCGTTTTCGTATCTGGTCTGTGTTTCAACATAAGCTATTCTAGAAGGAGGAGTTTGAGGAGAATTTTAATGAGGTTTCTTAAATTGACATTGCTAGGTTTTTCCGTAACTATTGCTACTCTCTTGTTCTTAAAAAGAGGGACTATATACTTTGGAGTACTTCATTTTCTCGGCCTGGCAAGCATTCTAGCTGTCCCCTTCTACAAAATCGGAAGACGTATCCCTATCTTTATCCCTTTATTTATAATATGCTCGTTATTTGTGGAAGAAGTTCATGCAGATAACCTCATGCTTTTACCCCTTGGAATAACACCGTACATATTCTTCACTCTCGACTACTTTCCAATATTTCCATGGTTTGGAGTTTATCTGCTGGGGTTGTGGTTCGGATTCGTGTGGAAGAGGTGGAGTGAATTTCCAGAGCTGAGATTTCTTGGAAAAATGTGTAAAATCGTGTGCATTGCCGGCAGGAACTCCTTAAAAATATATTTTATCCATCAGCCGATTTTTGTATTCGTTTTGCTTTTAATATACGGTAATCTCCCGAATCTAAATTACTTCTTTTATTAGCAGGAACCGATACCTGGCTGAATTAAAATAATATTTAAATCATAATATTCTAATATATAAGTAAGGGTAGGAAAGATTTAAATACTGTTCTGAGTAAACAGAGTTGAGGGCTCGTAGCTCAGCCTGGTAGAGCGCCGCCTTCGCAAGGCGGAGGCCCCGGGTTCAAATCCCGGCGGGTCCATTCTTTATTTTGCAATAATCCAAACTCAGTAAGAATAATGTATTCTTTAAGCTTGTTTTCCACGAAAAGCGATAGATTCGGGATTAACTCTTTAGCTCTGGCAAGAGCATTTTTATCGATGTAGAGGTGTAGAGATGTTTTATCCTGTTTACGTCGAGGCATGATAATTCTTGATCAAGAATAAAAATAAAGATTACCATCTCCAGTGAGATGTAAGAAGAATATAGATAGAGAGAGGAAGCTGAATTAAAGTGCTAAAGACGATCATAAACTCTTTCCCGTTTATCAATCTTTAGAATTCTAACTTCATAACCTCTAACGGAGTAGATTATTCTATAATCACCAACACGAATCCTGTAAGTGTTCTCACGACCTTTAATCTTTTTATAAGGTAGAGCAAAGGGATTATTGGCGAAGAGTTTGAGCTTTTCCTTGATCCTTTTTCTCGTATCTTCATCGAGCTTTTCAAGGAATTTCTTGGCTTGCCTGCTAAGATAAACTTTGAACATCATTCAAGCATATACTTCTCTCCCTTCTCCATCTCAGCCTCAATTTCATCAAGTTCTT
>CAYYFC010000008.1:0-45501 GCA_964471215.1 uncultured archaeon | reverse complement strand
TTACACGAGGCGGAGAGGATGTTAAAGATATCTTAGACGAGATAATGTTCGTAACGCATCCCGGTATGTTTTTAAAACTTTTAAGAAGTAATAAGAGCATGAAAGTTGAGCTGCTCGTTGATGGTAGGAGAATCCCCATGAATAACTTTGTTCAGTCCATTTTTAAAAACGTAATTTTAGCTATGATATCAACGCTGAAGGGAGTTGATGAGAATTGGGAGAAAATAGAGTTGAGGATAATAAGGTGATTAGCAAATTGCGTGAGAACGTGAAGGCGATGTCGGGTTATAGGGCAGGTAAGAGTATAGAGGATGTCATTAAAAAATATAATTTAAATAAAATTATAAAACTCTCTTCAAATGAAAATCCCTACGGCGCAAGTCCAAGGGCTTTAAGTGTTCTGAGAAGATTTAAGAATCTCCATGTATATCCGAGAGAGATTGGAGAGCTGATAGATAAGATTTCAGAGTACTTAAATGTCGATCGAAAGAGAATAGTGATAGGTGCGGGAATTGATGGAATTCTTGAAAATATGTTTAAAATGTTCGTTAATCCAGGAGACGAGGTTATAATACCTGTTCCGACCTTTCCATACTACCATACGCTTTCGGATATATTTAACGCAAAAGAAGTTAGGATAAGGAGAAGAAGTGATTTTAAGATAGATGAAGAGACGTTAATAAATTCGATAAGCGATAAGACAAAGATAATATTTATATGTTCGCCAAATAATCCAACAGGGAACACAGAGGATTTAAAAACGGTGAAATCTATAGTGGAAAACTCTGAATGCCTTGTTTTCATAGATGAGGCATACGCTGAGTTCTCATCAAAGAATCTTTTAAAAATGCTAGATTACGAAAACGTTGTGATAGCAAGGACTTTTTCAAAGGCTTTTGGTCTGGCAAATCTGAGAATAGGTTATGCTGTAATGGACGAGGATCTTGCAAAGGTATACAGAAAGGTGAATCCTCCGTTCTCAGTTTCAACAATAGCAATGCTAATGGCTCTTGAATCGCTCAGGGATATCGATTATATGCTGAAATGCGTGAGAAAAATTAAGGCTGAAAGAGAAAGGGTTTACAGAAAGCTTCTGAAGATGAATATCAAGGTTTATCCATCTGAGGCAAACTTCCTGTTCTTTAAATCACCCATAAGATCTTCAGAGCTCGTAGATGAGTTGATGAAGAGAGGGGTTATAGTGAGAGACTGCTCGTGTTTTATAGGATGTGATGAATTCAGTGTAAGGGTTTCGATTGGAAAGAGAAATGAAAACAACATGTTTTTAAATGCATTGAGAGATGTAATTAATCAAAATGCTTAGCAGAAATCTTTAGCTCCTCGTAACTTAGATCGTACCCGAGTCTTTCCCTTATCACTATATAAGCCATTTCGGGTGGTATCGCACCTATCTCAGTAACTATCAGGTCTATATAATCCCTTGGTGTAACGTCAAATGCCGGGTTTCTGACCTTAACGTTTTTTAAATTGAGTATTTCTTCCGGTGCAACTTCGATCGCATCTCTCTCCTCTATAACAACCAATTCTCCAAATAACGTCTTAGGACTGAACTTATAAGTTTCGGCTGCAACCATAAAGGGTACTCTTGCCTCCTTGGCGCACAGGGCTATTTGAGATGTTCCTATTTTGTTTATCAATGCACCGTTTACGGTAATCGTATCTGCTCCGACTATTACGCAGTCAACCTCGTTAATGAAATATCTCACGGCCGAATCCACTATCAACGTCGTCGGAATTCCCTCATTATCAAGTTCTTTAACGGTTAGATATCCCTGATATCTCGGCCTGGATTCCGTTGCAATTACTTCGATATCCTTTCCCTGTTTATATGCAGTCTTTATAATAGATAGGGCAGCAGAGGAGTTGCAATGTGTCAGTATAACGTATCCATCCTTTATCCTCTTTGCTCCTATTTCTCCTATCTTCCGTTTCGCCGTATCAACCCACTTAATGAATTCCTCGGCTCTCCTTATCGCATCCTTCTTTTTTTCTAGATCGTCCCTTCCCCTGTACATCATCACGTAGTTTATCGCGTTGAAGAGACTTACAGCAGTTGGACGGGTGTTCATGAGAATCTCCGATGCAATTTTCATGTTCTTATCGAAATCGCTGTCAATTGTTTTGGCAAAATCCCTTAATGTTTCGGCCACACTTCTAGCAATTCTGCTTGCTCCTCTTATTTCCATGTTTTTTATTTTTTTCGCGCATTCTTCAACGATTTTAAAGTTCATGTGTAGAGTTTAGCATAGAGATATTTAAAATTCAAGCGATTTCTTTATGGCAAGGGGTATCTTTTTTATCAAATCCATTGCCGTATAATTATAACCTAATTCCTCAAAACACATATCTCCGGCTAGACCGTTCACAAACGCTCCTGCGCTGGCACTCCAGAATCCATCGTTGAAAACAAAGAATGAACCAATTATTCCTGCCAGAACGTCTCCCGTGCCCCCAACGGTCATTCCGGCATTTCCTGTTCTGTTGAATCTTATCCTATAACCGTCTGTTATTATATCCTCCCTTCCCTTAAGCAGTATTACGGATTTCGTCTTTTTTGCAACATCCTTTAGGTTTTCGATTGTAGGTTCGCTGAAAACCCTTTTAAATTCACCTCTGTGCGGAGTCATAACGCATTCAACATCTTCGGGAATTTCTGGCGTTATTGCCTCAGCGTCCAGTACTACCTTCTTTATTCCAAGCTTTAAGAACTCTTCAACAAACTGCTTGAACTCGTTCATCCTTTCCTTTCCGACACCCATACCCAGTACTGCGACGTGATGTCTCTCTACAAGTCTTTTGAATTCGTCCAAACGATTTAAATCGACGCCTTTGACTATTAGATTTGGAGAGAAAGATGCTACAACGTTTCTTATTTCTTCTGGAACTGCAACTGTAACTATATCTGCTCCGGCATAATATGAGGCCATTGCTGTCAATGCAACAGCTCCAGTATATTCTCCACCCCCCACTATCAAAATCCTTCCATGAGTTCCTTTATGTCCATTATCAAACCTTTTATATGTTTTTTTTACATCTCCAACACCCGTTAAAAACTCCAATTCCTTCGGAATACCTATATCCTTTACAACTATCTCACCAACAACCTCTTTTGCCTTCAAAAGACCTGGCTTCATCCTGTGAAATGTAACGGTGAGATCTGCTTTCACGCACAGCTCATACTCACCGCTATCTGGATTCAACCCAGTTGGAATGTCTATTGCAAGCTTAAATGCATCTGAATTGTTTATCTCTTCTACAGCCTTAGCATATATGCCTTTAAGTGCTCCTCTTACACCTGTCCCAAGTATTCCATCGATAACTATGTCAGCATCGATCGATATATCATCGAACTGGCTGGAATCTTTAACCTCTTTAATCTTAAAATTACATATCTTTAATATTTCAAAGTTCTTTCTCGCAATATCCGTCTTTATCTGCTTGTGCGTACCAAGCAGTAGTACTTCCACATCAAAGTCATTGAGATGTCTTGCCGCGACAAATGCATCACCACCGTTGTTTCCCAATCCCGCGAATGCCACGACTTTACACGGTTTAAACCTCTTCTTTATCTCCTCTGCAACACCCCTTCCAGCGTTTTCCATAAGCTGAAGTCTCGATAGACCATAGTATTCACAGTTAACATCCAGAACTGCCATTTCATCAGATGTAATTGTGTCCATGTATATTGGATCATGGATAATGATTAAAACAGTTATGCAAACTAATGGTATGGAATTTAAAAAGAGATTTGAGGAATTCAAAGAGCATTTTGGAGATCTTCTCGATGACGAGACATTAAGGATTCTCGTTGAATACAGCTTTGGAATAAAGCCGGATATTAAGAGTAGATATACTTCTGAGACTTTCTCGGAAAGGACAAGTATAGGAGCTTTTCTTAACTCCGGTTACTGCGCAGCCAATAGAGGTACCGGGATCTTCAAAGGTGAAAAATCGATTGAAATCAATAGATGTGGAGATATCGAGATTTCGGATGAGCTTAAGAAGTCTGTGAGGGGTATTTTCATAGGTTCGTGTGACAGGAAATCGGTGTTAATAGTTAACAATTCAGCATGGGTTTGTCTGGGAGATTTAAAATGCGAAAGAGGAGATCTTGTAGAAGTAAAGGGGTTTGATACGGAGAAGTACTTTGTAGTTCTAGATTATAAAAAGATTAAGAGGGTGGATATACCGGATATTTGGATCAGGATATCTTCACTGATTCCTCTGAAACAGGCGAATATAAGGGGGAGAGTTAGCGGATTTTTCGGTATAAAAAATGTAAAAGATGTCGATTTGGCCGAGATAAGCATATCGGATGAAACAGGTAGAATAAGGGTTCTACTTTGGGGCGAGAATGCGAAGATATACAGGAAGCTGGATATAGGAGATCTTATCGAGATATACAACTGCTATCCGAAGATAGGCTGGGACGGCGAACTTGAAGTTCACTGTTATGAGGATAGCGTCATAATACGTGTAGATACGTATTGATTAAATCTACTTCAATCCAGACATCAAAATCTGCCTGATATCTGATTCAATTTTATAACCAACGACCCTACATGCATCGGGAGGAGCAATACCCCTGGCAATAGCAATCGCGCACTCGTAACAGCTATTATATCCGCACTTCCCGCAATTCTTTTTCGGAAGGAGCCTGTATATTTTTTCTACAACTTCATCGTATTCTTCACCCTCTATATAAGTTCTGACTATCGGATACTCTATTATACCAATTATTCTTTCTCTGTTTATAAACATACGCCTGAATCTTCTTCTGCATCTTCTTCTAATCCTTCTCCTAGTCCTCACATTATGAATAAATATTCAAAAGTATTTAAATCTTTTCCATAACCTTTAATCGTGAAAGTTGCAATAGTTGGTGCAGGATTGACGGGATTAAGCTGTGCTTTAAGTTTAAAGGATCATTGCAGCGTAACTGTGTTTGAAAAGGATGAGATTGGTGGTTTACTTTCTTCCATCTGCAAAAGAGGATATTGCATAGAGAGATTTTACCATCACTGCTTTAAAAGCGATAGAACGCTAATCGACATGATAAAAAGTCTCGGTTTATCGAAAAAACTCGTCTGGAAGGTTGTGAGAATCGGTTACGCTATAAGCGGTAAGATATACCCGCTCAACACACCAATCGAGATACTCAGATATCCACATCTAAGTCTTCTAGACAAGATCAAGTTAGCTATATTTACATTAAGGAGCAGGAAGAGAGATTGGACGAAAGAAGATGAAGTGTGCGTCTTGGATGGAATAAGAAGAGAACTGGGAGATAGAATCCTAGATAAGTTCTTCATGCCGCTCCTTAAGGCTAAGTTTGGAGAGCATTTCAGTAAGGTCAGCTATGCATGGCTTTTGGCAAGGGTTGCGATAAGGAGTAATAGGAAGCTTAGAGGTGAAGAGCTCGGTTATCTAAGACATGGTTTTCATCAGCTTATAGAGAGGATGAGGGATGAACTGGACATAAGAAGAAAGCATGTGGGATCCATAAAAATTTTAAATAAAAAATTTATAATAAATGGAGATAAATTTGATGCAGTCGTCTGGACAGCACCTATTCCTTTAATTGATGTGAATTTGAGAAGAAATGCAGAAATTCCTGATATAAAGTACCAGAGTTCGATATGTGTTTTGATTTCTTCTGAAAAATCCATAACGGATGATATATACTGGACGAATGTCGACGATGCTGTATTTGGTGCAATAATCGAGCACACGCATTTCATGCCGTTTGAGGATTACGGTGAAAACTTGATTTATCTGGCAAGTTACTCAACGCCTGATGGCTGGCTCTTTAACTTGAGTAGAGAAGAGCTCGTAAAGTTGTATCTTAAAGATGTTGAAAGGTTCGGATTGAAAAGAGATGATATAAGGTGGATTGAGGTATCAAAAGCTAGGTACTCATCTCCTATATATGAGACGGGATATTTGAGCAAGATAACAAAGTACAAAACGAAAGTTAAAGGTTTCTATATAGCCGGTCTGACTTCTAAGCCGAATTACCCTGAAAGGAGTATGAATGGTAGCATCAAAGCTGGAAGGGAAGTTGCAGAAGTTTTAAAAAAGGATTTTGGCCTTTCTTAGGTAAAAAATCGGAAGGTCTTATGCTCTATGTTTACTATTAAGTATCTGCAAATTCTTGTCTCTGTTAGCTGAGATGTTTATTACCACCAGCAGATGACCTTATCGCACTCTATTATCTTCTTTGCCAGGTCGTCGTAATTCACACTTTCGTAAAGCCTGAATTCGAATACCTCATTTCCCTTTGCAAGCTCCTCGGCTATCTTCTTTGTAGTTTCATCGGGCTCAGATCTATAAATGTAAACGATCTTCAACCCTATCACCTCAGTAAGGAATCACTACGCTATACTCCTTTAACTTCTCCATTATCTCTTCTAAGCTCAAAGTTTTAAATCCGTACTCCTCGTTTTCCTTTACATTTGAATACAGATTTCCGCCCATATCCATTAGGAACTCCAAGTTATCCTTGAACTCCTCATCACACTCCTCACATATGCTCTTTATATAATCAAAGTCTATCTTGTGGTTTAGGATGTATAGATCAACCTTGTGATCCTCGAGCACTGCGCCGAGTGCAACTCTTAACGCCTCAAACTGTGCCTCCTTATCCTTTGCTACAACCGCAATAACCTCCTCCTTCCCCTTCATTTAAAACACCACGTATTTATCCGCATCTTTCAAAAACTCAGCATTCTTAGCCTGAGTAACCCAATTCTTGTAGGGTACACCTTCGACCGGCGATTTTGCCTCCTTCAACTTCTCTATGTTTTCCCCAACATACCTCTTATAACTCGCCTCGCATACAAATACGTTCTCTGAATCTGCAGCTTCAAGAAGTTCCTTAAACCTCTGATGTTTTACGTTTTTTACACCCTCTCCCGACATGAATATCTTTACATCGCTTCCAAGTTTTTTAAGTGCCTTTGTGAGTTCTACTACGTGGTCGAAGTACTTGTCGGTAAATACAGATATGGCTACAAATTCTGGCATGTCTCCCTCTAAGTTTATAAACATATTAATTTTTCTATTTAGGAGCATGCTAATTTCGACGGAAATGCTTAAATAATAATTATATAAGCTTTTTGCCTTAAGTTGACATATATGTTTTACAGTAAGGCTAAACCTAAAAGAATTGCCCGTACGGAAAGGCAAGTTATCTGTTATGACATCGCTGATAAATTTCGTATATATACATGTTTTGAGAAGATCAAATAGAAATCTTCTTTAAAACACCTTCGCTTTCCTCCTTAACCTTAATAAACGAAAAACATCCTGTATTTATATCTCTTCTTATCCTTATCTCGTATTTTAGATTCCTTCTAGACAATATATCCTTATACCGTTGAGATTTACAAATTATGAATACCGGTTTGTTTTCGCATTTTTCTAAGACATTCATTATCATTTCTATATAATCCAGATTACTTCTACTTTTACTCATTCTTGCTGATATTATTTCCATTTTTTCTGTATCCACAGCTACCCATATATAATATCTTCTTTTTCCGCATACAATTGCCGCTTCATCTATTGCTATATATCTCCTCCTTTTTCTTTCACTGGAAAATATACTTTTGCATCTATGATACCAGTTCCTGACAGCTTCATAAGATACCCTAAACCCCATAAGATTCAAAATCTTGCTTACATCTCTAAACGATAGGCCAAGATGATACAGAATTACTGCCAAAGTCCTTATATACGTACTTCTTCTTTCTCTTTTAAATAATCCTTTCCTTTTCAAAATCTTCGTCGAATAATACAGCATATCGGACTATACTTCGATCTAATTAATATTCGTTACTATTTTAAATTGTCATATACCTCCGTCACGTCTACGTAAATTTAATAAACAAAGCAAAGTTAATAAATGACGATTCGTTTATTGTTTTAGGGGGTGAAATCATGAAGCAGTTGACAAAGGAAGAGGTTGAGAAGATTAAGCCAGATGTCGTTGTTGATGCAAGAGGACAGTCATGTCCTGGACCAATGCTTGAGGCGAAGAAGGCTTTAGGATCAAAGGTCAAGCCCGGGCAAATTCTCGAGCTTCTATCAAGCGATCACGGTACTAGACATGACCTGGCAACGATGTGTGAGAGATCAAAAGGAAAGTGGGAGTATCTGGGCTTCTTCGATGCGGGTGGTTATGATAGGCACTTTGTAAAAAGGCATAAGTGAATTTGGGGTTGAATCGATTATGACTCATAAAATTTTAATTTTTGCCGCGGATATGGCTTATAGGGCACTAGATCAGGCAGGACTACTGCACGCTCATTACTATCCAAATACAGTCATCATAAGAATCCCCTGTGCTAGTATGATAAGACCTGATCTGATCCTGCATGCATTCAAATCAGGATTTGATGCAGTATTTGTCGCGTCAAGCGGCCCCGACTGCCCATTTATGGGTGAGGAATGTGTGAGCAAAACTGCTAAGAGAATAGAAAAGGCATATGAGCTCCTTGACAAGCACGGGATAAGTAGGGATAGACTTCTATTATCCGGTGTGTGTTCGACGTGTGTTGAAACGATTCTGGAGTCTATTAAGAGGTTAGAGGAGATTATAGAGGGTGAATAGCCATGCAGTATGATGTGGTTGTTATAGGTGGTGGAATAGCAGGAATGGAGGCATCTCTAACGCTTGGAGATGCTGGCTTTGACGTTTTACTCGTTGAAAAGGAGCCAAGTATTGGTGGGCACATGATCCAGCTAAGTAAGGTCTTCCCGACAACTGACTGTGCAGGATGTATAACAACACCAAAAATGGCCGCTACAGCCAAGCATCCTAAGATAAAGCTCTTAACATATTCAGAGGTTAGGGGAATAGAAAGAAATGGGAAGAAGTTCAAGGTGAAGATACTTAAGAAGCCTAGATACGTCGATGAGGATGCATGTATAGGGTGCGGTAGATGTGAGCAGGTCTGTCCTGTTCTTGTCCCAAAGGAATTTGAATATGGATTAATAGGAAGGAAGGCAGTTTACATACCTTTTGAAATGGCAACACCGAAAAAAGCGCTCATAGATCTTGAAAACTGTATAATGTGTGGAAGATGCGAGAGAGCTTGTCCAAAAGATGCCATAAACTTCTTACAGGAACCGGAAGAAATCGAGGTTGAGACCTATGCAATTATAATTGCAACGGGATTCAGGCTCTTCTCACCAGAGAAGAAGGTCGAGTACGGATATACGGGAAGCCTTAAGGAATTGAAGGTCGATGGAAATCCGAACATAATTCATGCGATGCAGATGGAAAGACTTCTAGCACCTTCGAGACCTTATCATGCATTTGTAAGACCTGGAGATGGTAAGGTACCGGAGAGAGTGGCTTGGGTCCTGTGTACAGGTTCAAGGGATAAATCGGTCGGAAATCCGCTGTGTTCCAGAGTTTGCTGTATGTATTCGATAAAGCAGGCACTCCTCTATACATCTGCCGTTCCGTTCGGCGAGGCGACGATATATTACATGGACATAAGGGCATTCGGAAAGGGATTTGAGGAGTTCTTTAACACAGTAAAAGAGCTTGGTGTAAACTTTGTAAGGGGTAAGGTCGCCAGAATTGAAAGCAGAAACGGTAATCCTGTCATAATAGCTGAGGATACTGAGACTGGAACTATAATAGAGGAAGAATATGACATGGTCGTTCTGTCGGTTGGACTGCTTGCAAATCCCGAGGCTGCAAAGGTGCTTGGAGTGGAAGTTGATGATTACGGATTTGTATCGCAGCCAGAAGAGAATGTAAATCCAGCTCTTACGAATGTTGAGGGTATATTCGTGGCTGGAACTGCAACATGTCCAAAGGATATACCTGATACGATTGCTGAAGCTTCTGCTGCAGCTGCTCAGTGCATGGCTTATCTCAAGGAGGTGAAAGGTTGAGAGAGAGAATTGGTGTTTATATATGTCACTGTGGTGGGAACATATCTGATTTCGTTGACGTTAAAAAGGTTGTGGATGCTGTCAAGGACTTACCGGGAGTAGCAGTTGCAAGGGATTTCGTCTTCATGTGTTCTGAAGCGGGACAGGAGCTTATAAAAGAGGATATAAAGAATTTGAATTTAGACGGTGTTGTAGTGGCATCATGTTCACCTCATCTTCATGAAAAAACGTTCAGAGATGCTGCAAAAGCTGCAGGTTTAAACCCATACCTTCTTGAGCACGTGTGCATTAGAGAGCACTGTTCATGGGTTCATTCGGATGACAAAGAGGCTGCAACAAGAAAGGCCATATGGATTGTAAAAACTGCCATAGCTAAGGTTAGTCTTGCAAGAGAACTCCATCCGATAAGGCTTGACATGAAAAACGAAGCAATCGTCATAGGAGGCGGAATAGCTGGAATGAGATGTGCAATAGATCTCGCAAGAGCGGGTTCAATTGTTCATCTAATAGAAAAATCACCGTTTTTAGGAGGAAGGGTTGCACAGATATATAAGCTGTATCCGTCTGGAAAGAGTGGATGCGAAATTGTAAAGGAACTCGTCGAGGAGATAAAGAAGCATCCGAACATAAAGGTCTATACCAACGCTGAAGTAATTTCTGCTGAGGGTGCGCTTGGCGATTTCAAGGTTAAGATAAAAGTTAATCCGAGGTATGTAACTGAGAAAAGTAAGGATTTAATAGATAAGTGTCCCGTTGAAGTTCCAGATGAATTTAACTATGGATTAACGAAGAGAAAGGCGATATACATAAGGGAGTTCAGCTATCCGGATATCCCCGTTATAGACGTTGAAGCTTGTACGAAGTGTGGCGAGTGTAGTCCAGATTTCAACCAGCAACCTCAGATAATAGAATTGAACGGTAGTTTGATAATACTTGCAACGGGGTTTAAGCCCTATGAGCCGAAGGAGGGTGAGTTCGGTTACAAGGTTTACAGTGAAGTTGTAACACTCCCCGTGTTTGAGAGGTTACTTGCGCTGTCCGATGGCAAGCTGATATACAACGGAAAGGAAATAAGGGATATAGTGTTTATATACTGCGTCGGTAGCAGATGCGAGGAGCATGAATACTGTTCAAGGTACTGCTGCGTTGCAACTCTGAATGCATCTCTAGCTGCACTGGAGAAGTTCAAGGATGTTAGAATATACCATGTTTACAGGGATATAAGGGCGTATGGTAAATATGAAAAGTACTACGAGGAAGCTGGGAGGAATAGGGTTCTATTCATAAGATATGATCCTGAGGAACCACCGGTAGTTGAAAAGGTCGGAGACAGGTTAATTGTAAGGGTTAAGGACATGCTTACAGGTGGTGAAGAACTCGAAATACCTGCAGATCTCGTTGTTCTCTCTGTGGGAATGGAACCCGAGATGAGTGACGTTTTCACAATGCTTAGGGCTCCTTTCAGTAGAGATGGATTCTTACAGGAGGTACATCCAAAGTTGAGACCCGTTGAAACAGCAATAGCCGGAGTATTTCTAGCAGGAGCATGCCAGGGTCCAAAGGATACGGTTGAGGCCACTGCATCTGCTTCATCAGCAGCTGCAAAGGCCAATACGTATTTGATAAAAGGATATGCTGAGCTTGAACCTTTTGTAGCTGAGATAGATCCAGAAAAGTGTGATGGTTGTGGTGAATGTGTTGACGAATGTCCGACAAGAGCGATAAGTATAAAGGATGGAAAAGCCGTTGTTAACGAGGCCCTGTGCAAAGGATGTGGTGCATGCGGAGGTGTTTGCCCGAACAAGGCTATAAATCTAAGGGGATATTATTATGATCAACTCGAAAAGATGGTAGAAATAGTGGGGGGAGAATAAATGGCCGAAGCTGAAGCAAAGGCTGAGGCAAAAGCAGAGGCAAAGGCGGAGGCGAAAAAAGAACTCACAGTAAAGAAGCTAAGGGAGAAGGGTGTAAAGCCGAAGAAGGAAGTACTTGAAAGATCCAAGGAACAGAGGAGGATAATAAAGCAAATAACCGAATGTTTGAAATCAGGTCCAAAAACAATTCCCGAAATAGCCTCCGAACTCAATTTACCAACAGGTGTAGTCACGTGGTATATAATGACATTGTGGAAGTATGGGCAGGTTGTTGCAGGTGAAGAAGTTGACGGGTATTATAAGTACGAACTCGCTGCTAAAGAGGTCAAAGAGGAGGAGGGAGAATGAGAGTAAACCCTGAATTTGTACTAGAGTTGAGAGAATTCGGAGCAGATAAAATAACAGAATGTTTTAACTGCGGTAACTGTACGGCAATATGTCCACTAACGTCGGATGAGGAGAATTTTCCAAGGAAAATAATAAGATATCTGCAGCTAGGCTTGATTGAGAAGATAAAATCTTCACTGGAGCCCTGGCTGTGTTACTACTGTGGTGAATGTTCCAGTACATGTCCGAGACAGGCAAGTCCAGGAGAAATAATGATGTCTGTGAGGAGATACCTTATAACCACATACGATTGGACAGGATTTTCAAGATGGCTTTACAAATCAAAGGTGAATGAAATAATCGCAGCTCTTGCCTTATTCTTTATAACACTTGGAATAATATACGTATTTCATGGGCCGATTGTGACAACTCACACCGAGCTTGAAACATTCGCCCCGGCGGACATAGTTCATCCTGCTGGGTATGTCTTCGGTTTAATACTAGCCGCTATACTTCTCGGAAACATATACAGAATGTACAGATTTACTATGAGGGACGTAAACGTAAAAATCCCCTTCTCCCTTTATATCAGAGAACTCAAGAGCTTGATAGTTCACTTCTTTACACAGATGAGGCTTAGGCTCTGCGGAACATTCAGATCGGATATCAAATCGCAGTGGAGAAACCACATACTGGTTATGACAGGTTATACAGTAGCGTTCATACTCGTACAGGTTGATCTACTAACAAAGTGGTCCCTAACAAATACACCACCGCCAGCATGGCATCCGGCAAAACTTTTCTGGCTTTACGCAACGCTTGCTATGCTTTATGCAACTACTGTGGCTATGATCGGGAGGATTAAAAAGAAACAGCCATATCATCAGTATTCACACTCAACAGACTGGATGTTCCTTATCCTGTTATGGTTGACAACCTTCACAGGTTTTCTTGTCAGGATATTCATGGAACTCGACTGGCCTCTTCCAACGTACTATTCATTTGCCGTGCATCTAGCACTAGTTGTTCCGCTTTTGGCGCTTGAAGTACCGTTTGCAAAATGGTCACACTTGGCCTACAGACCTTTTGCCATATACTTTGCAAACGTCAAGAGGAGAGCGATAGAACTGCAGAAGGAGTAGTGTGATAATAGCAATCCTTTACTTCAATTTTTTTTTTTAAAAAAATTAGGTTGGGGGGTATGGGTGTATTTTTACCTTAAAGTCGCACAACTTTTTAACTGCCTCTACGTCCGCCTCATCGAATTCGGCGTAGCCCTTTTCCCTTATGTAATCCGTTACCCGTTTTGCAATGTCTGTTCTGACTATTACAGTTGAGAATCCAGCTTTACTGCCGACACTGCCAACGCTTACATCGCTTTCAACCGATGAGAAGTCCTGACAAACCTTGCATCCAGATGGTATTATCTCATCCAGCTCCTTAACGGAGAAACTTATCTCATTACCATCTTTTAGCGTAACTATAAATTCTCCCTTCTTTATATCAGTTTTTACAGCATTTCTTAGATCTATACCCTTCTTCTTCAGTAGAAAATCGTATAGCTGATGGTAATAGAAGTTCTCGGTACAGAAGAGTCCTATAACGAGCTTAACCCTCTTAAACTTTTTGAAGTTCTCCTGTAATCTTCTAATACCGGAAACCATGCAGGGTGTTCCGACGACACCTATTGCATCGTATCTCATTACAGTGTCCTTTAGGGCTGGAATGAGTTCCGCGTAACTGTACTTCGTCCCCGTTATCTTCCTGTCATAGAGCTGTTCAACTGATTTTATCATTACGACCTGAGTCCTCCAGCTCTCATCTCTCCCAACGAAGAGCGCAACATCTATAAGTCCCATTTCCAGTGCTGAAGCAGTTATCTCTGTCACCATTGCTCCGTCCTGTCCAACAAATCTTTTGGATTTTGCCGCAAATATTTCTATGTAATCCCCCAGACCGCTGAGCGGCTTGTAGTCCCATCTCGGGCAGACTCTAACGCAAGCACCACAATCTACGCAATCCTTAACCCATGTAGGGAAATCGATCGGCTTATCTCCGGCAACTATACCCCTTACAGGACAGATCGCCACACATGTGCAGCAGTGGCTGCATAAACCCTTGTCGATTACTTCAGCCTTTAAATTACCAAAAAACTTCTTCTTTATCCTCTTTTCCGGAACCTGAATTTGCCATTCGGTAATCATGCTACCACCTTCAACTCCAATATCTGCATGGGACACTGCCTAACACATAACCCGCAACCAACACACTTCTCCAAATTTATCCTTATCATGGCCTTTTTCCTATCAAATGTTATAGCCTCTTGAGGACATACCGTCACGCATAACCTGCAACCCAGACAGTTTTCCGGTTCGATGCAGAAGGCTTTTCTAGGTTTTATAACCGGAGGAGGTACCTCAACTTCGAGTTTATCAAGTTCCTTCTTCCTTACAAGCCTCCATTTACCATCCTTTATTTCATACTCAACTGTTACCTTATCTTCCCTGATAATTTCCGGGATTTTCATGATCTGAGTTGTATGCAGGTGCATCTCCTCAAGGGATTTAAATGCTATATCGTGCACCTTACTTGTCCTTAGAGCACCAGTAGGACAGCTGTCAACGCAGAAGTGGCAGAATATGCACTTGGCGTAATCTATACTGGGATAATACCTGTCATAAAATTCCATCTTTATAGCATTTGCAGGACATATCTGAGCACATCTGAAGCAGCTTATGCACTTGTCCTTATCGAAAACTATGAATCCCCTGAATATATCTGGATACCTCCTCCTCTCTCTAGGATATTCTACGGTAATTCTATCAGGCCTTATGGCCTGTTTTACGGCAGTTGTTATGGCATCTATATGACTCTTAACCCTTTCGGCCAGGCTCAATTCAACCTTCTTTATCCTTATCATAATATCCACCTCACCGCTGCACAAACAACAAGGCTTATGAGAGATAATCCAAGCATTGACGACCATCCGAGTCTTATGGCCTGATCAAGCCTGTATCTTGCATATATCGATCTAACTATCACGAGTATCGATATGGCTATAACTGTTTTTAACACCAGCCATATAACGGGTGCGAGATCTCCAAGTATCGGTATGGGCGGACCACTCCAGCCACCTAGGAACAGTATCGTGAAAAGTAAAGCCATTATGTATAACTTCTCATACGCAAGTGTCATGACCAATCCGAACAGTATTCCAGAATATTCCACAAAAGGTCCAAAGGCTATTTCTTGATCTGCTTCAGGTATTTCAAAGGGTAGTCTGGATGTCGCCATTAGCATGGCTATCATGTAAACTATGAAGGCTATGGGGTTTAGAATTGCACCTGGTACAATTGCCTGCTTTTCAACTGCTGTGTACGGGTTTCCTGATCCGTATATGAATATCATGGAGATTACGGCTATGACAAACGGAACTTCGTAAGCAAAGTACATGAACGCCTCTCTTACACTACCTATGTATGCAAACCTGCTGTTTGAAGCCCAGCCTATCGCTATAATCGTTATCGGTATTAAGGCTATGAATGCAACTATTAGCTGGATAGCATAATCGCTCTTTATACCAACAACCTTTCCTGCCGGTATGAACATTATCGGAATTAGGACTGGTATGAATGCAAGTATCGGTAGCTGAATAAAGTATGGTTTGTGAGCTTCTCTATGAACTATTGCCTCTTGGAAGAAATACCTTATTCCGTCCGCTAGGGCCTGTATCAATCCTCTAATAGGTCTGCAGACCTCCAGTGGTCCAACTCTCCACTGAACTCTCGCTGTAAGCTTCCTTTCGAAATAGACAATCCACAGCAGATACAACATCAGAGCACCTAGTCCTGGAGCAATCGCTATAGCAAAAAACGGTCTCCAGAGGATTAGGGCTACTATGAAGTTTATCCCCGGTATATTTAGTAGGTAGTCTACCAGCGGTTTTATGAGCGGGATGTCCATCATATTGCTTGTGAATAAACCGTATAGATACCCGATAACGCCCATTACCATCACCTATCCGCTTCAGGTGGGAAGTAACCAAAGCTACCGTATATTGCCTGTAGATCTGCCAGTCTCTCCCCTTTAAGGGCTTCCATGAATCCCCTCAGATAAAGCCATCCAGGTGTAAGAAGTCTGAGCCTATAAGGTGTGTTCGATCCCCCATCGCTGACAATAGTAAATACAGCGGTACCCCTAGCACATTCCGTTAGCGTTGTGTACTCTCCCGTTGGTAGGACTATGTTAGCAAGGGCGTCGAACAGGCTACCTCTTATCTCCTTTCCGTTCTCACATATCTGATCACTTATAACCCTTCCTTCAGGAATTCTCTCAATGCACTGTCTTATCATGTTAAGGCTCTGGGTTATCTCGTTAACTCTGACAAGGAATCTCGAATACCCGTCACCAGCATCTGCAACCGGTATCTCCCATGTGAGTTCATCGTAAACCTCGTAAGGTTCGACCTTCCTAACATCGTACTCAACACCGGAAGCCCTCAGGAAAGGTCCTACTACCCCGTACTTTATGGCCTCTTCCTTTGTAAGAACTCCGACATCCTTCAGTCTTGCAATGACAGTCGGATTCTTAATAAATATCTTCTCAAACGTTTTCAACCTCTTTTCAATTGCAAATGTTATGTTGTAAACGTATTTTAAAACTTTGTTATCGACATCCCTCCTGATACCTCCCGGTATTATGAAAGACGTTGTGAACCTTACACCGGTCATAACTGCAAGTGCCTCGCATATAAGCTCTCTGATCCCAAACGGATACATAAATCCGGTTGTGTGACCCATGAAGACTGAGAGTATTGCCGCATCGTATAAATGCGTACCTATTCTACAGAGCTCCGCAAGTATAACCCTTATATACTTTGCCCTCTCCGGAACCTCTATGTCCAGAGCCTCCTCTATTGCCCTTACATATCCCAGATTTAGATTTGCAGCATCCATTATAGACGGTCTTTCGACAAGCGGTATGTTCTGTATGTACAGTCTGTTTTCGGCTATCTTCTCAACACATCTATGAACGTAACCCGGATCGGGTATGACCTCCTTGATTATATCACCGTGAACCCTGACTATGAGTCTCATATGCCCGCTTCCCGGATGCTGAGGGCCTACAAGGACTAGGAAATCCTCACTTCTGTACGTTTCTTCGACGTATTCTGGAGGAATTGGTATGAACAGACTTCTAACCTCTTTCGGGGGTTCGACCGGAACCTCGATGTAGTATTCATCCATCTCAATCACCTCCAACGTATGTCTCCTCTTCTAAAACGAAGTCTTTTCTCAGAGGGTGTTCTGGTGCATCTGGTGCAAGCAGAAATCTTCTTCCCGTCCAAGGATTTCCCTCAAATACAACTCCGAAGAGATCGTGCATCTCTCTCTCTAGGTAATCTGCTGATGGAAATATGTTGCATAAACTCTTCACTTTGGGATCGCTCCTCGGGACATCCATGAATACGTTAACAAGTACGGACATCAGCTCCTTAACGCTGTAGCTTGAGAAGAAGTACTCGACTATGAACTTATCCTCGTTTATAACATCTATCACATTAACGGATTTAACATGGTCGAATCCCATTCTCTGTAAAGTTTCAGCGGCCTTGATCAGATCATCCCTATCTATCTTAACGGCTATTCTGTTCTTAGCGGTAATGGTAATGGATTTTGCAAAACCAAGTCTCTCCCTCAACTTTCCGCACAACTCCTTTCCGAACTCCCAGTCTACATCCTTTGGAACATTCACAACTATTGCCGGGGCTTTAGACTTGAACTTTATCGGTCTTGGAGCTGGCTTCTTTCTTTTAGCTTTTGGTAATTCTTCTTCCTTGAATTCCGCAGAAGTCCTAGCAGTACCTGTTCTTATCTTCTCCTGAAGCTGTCTTATTGCTCTTAGTAGTGTTTCAGGTGTCGGTGGGCATCCCGGTATGAAGAAGTCAACGGGAACGACTTCTGATGGTCTTACAAGGTTGTAACCGTTCCAGAATACTCCACCCTTCAAACCGCACGCTCCCATCACTATTACAAATTTCGGATCGGGCATTTGCTCCCACGTCATCCTTAAAACCTTGGCCATCTTTCTAGTAATTGCACCCTCGACAATTATGAGATTTGTCTGTCTAGCAATTCCATAGTTTAATGCTCCTAGTCTCTCGCCATCATATCCGCATGCAAATGCGTGCGCGAGCTCAGCACCACAGCATGCTGTAACGAGGTGAACAGGCCACAGGCTCCATCTCGTACCCCATTTCTTTAAAGGTGCCAGAACCCCGGAATGCAAAAACCTAACGAATTCATCCATAGGTACCACCTCTAAGTCTTGCTATCTCTTCTGAGTATCTATAGGCAACGTATATAACAGGGAGTAATAAAACAAACGCTATAATTGTTACAAGATATGATCCAAACTTGGGAATGGCTGATATCAGCAGAACTATAACAAGTATGGGTTCGGCTGCCATGAACATGAGCATAAAACCTAGGTATTGCATTGGCAGAGTCCACTTCGGTATTCCCACAGGAGGATTCCCTGCCTCAAATCTCTGGATCTTTGGAACAGTTGTCCTGTATCTTGGAAAGTACCTGGCAAGTATCAGTATGATCAAATCTGTTATCAGGCATATCGCAATGAGTATTACTACAACTAATGCATTTTCTTCAATCACCTAATCACCTCCATCAGCTTTGCCGTTATAACAAACCAATCCGGCGGTACTATTGTTATTAACATAGCTATTGAAGCAAATAAAGATATCGCATTTGCAACACTGATCTTCCAACCCTTTCCAAGCTCTCTTGCAAGTCTCAGGTAATATGGAACGGATATGGCAGAGTTTATGACGAGTATGACTGCAAGCCATATGTAGCCCGAATATACCAGTGAGTATATTATGAACAGCTTTGACCAGAATCCCATAAGGGGAGGTAACCCTATGAACGATAGACCTAAGAGATATGATATCCAGGATGCTGTTCCATCACTTTTTATCGACGAGAACAGTCCTATTTTTCCAAATGAGTTTACTGTTAACTGCAGCAATCCTCCTGCAATTGCAAAGGCTACGAATTTTGGATTTAAAATTGCAGCAAATGCGGCTAGGACGTAGCCCATGTTCGCAACCGTTGAGTATGCAAGAACCCTGCTCAGCTCTTTTGCCGTTAATGCTCCTATGTTTCCGACGAACATTGACACGGCTGATATTATGGCTAGTATTAATAGTAAATTGGCAAGCTCAGGATTGAACGTCGCTATTAGAACCTTATATGCTATTATAAACGGTGCAAACTTGGCAATCGATGCTATTATTGAAACGGGGATTGGATCGGCAGTTGCAAACACATCTGGAACCCATTCATGGACAGGGGCAATTCCGACCTCCATTCCCAGTCCTATCAGCATTATTATAAATCCTACAGTGTATAATGCGAAATTACTCGGATAAGGAACTGCTTCTATAGCATGTATCATTACAACAATTCCTATTATAAATAGAACGGTCGCAAAGACCATAAACGTTATGTACTTTATACCCACATCTACGTTCATCGCTTCATCACTGATCATAACGAGTAGATAAGTTGGAACGGAAACGACAACGAACAGCGTTAGAAGCATGGCAACATCTCTGACAAAGAATATGTAAACTGTGGCTATCGCCATTATGGCAACCATTGCATAATCTACACCAGCTATCTGATTTGCTTTTATAGCAAGCAATGAGAATACGTTTAGTAAGGCTATGAAGAAAATCAAAAGTGTGTATCCGTTTATACCTATCGGTAAGCTTAATGCAATTGCTATGATGCTTAACGCAAATGCTATACGTCTGCTTTTTGCCGAAACTGCTGCTGAAATCGTTAAAATTATTAGGGAGGCTAATATCAGAGGTTCAATCATCCTACCACCCCACCACGGTTGAAAGGATTGCCATCAGCAAGATAAAGCCTACTATAATCCTAATATACCTCTCAAGTCTCCCGCTCTGTATAGCCCTAACCGCGATCGAATATATCTCGAACAGCTTTGGAACAGCCTTGTGGCACGTGAAGTCAATTGCCCTGTTGCAGCAGTCGACTACAAATGCTACCGCCCATCCAGCCTTTGAAACTATTAAATCGTTTAAGAACGGTAGGTACATCCTATCGCCCAGAAACGTTCCTATCGGTGCCAAAGCCCTTATTCTCGGTTTATACAGTGCAAGTCCATAGGATGCAGTTACAGCCAAGCCGACTGCAAGCGAACTCGTCTCAAATCCAGCTTTAAAGAAGTGTGTGAAGGGTTCTATATACGAACAGACGTAGACCCAGAGTACGACGAGGAGGAGTAGATACATAGCTGTATAGGCCGAACCCATGATCTGTCCTCCGTGAAGATGTAAATGAACCTTTTCTCCCTTATAGAAGTTTAAGCTTAGGAACTTGGCAAGGAATGCCGAGTAGACGAGCGATGTAATTATCAAAAGTATTAGGGGTATTACCAGTTTTTCGTGAACCACAAGATGATGCATGAGTTCGTCCATGGCTGATTTAACCCAGTAAGCTGTGAACGGTGGAATTCCTGCTAGGCATATGGTCGCAACTATTGTCGCCGCAAATGCAACCTTCACTTTCTTAGCAACCTCCACATCTCCTACGCAGAATCTGTCGTGCGTGACATGTATGAGATGACCTGCTACCAGGAATAACGTGGCCTTGGCGAATGCATGAGTTACAAGGTACCAGAAGCCTACAAGAACAGCAATCTTTCCTATCCAGTAGCTTACGGCAGAGGAAGCAAACATCAATCCAAGGCTTGACATAGTTGATGCTGCGAGAAGAACCTTTCTCTCAAGACAGCCAATGGCTACAAGGGATCCGTATAGAGCCGATATCAAACCCACAAACAGAACTACTAGGTAAAGGTACTCCAGTCCAGGGAAGTGATGAGCCCAAGGCTCTATATACCAGCTAAGCCTCATGAACACGTATGTTCCGGCTGCAACCATTGTTGCTGAGTGAAGCAGTGCGCTAACAGTTGTTGGACCTGTCATAGCCGTCATAAGCCATTCGCTGAAAGGTACCTGTGCCGATTTTGTGAATGGACCCATCATAAATGTCAGCATAAGTATCAGAGTTCCTACAACTCCTATATGATGGAACAAGCCGCTCCAGTCTATTTCGGATATGTTAAGGGTACCTGTCAGGAAGTAGAGTGCTCCTATCGCAAAGAACATTGGAATGTCTCCAATTCTTATCGTCGATATGGCTCTCCAGCCACCGAAGCTTGGACTCCAGAAGTAATTCAGCTTCCAGACCTTTCTGTCTATTACACCAACGAAGCTTAACGGGTCGTCGTCTCTAAACCAGTGTCCTATAAGCGCCCAAGAAGCAAGACCGAGACCTTCCCATCCTATCAGGAACATCAGAAGGTTATCACTGTAAACAACAAGGAGCATTGAAGCGGTAAAGAGGTTGAAGAAGAACCAGTACCATCCGAGTCTGTAATCATCTCTCATGTACTCAAGACCATAGACGCCTATGAGGAATGCTATTATGGCTGTAAGAGCACCCATTATTCTGCTGAGGTAATCGAATATGAATACAAAGTTTATGTTGTACTCCGGTAACCATAATATCGTGTATTTTATAGGCTCCTCCTCAGGTGAGGGTGGGAACGTTCCGACATTAAACAATATGTAAAGAGCTGCGCAGAGGGATATGAATAATCCTATAACGGAGAGTATCGGTAGCTTTCTAGCCCATCCCGGTTTGGGTTCCAAGCCCCAGGCTGCTGCGATCGGTATGCTTAAAACGATTGGAGATAGAAACAATAAGACTAGGAGCCATATCAAATTAGACACCTCCTAAAGCTATCTTCAATCCCTTTAAAAGTATTTCTGCCAGAGGTGGGAATACAAACGCAAAGCTAAGGATACCTATAACGTACAGAGGAGCATCTAGCAGTCTGCTGTATTTTGGCTTCTCGTAACCGGCAGGTCTGCCGTAATATATGACCTTCATCGTATAGAACGCGTACAGACCGGATATTATAAACACAGTAACTACTGCTAATATTACCCATAGGTTGAATCCGTACACCTTTGTCAGCCCCACAAGTATATAGAACTCGACGAACATACCTATGGTCATTATACCGCTCAGAGTCATGAAACCTATTAACGCTGCATTCGCAATTATAGGTATATATTCATGCATACCACCCATCTTTTCGATATCTCTCAATCCGTGGAAGGTTGCTATTATTGCTCCTGCTGTCATGAAGAGAACTGACTTTCCGAATGCATGACTTATGTACTGGACAACAACTGCAATCAGTCCTGCAGAGCCTAGACAGAGAGCTATGAGCATATAGCCCATCTGAGAAACAGTTGAATATGCCAGCAGCCTTTTGTAATCTTTTTGCTTGAAAACAGACAGTCCTGCATAAATGCTCGTTATGATACCATATGCTACTATCAGATCCCTGTAGGTTATTATGAAGGAGGGTTCGATCTGGTATATTCTAAGCAGTATATAACCGGCAAGACCGACCGTTAATGGACTCAGTAACGCACTAACAGGTGTGGGTGCTTCTGCATGCGCCCACGGTAGCCATATGTGCGGACCCAATCCTGGTAGCTTTACGACCATACCTATGAATACCAGTAACCATGCTAGGTAACTTACAATGCGTATGCTGTGAAGAGCGGTGGTCTGATTATCAAACGCTATTATTAAGAAGCTGACTATTGCAAGAACTCCGGCGATATGAGTCCAAACGAAATACAGCAATGCCACCCACTGTCTGTTTCCATAACCGTATTTGAATATCAGCATAAAGGATGTGACGAGCGAGAGCTCGAGGAATATGTAAAGCATTATGAGATTTCCAGAGTAAACAAGCCAAAGCATTGAAACTGCGTACAGCTGGTATAGGAACCAGTACTTTCTGAACTCCCAGAGCTCATCCTTTATCTCACCCGCTTTAAGCAACTCTTCAAGTCTGTGTCTCATATAGGGTAGGGAGTAGAGGGCAACCATTGCGGAAACTATGCATATGGCAAAACCGAATGCGTTGCTTATTGGATCCGAGAGTATGTAGAATTCACCTATTGGACTTGCAACGTCAAAGAGTTTTATCTCCATAGTTTTAAACGTCGACAGATAATACAGAGCACCGACCATTGGAATCAGAAATGATATCGTCGAGATTATAGTCGATGCTCTGGGTCTGAATACCGGTAGTACAAATGTAACAAGTAACGGTATTAAAAGCAGTATAAGCAATATCAAAGCGTTTCACCCCCCACGGCAACCTTTTCTAATTCTATTCCTCTCTTACTCCTATCTAGAAGTACTATCGCCGTTATAAGAACAAGAAGCTCGCTGCTGCTTGTAAATATCGTCAGAACGACTATTGCAAAAGCTGTGGATGCCTGCAATGAAAACAACGGTAATATTGCCAGAAAAACTGCACCGAACATTAGCTCGAGGCTTATAAGTAGTCTTATCAGATCTCTTGCAGAAATTGCAGTTAGATACGCTATTAGAAGTACTGCTAGGGATGTTGCCAATATTATAAAGAGCTGGCTCATAGCTCAACCCTCCTAGCGAGTTTTATAGCGGAGAGCATCATTATTACGATCAATGAAAACAGGAATACCAGAAGTACCATGTACTCCGTGCTCAGCTTTTCAAATCCCAAACTCAACTCCTGTGTTTTTAAATTGAAGGTGGCAAAGCCGTAGTAGAAGTACGATGTTATTGCAAAAACTATTATTACTGGTATAATCCAGCCAACACTTATTTTCTTTGCCGGAATATATCTGTAAGTTGCTGCAATTGCAATTGTTATCATACCAACAGCTCCAACGAAAACAAATGCTATAAAAACGACTACCTGCTGAATGTTATAGGCAGCATAGATTGCTGCGATCAGGAGCATTGTAACGGACATATATAGGGCTGCATATAGGTTATCCCTCGTTAACAGAACACCAATTGCAGACAGAATTGTGAAGACACTGGCTGCTGCAATTATTAATGTACCGGTATCCATAAACTCAAGTTGACCTCTTTCTAATAAATTTTACTAAATCGTTCAAAGTGCAAGTAACAATAATCAAGACTAATAGATTTTCAGTATAATTTAAAAATATAAATAACAATTGTAGAATTTTTGGATATATTTAAGCGAAATCAAAGGGATCCGGTGACAGAAGCAATATCTTAAGGAAAATAAAATGATGCAAGGTCTTTATGAATGATTTGTCTTCGAATATTGAATGATTGATTAGATACTTTAATATTTGATGTAGGATTGGAGAATTAAAACGTGGTAGCGGATTAATCGATTTAATTGCTCGCATGCAAACATGTATAATGTTCTGCGGAACTTATATTCTACTTTAAAACGTGGTTGTTTTCAGAAAGTTGATATAACTTATTTTATCTCCATACGGATGGATAGTTAACATAAGTAAAGTGAAACGTTAACACAGATCCCATAGGAGCAGAAATATCCGAATTAGCGCGGAGGATATTTTCACATATATGTATTATATTATGTATTATATGCTGGGAGAGAAAAACAGTTACTTAGCAACCGAACTGGATAAGTTTTAAAGCAAACCGTGTTCTCTGCAAAGTTCTTCAAATACATCTAATCCTTTTCTCTCTTTATATCCCATTCTGTAAGTCAAAGATCTAAAATACCTCTTTAAAAACTGTTCATCCACGCCGGAAAGCTTTTTCGCATTACTTACAACCTCGTAAAAATTTTCGAAACCCCATTTTATGGAATGCATCAGCAGTTCATCACATCTCCTAGCATCTACATCCCTTAATGATACAGATATACCAAAAATCATGGGATATCCCGTTAATTCAAACCATTCCGTTCCCAAATCCATTACAACCCTGTACTTCATCCTAGCCCTTATAGCCTCATCACCTATCACCAGTGCGCATTCGCATAACCTCAGCAGATCATCAGCACTTTTCCAATTCGTCGGAATTAGTTTATAGTTCAAACCTTTTTCTCTAAGTATTATCTTTAGCAGATTAACAGATGTCACACTCTCGCTAGTCAGGGCAATTCTATAATCTGGATTCTCCTTGCTTGAAACAACCAAGACACTTAGAACTTCCCTTTTGGATCCTATGCAGAACCTATAACTTTTGAATCTATTCCTGTTTTTTAAGAAGTAAAAAGATGGTATCGGTGCAAAATCGAGTTCACGCCTTTCTATCATTTCGATCATACCTTTAGGAGTTGTCTCAATTAACTCTGCCTTCTTGAACTTTTCAATCCAGTAATATGGTAAGAAGTTGTTTAAAAATCCGAATTTTCCTATCCTCATGATACGATTCATCAGAATTCATATTTAATATATCTTTCGAGCCTGATCGATGAAGTTCTACGATCCGTTCAGGTGATATGATACATGACCTAGTACAGATTTATCATCGTAAAAGCATACGGCTATGCTCGCGATTAAACGGTTTGTAAATCATGAATGTTCGTAAATCTTTATTATATTGCAGAATGTGTCCCTCTGAGCAGGTATCTTCCCTGCACCCCTTATAATTTTTATTATCTTTTCCACAGTCATATAAGAGGGTGTTTTTGCTCCTGCTGAATGCATAATTCTTTCTTCTATTATCGTTCCATCTATGTCGTTTGCACCGTAATTTAAGGCAATCTGAGTCAATTTTTCTCCAAGACCTACCCAATACGCCCTTATACTCTTAAAGTTCCTGAGAACTATTCTTGAAACGGCAATCGTCTTTAATATATCTACAGGATTTGTCTTTTCCTTAACAAGCCCCATTTTTTCAAGCCCTGTATTCCTTGGATGGAAGAGAAGAGGTATGAACGATATGAACCCCCTTGTCTTTTTCTGCAATCTCCAGATTCTGTATAGATGAATCGCTCTGTGCCTTATCTTTTCTATATGACCGAAAAGCATTGTGGCATTCGATTTAATTCCCAGCTCGTGTGCTACCTTCATTACGTTTAACCACTCATCCGATTTTGCCTTATTCGGGCATATAATCCTTCTTATATCATCTACAAGTATTTCGGCTCCACCTCCAGGCATGACATCCAATCCGGCAGATTTCAATCTTGAAAGAACCTCTCTTATACTCGATTTCTCCTTTTTTGCCAGAAAATGAATCTCAGTAGCAGTTAATGCCTTTATAACAACGTTTGGATACCTCTGCTTTATCCTCTTGAATATCTCTTCAAAGTATTCGACATTCACATCTGGATTATGGGAACCGACTATATGCAACTCCGTAGCTCCGAGCTCTACAGCCTCATAGGCCCTGTTCAAAACTTCTTCAATGCTCATAAGGTACGCTTCCTCATCCTCTGGTCTCCTCCAGAAAGCGCATAGAGGACATTTGGATACGCATATATTCGTGTAATTTATGTGTCTGTTTATAACGAACATGACAAATCTGTCGTTTATGGAGTTTGCCCTAGTTCCAAGCTCATGCATATCTTCCTCAAACAACTTCTCTATTTCCCTTGGTTTCATATTCCTTCAACCTTTCAATTTCCTTTCTAAGACTTATCAATTCCCTTCTAATCTCGACATTTGTTTTGGACACGAAATCACTTATAATACCGAATATTATTATCTGTAGTCCGCCTATTATCAGAAGAGTTGTCAAAATTGCAAGCAGATCGTGTGAGATATTCCTAAACCACTCGTAAACAACGTACACTCCGCTTAAAACTCCTAGGAATATCAGAAATAATCCTATGAATAGGAAGTATCTTCCTGGGCTGTACCTCCTAAGCAACTCATAAATCGTCATGGCTATCTTAAACCCATCTCTAATCGGTTTCAGCTTTGTCCTACCCTCCCTCTTCCTATACGCTATAGGCACTTCAACGACTTTGAACCCTTTTGCAAGAGTTTCAACCGTTAGCTCCGTTTCGATTTCAAACCCGTGTTTTTTAAGATCTAGGTTTTTATATACCTCTCTTTTAAGAGCCCTGTAGCCAGAGAGTATGTCGTGAAGGTTTACTCCGTATATAAGTCTAAATATCCAGTTCAGTATTTTATTTCCGATCAGGTTTAACTTTGTGAAGGCACCCCTTTCAAATCCCACCAATCTGTTCCCTATTACATGTTCGGCAATCCCCTTTTTTATCGGTTCCAGGAGCTTATGAACATCTTCTGGTATATAGCTTCCGTCTCCATCGACTAGCACGACAACATCGGAATTTATCATCTGAAAGGCCTCTATTATGGCCTGTCCCTTTCCTCTCCCTGTCTGAATGACTACCCTTGCTCCTTTTTCTTCGGCTATTTCTCTAGTTCTATCGACACTCTTTCCATCTATGACAAATATGTTACTAAATCCTTCTCTTTTAAAACCCTCTATGACCTCTCCAATGCTCCTCTCTTCGTTTAACGTAGGGATTAAGATGCAAACATCTTTCATAGTCTGACTATTTTAAATATGCTAAGTATTGGTATCCCTTCTATTTTATCAACACCTTTTTTATCTATTATGACTGCTGAACACAGAACTTCTCCTTCCTTTTTCTTTATCTGTTCTATCGTTTCCTTAATTGTCATCCCGGTCGTTATGACGTTGTCAACTATCACACACTTCTTCCCGCTCACATCGGCGAAGTTTTCGCTAAAGACGCCGCCAACCCTAACCTGTTTTTCCTCCCATTTAAGCTTTTTCGGGTAGTACATACTCAGATCTGCATTTAGCTCATCTGCGACTAGAGTTGCTATGGGTATACCGCTCGTAGCAACTCCGACTACAACCTCTGGATTCTCGTCCACACTCTCGCTTATCATATCCGAAATTATACCGGCTAGACATCTCATTCTAAAAGGATTAGATACGTTTCTGAAATCTATGTATACGTCTGATGGAGCCTTGTCCTCTCTAACCTTTGCAAGAAGCCACATTGCAGTTTCACTAGATACGTTTAACTCCGATGCAATTTCTCCAATTGTCAATCCCTTTTCTTTTAACCTTCTCGCTCTTTCAATTAGATCCTCAACCCTCATTCTTTACCCTCCTTAATACCACCTCGCTACCGCAAACCGGACAGACATCACCTTCTACCCTTCTACCGCATCCTCTACAAACCTTAACCCATTTAAACACTTTCGATATCGTCGGTTGAATCACGTTTTCAATCTTCAATCCCAGCAACCTTGCAACATTCTGAATCGAGTAGTCATCTGTGACTATTACCGCGTCGTTTCCCCTTTCAACCTCGTCTAGTGCCTTAGCTATCAACTTTATATCCGTATCGGAGAGCTTGTATATATCCCCGGTTTTTCTGGCAGTTCTTATAACCCTATTTATATTTTTATCGGACGCCTCCTCAACAGATACGTCTATCAAAGATAGATATAACCTTGAGTTTTCATCCTTAACTTCGTCGACTACCTCAGGAATCGTTATCATCCTATCGTACCTAGCCTTTTTTAGGAATACTACGCTTGAATCGATTACATAGACCTTCATATTCTAAGGTAGTTCGACGGGATAACGTATAAATCTTGCCTCTAAATTAGGTTATGGGGTTGAAAGATGACATAATCAAGGCACTGGATGAATTTTTTAAAAGCGTTGAAAAGGACAACGTAGACATAAAAAGGATTACGTGGGAGCTCGATAACATAATATACCCGCATATAGGATCCTATATAGCAAGCGGGGAATTGACGAAGGAGGAGGGAATTGAGATATTCAAATTCTGTGAATTAAAGGTTAAAGAGATAAAGAGGAAAAGGGGGAAAGGTAACACCGACCATAAGATTAATTATCAATTCATGTATTCTAGATGCGATGAGACTTGAAGATCTTAAATTTGGAACAGAGCTTATCAAGAGGGGATTTGCAAAAATGCAGAAAGGTGGAGTTATAATGGATGTAACCAATGCTGAGCAGGCAGCGATAGCCGAAGATGCTGGTGCGGTAGCTGTAATGGCCCTGCATAAGGTTCCTGCGGATATAAGAACTAGCGGAGGAGTTGCCAGAATGGCGGATCCTAAAAAGATACAGGAGATAATGGATGCCGTGACGATTCCGGTTATGGCTAAATGCAGAATAGGTCACATAGCGGAGGCTAGAGCTCTTGAAGCTCTGGGGGTTGACATGATAGATGAAAGTGAAGTGTTAACACCGGCAGACACGTTCTTCCATATAGATAAGAGGAAATTTGTTGTACCATTCGTGTGCGGTGCGAGGAGTTTGGGAGAAGCAGTGAGAAGGATATGGGAAGGAGCTGCAATGATAAGGACGAAAGGTGAAGCTGGAACAGGTAATGTGATCGAGGCGGTTAAACACATGAGGATTATGAATTATGCTATAGCTCAACTGAAGAAGATGCCAGATGAAAAGATATACAGTGTTGCAGAAAAATACGCAGAAAAATACGTTGAACTGGCAAGAGTTGTTAGGAGAGAAATGGGTTTACCTGAGGATGTAAAACCTGACGATGTTGTTTACGAGGAGTACACCCTTGAAGAAATAGTCGAAGGGATATATAAAATACTACTTGAGATAAAGGAACTGCAGAGATTACCCGTTGTAAACTTTGCGGCAGGAGGAATAGCGACGCCTGCTGATGCTGCATTAATGATGAAACTCGGAGCCGATGGAGTTTTTGTGGGTTCCGGCATATTCAAGTCATCGAATCCTGAAGGATATGCTAGAGCAATAGTTGAAGCTGTTCAGCACTGGGATGAACCAGAGGTTATTGCAGAGGTTTCGAAGGGTCTTGGTGAGGCTATGAGGGGGTTGGAGGTATCTAAGCTTGAGGTTAGAATGCAAGAGAGAGGGATATGAGGATAGCCGTAATAGGTGTTCAGGGGGATGTTGAGGAGCATGTCATAGCGACCAGAAGGGCCATGAAAAAGCTCAATATAAACGGTGAAGTAGTAGCCACGAGGAAGTACGGAATAGTTTCGAAATCGGATGGAGTAATAATACCGGGCGGAGAAAGCACGACTATAAGCAGATTGATATTCAGAGATAGGATTTCGGATGAAATAATAGATTTAGCAAGGGAAGGAAAGCCAATAATGGGAACATGCGCCGGTTTGATATTACTTTCAAAGCATGGAGATGAGCAGGTCGAGAAAACAAGAACTAAGCTTCTGGGATTACTAGATGTATGGATTAAAAGAAATGCCTTTGGCAGACAGAGGGAAAGCTTTCAGATCAGATTGAACGTCAAGAATATAGGAGAATTTGAAGCTGTATTTATAAGAGCTCCTGCGATAGTCAAGGTAGGCAAGGATGTAGAAGTTCTTGCAACATTCAATGATTACATAGTGGCAGTTCAGCAGGATAACATTTTGGGACTGTCATTTCATCCGGAACTGACGGATGATACGAGAATCCATGAATACTTCTTAAATCTCGTCAGAGTTTAATCTTCGATCATTTAAGTTCGGCAAGCCTCCTTTCAATGGATTTTGCATGCAGTTCAAATCCCTCCGCCCTTGCAAGCTTTATCACGGGATCTCCAAGTCTTCTCAAACTCTCCTTTGTCAGAATCTGATAGGTCATATGTTTCATGAAGCTCTCTACGCTTAATCCCGAATAGACCCTAGCATATCCAGATGTTGGAAGTATGTGATTGGGACCGCTGGCGTAATCCCCGCATGCAACCGGGCTGTACTCGCCTATAAAAATGCTACCGGCATGTCTTATCCTATCAAGATACTTCTCCGCACCCCTGAACATCATGGACAGATGCTCGGGAGCAATTCTATTTGATATTTCTATTGCCTCCTCAATCGAATCTACTACTACTATCTTTAGATTCCTTAGATCAACCTTATCAAATCCTTTGGATATCTCCTCTATCTTATTAGCCAGATCTTTAGAATCCGTTAAAACTATGGCCAGGGACATAGGATCGTGTTCGAGCTGGGCTAGGCAGTCCAAAGCTATGAACTCCGCATTTGCACTTTCATCGGCTATTATCAGTATCTCTGAGGGTCCGGCGGGCATGTCTATTGGAACATCCTTCTGAACTATTATTTTGGCAGCGGTTACGTATACGTTTCCTGGTCCGACTATTTTATCGACTTTCCTTATACTCTCGGTTCCGTATGCCATTGCCGAAATTGCCTGGGCTCCTCCCACAGCGTACACTTCATCAACACCGGCAATGTCGCACGCGACGAGTGTTATGGGATTTACAACACCCTTTTCGTTTGGAGGAGTACATACAACAATCCTTTCGACACCGGCAATGCTTGCGGGAACACCTGCCATTAGAACTGTTGAGGGATAGCTGAACCTTCCACCGGGAATGTATATCCCGACAGATTCTAGCGGGACAAATCTCCTTCCAAGAATGCAATCACCGAATTCTATTCTTATATCTCTTTCTATTGCTGTAATCGAATGAAATCTTTCTATATTCTCCTTTGCAGTTTCTAACGCATCTATAAGTTCATCTTTAACAAATTCGTAGGCTTTATCTACTTCTTCTTTTGGTACCCTTATGTATTTCGGTTCAATACCATCAAATTTCCTCGTAAATTCTATTAAAGCCCTGTCACCTTCCCTTCTCACCCTTTCAACTATCGGTTTTACGATTTCTATATACCTATCCCAGTCTATCTTTCTATCTATTTTCTTCAACTCATCCTTCGATATTATCACATCTCACTCCTCCTCAACTACTTCATTTAAAGCCTTTATAACATCTCTTGTCTTTATTACATCTTCTATCTTAATCCTCTCCCTTTCCGTATGACAGAGATGAAGTTCTCCCGGCCCGAATACGACGACATCCCATCCGGCATTCTTCAAGTTTATCGCATCTGTCCACGATTTCATTTCGCAGTACTCGATATCCATACCCGTAAACCTCAAAGCCCTCTCTAATATCTCGCAGACCTCACCGCTTATAAAACCATCTGACTTTTCCACGACATCATATCTGAAACCCTCCAAAACACCTAGAACTCTCTGTTCGATTTCATCGACGCTTTTATCTGGAGGTATTGTGAAATCAATTCTAAATCTGCATTTATCAGGGATTACGTATTCAGAACTTCCTCCAGATATCTCCTGGACGGAAAACTCACATCCCAGATCTTTAATCTTTTTTATTAATTCTATAGCTTTTTCTATTGCATTTATTCCGAATTCTGGAGTTGATCCGTGTGCAGATAATCCTCTTACATCCACAATTATTTCAAGAGATCCATAATTTCTTTTTGCAATTTTTAAGTCTGTAGGCTCAAGAACTATTGCTTTTCTGGGTTTAAATTCTTCTACAAGGAATTTTGAACCCAATCCATCCTCTTCTTCGTCAGAAAGTAATGCTATTCCGATATTTAATTTTTCGATCTCGCTAAGTGCTAGGACTATTGCAGCAACGTTCGCCTTTGCGTCGCAGACGCCTGTTCCATATGCGTATCTCCCATCGAATTCAAAATCCCTTTTCACGGAAACTGTATCGACATGCGTTACTACCCAGACATCGGATTCGGGGTTTATTACTATGTTGATAATATCATCTCTTTCGTATACTAACGGATCACGGTCGTCCAGCAATTTCAGGAGGTATTCGACTATTTTTCGCTCTCCCTTAGACGGCGAATGTATTTTTACAAGGTTTTCCAATAATTTTAAAGCGTCCATCTATTAAGTTTTAAATAACAAGAATAAGAAATTTATTTATGTGATAAGAAGAGTCAGCGTCGAAGATTTAAAGGCGTTTGTGAACGTATATAAAGAGGCATATAGGGGGCTGGAGGAGTACGCTTATATAAGATCTAAGGACATAAAGTGGTATTTCAGATGGTTGATGAATAGGGATAGAGATGGCTTCTTTGCGGCAGTTCTGAACGATAATCCAGTTGGATTTATAGCAAGCGATACTAATTGGTTCAGCTTTTTTGAGGGAGAAGAGGTGGGGGAGATCCATGAAATAGTAGTTCATCCAAGATGGCAGAACAGGGGTATAGGTTCCTCTCTGATGATCAAAGCCCTCGATTACATAAGAAGCAGGAATAGAAAGGTGGTTGAGCTGTGGGTTGGTATCGGCAATTACAAGGCTATAAGATTTTATGAGAGATTTGGATTTGTGAAGAGGGGTTGCATGGGCAGATGGCTCAGGATGATAAAGAAACTCTAAAAACCTTTTTAAGCTTTTGGGCATAATCTGTATGATGTTTATAGTCGATAAGATAACAGGAAGAGCTGTGTTCGATACACCTGTTGAAAGGGCTAGGCAGAAGGCTGAGGAGGTACTGTTAAAAAAGGGATACTCAAAGGATGAGATAATAATCGATCACTCGTTCAGAGTTGATCTGGAAGAGGGTTTTGCCACAGCCATAGCAGATATATTGGTTAGGATAAACGGGAAGAACGCGATCGTGATAATGTGTTCACCTCCAACAGCTCTAACACCTTATGAGAGATTGGCTCTTGCATGTGCTAGGGTTCTGAACGCACCTATTGCAGTTGCAACAGAGATAGAAAAAGCTACAATCCTTGACACTTACAGCGGAAAGGTTATAGGAAGTAGTCTGGATGAAATTCCATCCAGAAGTGAGATAAAGCTTGAATACAAGGAAATACCCGAAGATAGAATAAAAAAAGAAAAGAGGATATTGATAACGTATTTAAACATATTACACTGTGTTGGTTGCAGAATAGAGAGGCAGTAATCTGAGAATACATCGATACAGGAGGTGAATCATGAGCAAAGAAAAGAAGAAGCTTGTTGTGGACAGATATAAATGTGCATACTGTGGAGCGTGCATAGCTGTCTGTAAATTCGATGCAAATGAACTTGTTGAAACGTTTTTAGTGATATACGAGGATAAGTGCAACTGCTGCGGAGTATGCGTAAAGGTTTGTCCTATGAACGCTCTAGAGGTGATCGAATGGAATACGACGTAGTAGTGGTGGGTGCAGGGCCCGGAGGAAGCATATCGGCAAAAACATGTGCTGAAAAGGGTTTAAATGTTCTGATTGTTGAGAAAAGACAGGAAATTGGTGTTCCTGTAAGATGTGCTGAGGGTATCAGTAAAAAGGCACTTGAAAGATTTGTAGAGGTGGATAAAAGGTTCATAGCAAGGGAAGTTATAGGGGCAAAGATATTTGCGCCTGATGGAACCGAAATAGTTCTGTCAGAGGAAAGAGCTGGAAACGAGGTGGGTTACGTTTTAGAGAGGAAGGTTTTCGATAGACATCTAGCAAAACTTGCAGTTAAGGCTGGAGCGGAGGTTATGGTCAAGACGACTGCAACTGGAATCAGAAGAGATGGCAATCACATAATAGTCAAGCTTAAAAGGATGGGAGAAGAGTTTGATGTCAGAACAAAGATAGTAATAGGTGCTGACGGAGTTGAGAGTAGGGTTGCAAAGTGGTTTGGAATTGATACCACTTTAAAGCTAAACGAAATAGAAAGCTGTGTTCAGTACCTTATGACGAATATAGACTTTGATCCAGACTACTGCTACTTCTGGATAGGTAATAGAATCGCACCGGGAGGCTATATCTGGCTATTCCCAAAAGGTCCTAGCTCTGCAAATGTCGGAATAGGTGTAATGCCGGCTCTTGCAAAAAGACATCCAAAGGAATACCTTGATGAATTTGTTGGTAGAAATTTCAAGGATGGAAGAATAGTTGAACTCGTTGCCGGTGCAGTTCCCGTATATGGTGAAATAAAAACTGCTGTAGCTGACAATTTAATGCTTGTTGGAGATGCTGCCAGACATGCAGATCCTATAACAGGAGGAGGAATTGCAAATGCGATGAAGGCAGGATATTACGCCGGAATTGTTGCAGCGGAGGCTGTAAAAAAGGGTGATTATTCGAGGAGTTTTCTTAAGAGGTATGACGAGTTGTGGAAGAATGACTTCGGTAAAGATCTTGCAAGGAAAAAAAAATTGCAGCAGAAGTTGATAAAAATGGACGATGAAACTTTGAACAGGATTGCAAGGAGTATTCCAAAGAACATAAATGAGCTGAGTGTTAGAGCAATAGTACTGGAAATAATAAAGAGATATCCCAAACTTCTGTGGGATATCAAGGATCTATTTCTGTGAATTACGCATAATTTATTTATCAGAAATCAACGTAACTTATGGACGTCGTAATAACAAGCAGGCTGAAGGAATTCATAGAAGAAATGATAGATTACATAAAAAAGGGGGAAAACGAAAAGGCCTTAGAGAGCTTAGAAAAGATAAAAAGGTTCATAGATGGAGTCCTCTCGGTTACAGCTGATAGGAGTATAGTAAACCTGATAGCGATAATAGATTTGCACATACCTGTGTACGAGGAACTGATCGAAATAAAGACGAGGGATATCCCAGAAATATTCAGAAAAATTAAGAGTATGGAGGAAGTATTAAGGGAAAAATCTGGTCGCTTAAAGGATTAATATTAGCCGAAACGATTGGCATGCTGACTTGGAATTCCATCGAAGAATTCAATCAGAGTAATGACATAGGATTTAGAGCTTAAAAGATCTGGTAAAAAATTTAAAGTTCTATTTAATCACGATGCAATTGTTTTGCAGTCGCAATTATACACCTTTATGGCTAAATCTTAGATATGCAAGAGTTAAAATCCGTCTCAATCCTTGGAATGTAACAAGTCTCATGACATTTATCATCCCGTTGCTTGCAAGACCCCATGTGAAAGCGTGGGGATACGCAAGTGGAGGCGGATGGGGAGTGTGTCTATTATTTCACTATTATACAAACTCTTAACAAAATTCTTAGGGCGTAGCATGCAACTCTGATAAGCAGCCTTGTTACGGCTGTTTCCACCAAAGAGCAGGGGATTCTATCACCGAACCAGTTATTTAAAGCTAATAATCCTTCATAAATCCCTCTCCTCCTGTACTTATCCTTATCGAAGATTCCAAATTCTTGCTCCGTAACCTCTCGCTTTGTTTTTTCTTTAACGATGGGAAGATAACCTCTATCTACAACGGTGTTCAGAACTCTCCTGCTATCGTAGGCTGCATCGGCGTAGAAGTTACCTTCAGGCAGTCTTTCGATCGCTTTTCTCTCGTAAGTTGTCACAGAGACTGCTACTGGATAAAGAGTTCTTGTACGGTTATTGCATGTATCTCTATCCCCTTTTTATTCGTGAAAATCGTTGAGTCAATGAAGCTCTCTGAGTATTCGAGATTGTGAAGCTTTTTCAGGATCCGATTAACTATTTCCTCCATGTAAGTTTCTTCTCCTAGAGAACGGAGCGATCGATCCTGAGCATCTTCTCAGTTCTTACTTCAGCAGTCCTCAGAGAAAGTCCTTCAAACTCCTTTACAGAGCCTTCGTTATCTATGTCGTGAACTTTTGGAATCGAATCAAATGTCGATGGAATCAAAGAACTTCAGAACCAATGTCGTAATTCCTCTTATCCCACCTCTTCAGCATGTTGTTTTGTCGTAGCTAGTTTAAATAAGTTTTTATGTTGAATTATATTAGTGTAGTATTGAGGTTACAGAATGTTAGACACACTCGGCGGGTGGGAAATACTTAAATACTTTAAGCTATTAAAAAATAACTCTAAGCTATTAGTTATAAAAAAATTAAAAAATAATAAGAAGATATATCAAATAATAATAAGATGTATCTAACTCAGAAGAACCACATCAGATGTAACAAGAAAACCTACAAAATTCTCAGAATACTCACTCGACTCTCTAAGAATCTCTACAACTTTACTCTCTACACAGTGAAGCAATATTACTTCAACAACGGGAAATATCTTCCCTATGAACAAGCTTACCACTTGGTCAAGCACAACGAGAACTATCAACTACTCCCATCGCAAGTGGCACAACAAACGATGAAGATCGTTGATAGAAACATGGGTTCTTTTTTCCACGTTCTTAACGAGAGGAAAAAGGGGAACTACAACAGACATAAGGAGAAAGCAAAACTGCAGTCGATATACGACAAGCAAGGGATAAAGATGGGTAAAAAGATGGCTTGGCTTTTGAGAAAACGTAAGAACGTAATCAACAACTTCATGAATCAAGCTGTGAATTACATCGTAAAATACTGCCTAAGCAAGAGAATTGGCAATATCATAATCGGAGAGCTTAAAGAAATCAAAAACGGAATGAACATGGGCAAAATCAATAACCAGAACTTCCAATACATTCCTTATGGTTTGTTCAAGCAGAAACTCAAGTCAAAGTGCGAATATTATGGGATAAACTACATCGAAGTTGATGAAGCCTACACATCTCAAACCTGTTCAGTCTGTGGAGACATAAACAGAAACAACAGAAAACACAGAGGTTTGTATGTTTGTAAAAAATGTGGTAATGTCATGAATGCAGATGTTAACGGTGCTTTGAATATCTTAAAGAAGGTAGCCGGGGAGTCCGTCGTAAGACGGATACTCGGTAGTGGCCTCGTGAACAGGCCTGTGAGGATAAGGGTGGTGATTTCCACCACCAAACTCCTCACGAAGCCCCGTCCGTAAGGGGCGGGGTAGTTCACTAATAACGTTTTTATTAAAATGCTATCTCCCTTCTAGGAGATGACGATTGGAATAGATATAGGTGGAACGAATACAGATGGTGCTGTGGTTGGTAAGGAAATAAGGACTTTTAAGGTTCCGAACGAGATAGGTGTTAAGGGGATTCTGAGGCTTATTTCAAGGTACGTGGATCTGAAGAATGAAAAGATAGTTGTTAGTACATCTGTCCCTTTAAATGTGGTTTTAACAAAGGAATCACCAACATTAACAATTCTTTTCCCCGGACCCGGCTTAAACTACGAATCATACGGATTCGTTTTAAGGGGTGCCGTAAATCATAGAGGTGATTTGATAGAAGACGTTGATGAAGAAGAATTGGAAAAAATCCTAAATAAAAACAGAAATAAATTCAGTAATGTGGCAATAGCATCTAAATTTTCCATCAGAAATCCTTCTATTGAACTCAAAGCTTTCAGAGTTGCAAAAAAGTTTTTTGACGAAAAAGACATCGCTCTCAGCTATTTCATATCTGAACTCAATTATCCACTGAGAATAACCACAACGGTTATAAATGCCAAGATAAAGAGGTCTGTTCACGAAATAACGTATAAGGAAGTTCTTGAAGTCTTGAAACCGTACAAGTGCAAGCTCTTTTTTTATAAGGGAGATGGGGGTATAATACCATATGAGGTGGCCCTGAACAATCCTTCTCTGCTTTACAATTCCAGTCAGGCCTCGCTGGCGGTCGGTGCTTACTTTCTCACAAGGGAAAAAAACGCTTTGGTTGTTGACATAGGCGGAACAACTACCGATTTCGTTGAAATACGTGATGGCAGACCGAAAATAGTTGAAGGAGTCAAAATAGGTGATAAAAAAACGCTTATAAGATGTGTAGACTCTTATTCAATTCCTTTTGGAGGTGATTCCCTTATAGATAAGGATTTAAAACCATTCAGACTCGATAAACCTATTGCGTTTAAAGGCAAATTCTTTACGCTAACTGATGCGCTCAACTGTACGGGATTTGAAATAGGTAACTACAGAGCATCAAGGGAAAAGGGAAGAGAGATTTTCGGGGATTTGAGCTTTTTGGAACAGATAGTTGATTCGTACGTCGAGAGGGTTGTTAGCTGTATTAGATCATTCAAACCAAGCAAGGTAATACTTGCGGGATATCTGGCCAGATATATGAAGCAGTTGATTTCTAAGAGAATAGGCGTGAAGTGCATATTACCCATGCACAGCGAAGCTGTAAACGCAATAGGAGTAGCGGTTTCTAGGATAAGTCTAACAATGTACGTTAGATTTGATACTGAAAAGGGTATAGCAGTTTATAATGGAAAAATCGAAAAGTTTGAAAAGGGTATAATCGACGACGATTTGCTCGTGAAGATAGCGAAAGATAGAATAAGAAGCGAGGCTAGTAAATACGATGTCAGCGATAAGGATCTGGAGAATATAGAAATCCTGTATTTCAATTCCTATACCATAGTCAGGCACGGTATGCCTAGGGGAAAGATAGCGGATGTTATACTGCAGATAAAACCCGGAATAAGCCACGACTTCCTGTAATTTCCATCGGTACATTTAATCCGTTATCTCTTACTATGGCTAGATGTTACTATCGATCTTTTTTCTTCTTTAACCTTCAATGGAGGAGTATAACGTTTTAAACAAATTCCTGCTCTCTTTTTAATTTTCCTTTAAAAAACACCTTCGATTAGCTTTAAATATTCCGAATTGAGATACGATTGTATGTTCGATATAACAAAAAAACCGTTTATAATATTTTGGGAATTGACAAGAGCATGTTTACTGGCCTGCAAGCACTGCAGAGCAAAGGCTCAGACGAAAAGGCATCCAGATGAGCTTAGCACTAGGGAATGCTATGGTGTTGTGGAACAAATCTTGGATTTTAAAAAACCTTATCCTCTGGTTATTATAACAGGTGGAGATCCGCTTATGAGGGATGACCTATTCGATATAATAGATTTCATGACGTCAAACGGTTTGAGGGTTGCAATAGCCTTCAGCGGAACGAAGCTTGCTACCAAGGATAAACTGGAAAAGATGAGGAGTCTGGGTGTATCGAGGATTGCTATAAGTATAGATGGTAGCAATCCCGATATACATGATTACTTCAGGGGTAAAACGGGAACTTTTGAAAAGAGTTTGGAAATAATAAAGGATGCAAGAGATGTAGATCTTCCCGTTCAGATAAATACGACCGTTACGAATTATAACATACCTGATCTTCCGAACATAATGAAGCTTTGTATCGAGAATGAAGTTGTTCTGTGGGATGTCTTCTTCTTGGTTCCAACGGGAAGGGCTAGAGCCGATATCATGCCTTCAGCTCAAGAGTTTGAGGACGTGCTGTGCTGGCTGTATGATGTAAATAAGGAAACTCCTTTAAATATAAAGAGCTCAGCGGCATGCCATCTGAGAAGGATAGAACACATGAGAGATAAAGGAATTTACGATATAAAGCTAGGTGAAGTGTACTATAAATTGAGAGATAAGCTTGAGAGCCTGGAGCGCGAACTTGGATTTGGAGATTATAAAGGTGATAAGGAAATAGTTACGGGTGCCTACGGTAGAAGCATGTCGGATGGGATAAGAAGGATGACAGGGATCACGGATGGAAGGGGTATGATGTTCATAAGTCACATAGGCGAAGTTTATCCGAGTGGATTTCTGCCATTAACAGCTGGAAATATAAGAGAACAGACATTGGAGGAAATATACATAAATTCGAGGATATTCAGGGATTTAAAAGATCCGAATAATCTCAAGGGTAAGTGCGGGATCTGTGAATACAGATTTATATGCGGTGGATCTAGGGCAAGGGCTTACGCAATGACAGGAGATTATCTTGCACAGGAACCTAGATGCGTGTATGTTCCGAAACAGAAACGAGATCAAATACCAAATGAGCCTAAAGGTCTTTGACTGAACTAAAGCAAAATTGCACTTTTAATTCCTATGCTCGTTAAGAGTACGATTACGCCCGCTATCGTTATTCCGAGAAATATGAAAATCATCGATTTCAACTTGTTCAATCCAAGCAGAAATGCTAGCAAGCTCCCCGTCCATGCACCGGTTGCTGGAAATGGTATCAATACGAAGAACGTAAGCCCTATGTATCCGTACCTCTCAACTATCCTTCTCCTTTTCTCGATCTTATCGACTATCTTAAGGTATACCGCGTAAACACGATCGAATCTCTCGATGACACTTCTTACTCTGTCTAAAAAGAACAATAGGAATGGTATGGGTATGAAGTTACCGGTTACTGCCAGAAAGTAGGCTGTTATAGGACTGAAACCGAGATAAATTGCGAGAGGGATACCTCCTCTGAGTTCAAAAAAGGGCATGGCTGAAACGACTATAACCTTAACCCAGTCCAAATCTCTCGACCCCCTTAAGGAGAATGTACAGTGCTCTGTTATAAGGTGTATCAAGCTTTAATTCCTGAGCCTTTTTAATTATCGCCCCGTTTATGAAATCTATTTCCGTCTTCTTACCCCTTTCAATATCCTGAAGCATAGAAGATCTGTTATTTGCAGTCTTTATAAGAACTTCCTTCAGAATACCCGTTAAATCCCTTACTTCAAATCCCATTGCCCTCATAACCTCTTCTCCCTCTCTAACTATCTCTCTGGCAAGCATCCAGAGTTCATCCACCTCAAGGATCTTACCGTTTTTTATTCTGAGAATTGCCGTTATGGGGTTTATTGCCGAATTCAGTACAGTTTTAATCCACTTTATCTTAACTATATCCCTTACGGCCTTGGCGTTTATGCCGGAATTCTTCAGAACTTCTACTACGCATGATACCTCATCCGTAATCTCACCGCTCATATCGCCTATATACGTCTCACCGATTCCAGCAAATTCTACATGCCCAAAATCGATTAAATTCGAGGCATATGTTGTTACACCGGCTAAAACACATTTAAGATATTTCAAAAGTATTTCTTCATTTCCTATTCCGTTTTGCAGCGATACAACAATTCCGCAGTTAACCCTTGAAAGCGATCTGGCCGCATTCTCCGTGTCGTACGATTTAACCGTTACAAATGTTATATCTGCATCTCTTGCCCTTTCAGACACATTAACCCTAATCTCGTCATTTACAAGTCCGCTTATGACAAGTTTATTCCTCAAGGCCCTGAGCTGATTGCCGCGCGCTATGAATATCACATCGTATCCCGATCTCTGAATTAGATAGCCAAACAGACATCCCAGAGCTCCAGCCCCCATTATCTGGATTTTCACAGAATAAACTGTTAGGATCCTTTAAAAATCTCTTATGATAACACTTTAATACACCATGATTTAGGTCAAACCTAATATGAGAGTAGTTGTCGTCGGTGGTGGAATAGCCGGACTTGAGCTCGTTAGGAATATAAAGGATCTTGATATTGAGATCTTTTTGATAAATCCCAGCGACAGAATGGAATGTAAGGCTCTACTACCAGAATTCATAAGCTACAAGGTTTCTGAGGGTGATATGACAGTGGATATAAGAAATTACTGCGATAGAGTCTGCGTAGAATTTATAAAAGACGTAGCACTAAAAATAGAGGAAAACAGGGTTTTAACGAGGAAACGCGAGATAGAATTCGACATAGCCGTTTTGGCTCTGGGTGCAAGATGGAACACGCTAGGGAAATCATACTCCTTACAGACAATTGAAGATGCAGTTAGGATTAGAAAGAAGCTTAGAAATGCTGAAAATGTAGTGGTAATAGGATCCGGTCCAACGGGAATTGAGGTAGCATGCGAGATCTCGGAATTTTACTGTTCAAACGTGAAGATAATTGAAAGCTCGGATAGAATACTTCCGATGTTCAGAAAGGATGTCTCGGTATTTGTTGAGAAGATGATCAGAAAGGAGGGAATAGATGTATTAAAGTCATGCAAGGTAATGCGTGTAGGGGATGTCATAGAGACTGATAGGAGTCTCATTGAATTCGATGTTGCGATATCCTGTACGGGATTAAAACCAAACCCTTTAGACGGTATTCGGAGTAGAAACGGCTGGATTACCGTTGATAGCTTTTTAATGGTTAAAGATAGAATATTTGCAATAGGTGATTGTGCTCATGTAAGCATAGACGATCGAGTTGCAACAAAAACTGCTGTTGAAGCCGAAAGGCAGGCGAAACATGTAGCAGGTAACATAAGAAGGATTTTAAGGAATAGGGGGTTGAAGAAGTACAGGATACTGTCAAGTACGGATAAACCGATATCATTCATAACCCTTGCGAGAAGGAGAGCCGTTCTTACATATCACGACTACTTCATACCTAGACCGATGAACTTACTGTACTTTTTAAAAAAGAGGATGATCTCATCGTTCTTAAGTAGATTCAGGAAGTGATAAAAGAGATAAATAGGAACGACTAATCTGAAATATGACTCTGATAATAAAAGTAGATCCAAGAAACCCAGATGTTAAGAAATTGGAGATGGTTGCCGATATATTAAAGAGAGGAGGGCTTGCAGCTTTTCCGACCGAAACAGTTTATGGACTGGGAGCAAATGCATTTGATGAGAATGCAGTTAAAAGAATTTTTAAGGTAAAGAGAAGACCCATGGATACCCCACTTCCAATTCTGATTCCAGATATCGAGATTATTCAGGATATATGTGAGTTGAACGAGATAGCGAGGAAGATAATAGATGAGTTTTTTCCGGGACCCGTAACGGTTATAGTTAAGAAAAAGCCAAAAATTCCAGATGTAGTCACGTGCGGTTTGGAAAAGGTTGGGATAAGAATGCCAGATCATAAAATCGCGCTGAAAATCCTTGAATTATCAAACGTTCCGCTTGCAACACCCTCTGCAAACATTTCCGGAAAGCCTAGTCCTACAAGGGCTGAGCATGTAATAGAGGACTTCAAGGGTTTGATAGATGTAATAGTTGACGGTGGGCAGACTGGAATCGGTATAGAATCTACAGTCATCGATACGACAAAGGATCCACCAGAGATTTTGAGAATAGGTGCAATTCCCGTTGAGGAGATTATGAGCGTAGTGGGAGAGTTAAAGATTGTTGAGAAAATGAAATATCCGCACTATAAACCAAATGCAAGGGTTTACGTCGTGTTCGGAAAAGAGGATATTGCGAAGTTGAAGATCAAGGAATTGACAGAAAATCTTAGGAAAAAAGGATATAGGGTGGGGGTTGTATCGGAAGACATAAGGAGTTTCGATGCGGATGAGCTAGTTGAGCTCGATAGTGATTTGCAGCTGGTTGCCAGAAAACTGTTTGATATACTCAGAACTCTTGATAAAAAGGTGGATGTGATAGTTTTTAGAGGTGTGAGTGGATCGGGTTTGGGGAGGGCGATAGAAAGCAGGCTTAAGACCCTGGCGGACGAGATAATATACGTTTAGTTATAAAATCGTTGCTTGCAAAACCTCGCCTTTTACAGTAGATCCGAAAGTTTGGCATTCAACTTTGAAATAAAAATTTTGAGAGCATTTTAATAGATAAAAATCCTCAACCCCATTTAGGTTGACCTAATTGCCAACTTTCGGAGCTACTGTGAAAGGCGGGGATACGCAAGGGGGGGGTTGTTGGTGGTAGCTTTAAATATTCTAACATCAACTTGAAGAAGGTAGACCCCTAATCCGTAAGGATAGGGGGTAGTGGTGGCGTGACCCAGCCGAGGAGAATAAGGATCGTTCCATTAAGAAACAACCAACCTGAAGATCCGCCCTTTAGGGCGGGGTAGGTCACATCTGGGAGAGCAACTCCTGACAGACCTTCTTTATCTTTTCGTTTGCCTCCTTTATCGCCTGAAGAGGATTTTTACCATTAGTTCTAACTATTAACTCTGGATCTCCTGTAAGCGGATGAGGCATGTTGTACTTTGCTATTATCACATCCTTATCCTCGAGCAAGTAGTGCTGAAGAAGATTTAGAAACGTGTGATCTTCTCCCTTAATTATTAGTCTAACGAAATCTTCCTTCACCTCCAGTATCTTGAGCTCCATACCATCACCACCTCTCAAGTCTATAAACTTCTACGGCAATCCATTTAAATTCTTTTTCATGAAATGAATACGTCTTTTTTAACGGTATTTTATATTTCCACATGTGTGTAATTTCGAATCCGAAATCGTCGCATGTTTTTCTGATGAATCTCTCACTTCCGGCGGAATGTATCGTATATATAACATTTCCTATCTCCATGGCTTTAAAAAGGAAAGGTCTGTCCGCGTGTCTCTTTTGAATCCCAAATGGCGGATTCATTATAACGGTTACCCGGCGCTTCAGAACAACATCCTCTACCCTGCTTAGAACGAATTCTACATGTACTCCGACTTTTTTTGCATTTTCCTTTGCAATTTTCAGTGCATCAGGATCTATGTCAAATCCTATGGCTTTTGCATTGAGCATTGCAGAAGCTATTGCCAAAATACCGGTTCCGCATCCCAGATCGACGACAAAGTCCAAATCTCCCATCAACTTTGCGTTGATAATTATTTCCGATGCGAGTGAGGGTGGTGTGACGTACTGCTCCAGTTCTATCTTCGGATTTTTGAAACCGCTCAGACTTTCAAGGACCATGGCTAGTTTTTTCTTCACATATCGATATGGATCGGACGGAATATTAATCAATTGAGAAAATCTTTAAATTAAAGCCGCGTACAGATGTCGGATATAGGATTAACATTTCTCAACTCTATGATTCTTCTTATCGCTTTGAACGTCAACAATCGGTATGTGCAAGGGTAAGAAAAGCATAACATAAAGTTTTACTGCCAAGACTTTTATGGGGCTGTAACATATAATGTAACGAATGTTGCATCTCACCTTTGTAACTTCGAAACATTTACAAATTATTTAGGTTACTACCCAATAATGGTTTATGTGATGTTATC
>CAYYFC010000007.1:0-45949 GCA_964471215.1 uncultured archaeon | reverse complement strand
CATCGTGTGGGTATGTATTTCCTACACGAAACCCAGACCCCGTATCATGCATTAAAGTTCCGCATCCATGAAACTGGATGTTGTCTCCTCTTATAATAATATAAATAATATGTAATATCCACTCATAGGTTCAGATGCTCTGATAGCCAATTTGATTAAATAAATTACGCTTAAGTGTCTGTAAAACTTACTTCATCGAGTTATGTCTGATTTATAGGTCTAAAAAATGTATGTATTCGATATCTTGTGATCTATCGGGTTTTAAGCGCGTAACTTTACGTTATCGAATTGCTTTTTAAGAGTCGCTGAATGAAACGCTTATGAAAACAGTTAAATATGTTATGATAAAAATTTAAATATGTCTTTAAGACAAAAAGTCGAAGAAGTTGTAAATAAGGAGATAGTACCAGTCTTAATTCAAGATGGCGGGAGTATCACTGTTGTAGACGTTGATGAAAAGGAAGGTATTGTCAAAGTGAAGCTCCTGGGAGCTTGTAGTGGTTGTCCACTGTCTATGATAACACTCACGGTATTTGTAGAACAGCATTTAAAGAATAGGGTGCCAGGAGTAAAAAGAGTTGTACTCGTCTGAACGGAATAGGGTCAGAAAAACTACTGCCTGAGATAAGGAATTCTCAAAGATGATAATTGCCACCGATTGTATACGATGAGGAGCAAATCGCGTGGGCATTAAAAATCTGGATTAAAAGGTGATTGAAATGTTATAAATTCACCCAGCCTTGAACCGTTAAACGTCTGTGCGGAGGAGGTAATATGAGGGCATGTATAATAATACCGATTTTGAAGTTCTTCTTTGAAAATAAAGCGTTCAATATAGAAAAAGTTAACAGGAGATTATTCGGAGGATTTTGCTCATGTGGAGGAATAATGAGTCAAATCGGCTGGATTAAAAATGAGATAATGCTATCGGAATGTGATAAATGCTGGAAAATTGAAGCTTTTAGATTTAACGGAAAGAAGTTCATTGAGAGATTTGAGGTAGAAGTTGAAAGACTCAGAGATTTTCTAAACAGAATTCTGACACTATCGGAATTTGAGGCATTGGAAAATAAAGCTAAAAACAGAGATTACAACTATAGCGCGTACAGTAGGGCTAAGAAAAAACTTGAGGAAATGAACTTCAATGTAGATGAGATACTAAGCTTTTTATGAACAGAGAGCCTTTAATAGAGCTTCGCTTTCCCTCGTTCCCTTAGCGATTAAGACGTCACCTGAATATATCTTAGTAGAAGCTTTAGGTTTAGTGATCCATTTGTTACCCCTTCTAACAGCAATGACATGCATACCTGTATTCGTTTCAACTTTTGCCTCTCCTAAGGTCTTTCCGTTTAAGTCTGATTTCTCCTTGACCTCAACAATCGTTATGATCTCATCAGTTTCCTTCATTGCATCTATGAGTATTGGATGAACCTCCAATCTTTTTAATACTATTTCTGCGATCTCTTTTGCTGAATCTGCAATCTGTTCTGATGAATATGCAAGATCGAGCAATGCCACCAAAGGATTTATCTCGTAATCCCTGAAATACCTGCTACTCTTTAATATCCAGTGCTGCAGCTCAAACTTCATATTGTCTATTCTCTCCTCAAGATACGCGACCTCCTGCGCAATATCCTCATTGTAATATAGTAAGGATGAATAACTCAGATCTACGGCAAGCTCTGACAAATCTCTCATGTCTATTAGTATATCCACTGCCTTGTCCAAATCCTTGATCTTGATTTCCACATCTTCCTCCTCAAAAGTCCTCGATTTACCAGTTGTAAGCTCGAAAAACTTTGAAAAGCCAGATATATCACCTCTTGCAAATAAAATATCCCCAACCAGTATCTTTGTATCTCTGTTTGGATTAAATATCCAGTCAAATCCTCTTTTTATCGCAATAACCCTCATACCTGTCTTCGTATGCAACTTTACTTCTCCCAGAGTTTTATTTGCTATTTCAGCTTCCTCAGAAACAACAGCCTTAGCGACTGTTTCTTCAAGCTCCAATATTAAAGTATTCACTATTTCCTTTGGTAACTTAAATCCCCTTAAAACAAGTGTCGCTATGTCACCTGCAGCGTTTCCAATCGAATGAGAAGCATTTGCAACTTGAAGAATTCCTGAAACGAGCTCTGCTTCGTCAATTCTTCTAGCGGATAAAATAGCCATTACTCTGAGCTCTCTTAATAGATTGAATATCTTTGATTCGAGATCCAGTACTTCTTCTGCAATATCCTCACAATCAAATAATAATGCAGAATACGCTAGATCCACTATCAACTCGGATGTGTTTTTTATATCGACTAAAAGATCCTTGACAGTTCTACGCATTTGACATAACTAGACTTTGAGGCTTATAAAAATTTTTTAAGATGTTAAAGACGAATTCTAAACACTTTTGGCTACCCCTCTTATAATCGATACAACACTTAACACTATGTAATATATCAAAAGTAGTTCTGCAAATCCTAGTGCTATGGATGCCAGGTAACTATCACCGATTCTGAGTCCCGCAAACCACTCCTCATACATAATAAAAGGTATATACGCCAGGAGTACTATTTCACCTATTATTATGGCCCCGAGTACATAACATGCGGGATTTGCCCTCTTTTCAGTTTTCTCTACCTTTACCTCCTCAGCGATATCAATCCAGTTCTGATGCTCGTACTTAGCCCTTATCTTTGACATTAAACCGCTGAATATGCTCATATCAACAGGAAACCTTCCTGGAGTGAAGTGAAGAATTGTCGTATGTGCTATTATGGCCATAACTAAGAAAAACGATACTCCTGCATGGATTGTCCTTGCAATGAAGAACAGAGCGGGATTCTCAGGTACGCCGAATATTACAGAAACTATCCACATGAAGTCCCTCGGAAACCACATTATTGTTCCCGTAATTATCTGAACGAATGCAAGTGCGGGCATTCCATATATATCGGCAACCATAACCCAATCGTACTTACCAAATCTTGGTCTTTCCTTTACAAGTTTAAACGTCCATAGGATGTCTCTTGCTGCTCCTCCAAATATTTCTCGAATGAAACTCCACGAGAATCCGAAGTTCTTTATGTTTGAATCCCCTCTTCCCCTTACAGCCCTTTCGAGTACAAAGTACAGTGCGAAGTATGCGAAGCTGAATATCAGTATTATAGCAAAGACCCTGTGCAGGAACATCGTCACCTCAGATCCACCTAATGCATCCAGCAACCATTTAAGCTGTTTTGGAAACATTAAGGGCAATCCCGTAATCATCAACATCAAGCCTGATATCGAACCTATAAAGTGCGCCGCTCTTTGATGACCCGAGAATCTTTTCAACATCACGACTTCTCACCTCTTTCCTCCCGCTCCTCCTTATAGAGCCTGTAAAACTTTATATACTCTATTACGGCTAGTATGACTATAATCACAGCACCTATTTCAAGCAGTATCTTTAATGTATTATTTACATCCCTGCTAAGCTTCATCGATTTCTCGTACAATTCCTGTTTCTCTGGCGGGGGTATTTTATCCCATTTGGGTATGTACTCCCCCTTCAATTCGGAAACTGTAACTATACTCGTTATAAACGGATATATGGCTATCAAAGCAGCTATTACCGATGCAATTATCATTACTTTATTCATCTCGACCACCAAAAAATTGAAGGATTAAATTAAGAATAGACTCTCAATTCTCGATGCCGTTAATGCCCCCACTCTTTCCCTCATCTTCTTCGTTATCTCTGACATCTCTCCGGCCAGTATGCATTCCGTGGGACATACCATTGCACATCTCGGGATAGGTTCTCTTTCAATTATCTTACCGCTTTCATCCTTATACTGATAAGGCTGGACACAGTAAGTGCATTTATCCATTTTTCCTTTAGTTCCAAAAGCACCACCCTCTGCGAACTGCGGTGCACCGAACGGGCAAGCAAATGCACAGTAGCCGCATCCTATGCACTTATCTTTGTCAACAAGTACAATTCCGTCTGGTCTCTTGTATATGGCCTTCATTGGACAAACCTTTATACATGGTGGGTCGGAGCAATGCATGCACATCAGAGGTATGTTGAGCTGTCCAGGTCTCCCTTCGTTTATTGTTACAACTCTAATCCTAAATACACCTCTTGGCAGATCATTATAGTTCTTACAGATTGCTTCACAGCCCTTGCACTTTATACATAGGTTGTGATGAGTATCGACCAAAAATTTTAGAGGCAATTAAATCACCCCCTTAGCGCAGCTCTAAGTCTTTCAACTTTTTTCATAAACTCTAATAAATCGAACTTATCAGCTCTTACGACTTCACATATACCAGCTTTTGTATTCTGCATCTGAGTAACTATATCCCATCCAGGAGGATTCGTTGTATTTGCACATTCTCCGTATACATATGGCTTTGTGTCAAAACCTTCTCCCTTTGGATAATTCACCGTAAGGTCTTTTCCTTGGAATATTCCTCCCCAGTGGAACGGTAGGAATACCAAACCCGGTGGAACTGCATACGTAACCCTTGCCCTTACGTATATGTGAGCCACTTCTGCTCCCCATTCAAGTCCTCTGGGCGAAACTACGACAACTGTATCCCCGTCCCTAATTCCTCTATCGTTTGCATCCTTTGGATTTATTTCCACATACATGTATGGCTGGAGTTCCGCAAGTATCTTATTGCTTCTAGTCGTGTTTCCCCCACCCTGATGCTCTACCTGTCTTCCAGACGTCCATACCAACGGGAATATCTTATAAGCCTCAGATTTAATGAACGCCTCCTGATAGGATCTGGCTTTAATCTTAACTCTGTAATGGAACGTTCCATACTGCGCATCCTCGTATATCGGATATTTGGTAGCCAGATCTGGCCTTGGCGTGTAAACGGGTTCTCTATGAACGGGTACGGGATCGTGCTTGCCCTCCCACTGCCATACGTAAAATCTAGCTCTTCCTCTACCAGACGGTACCATGTTCTTGTCCAAGAACTCTGAGTAATCTGTGTCGAGGGCGTATAACCACAGCACACCGTTTATTTTAACCTGATCGTGTCCGTTTATTCCACTGAGCATCGATGTGCCATCGGGTGCAGTTGCACCCCATTTCACCCTGAAATCGTGTCCTCCCTCCCAAACCGGTATATCGTTTCTGTACAGTATAGGTGTTCCAGGATGTCTTTCATTCCAGCATGGCCATGGTAGTCCCCAGTACTCACCATCGCACGGTCCACCCTTAGCTCTTAAATCATCCGGATCGAACGTATAATCGTACTCCTGCTGTCTCTTAAGTCTCCAGCTCTTCTGTCCAATCATACCTATTGCCCTTGCACCAACTGTTATCTCGTTATCAAGTATCAATTCCGGATTTTCGGCTATTTCCTCCGGTGACTTGTTACCGAAGTTAATCGTGAACTTCTCGTACAGTCCAGGATCGTACTTGTCCAGCTCCTTAACAAGTCTTAGAAGTATCCATACATCTGGCTTAGATTCATATCTGGGTTCTATTACCTTATTTCTCCACTGAACCTGTCTTCCACTGTTTGTGACACTACCACTGCACTCCCACTGCGTACATGCAGGAAGGAGTATGATCCCATCTGATCTCTCAGCTAATACAGCACCTACCTCAACAAATGGATCAACAACAACCAGCAGTTCAACACTTTCAAATGCCTTCTTTACAAGCTTTGTGTCTCCGATTGATGGTGTTGAGTGACCCCACCAGAATATTATCTTAATCGGTGACGGCTGGTCTATCTCAAACCTAAGCTTGTCGGCCACAGCACCAACGGCAAATCTAGACATCGTGAAACCTTTCTTCTTCATCATATCCTCGCTTGCAAATCTTCCCTTTAACCACTCATAATCCACCTTCCATACTCTGCACCAGTGCTTCCATGAAGACTCCTTTAATCCGTAGTATGATGGCAGTGAGTGACTTAGAACACACATGTCCGTTGCACCCTGAACGTTGTCATGACCTCTAAATGCGTTGACACCACCACCCGGCTTTCCTGCGTTTCCGAGCAGTAACTGGAGAATTGCAAAGCTCCTTATGTTTTGAGTACCATATTCATGCTGGGTTGCTCCCATCGCGTACTGTATTGTTGCGGGTTTGTTATGCGCAAGCAGATATGCAGCCTTTCTGATCTTTTCAGCAGGAACACCTGTTATCTCCTCTGCCAGCTCCGGTGTATACTTCATTGCAATCTCCTTAAACTTCTCAAATCCATAAGTCCTCTGTTCTATGTAATCCTCATCGTACCAACCGTTCTTTATTATCTCATGACATATGGCAAGTATAAGCGCTATTTCAGTTCCCGGTCTAAACTGTAGGTGTAGATCGCTGACAGCAGCCGTTCTGCTGAATCTGGGATCTGCACATATTAGAATTGCTCCTCTCTTCTTAGCCTCATATATATGGTAAAAGCTCACCGGATGAGCTTCAGCTGGATTTGACAAGAACAGTATGCACTTTGAATTCCTCATATCGTTGAAGTTGTTAGTCATAGCACCGTATCCCCAGGTGTTTCCCAATCCAGCTACGGTTGTGGAGTGACATATTCTTGCCTGATGGTCTATATTGTTGCTACCCCAGAACGCCATAAACTTCCTCTGTAAATACGCTGCTTCATTGCTAACCTTTGCCGAGCCTGCAAAGAAGACTGCATCTGGCCCGTAATTTGCTCTTACCTCCATCATCTTCCTCGCAATTATGTCCATGGCCTCATCCCAGCTTATTCTCTCCCATTTTCCATTTCTCTTAATCATCGGGTATCTTAGTCTCTTTGGTGAATTTATCGTATGATTTATGCTTGCACCTTTACAGCATAACTTACCCATGTTTATCGGATGATTCACCCATGGTTCGATTCCAACCAATTCCCCATCCTTAACCTTTCCTAAGACTCCGCACCCTACTGCGCAGAATGTGCATATCGTCTTAACCAATTTGTACCCTTCCTTTTCTGCCTGCTTTTCAACCTCCTCGGCTTTTGCCTTCTCTATAACCTTCGTTTTAGAATACTTTAAAAGCCCTGATGCGACTGCCAAGCTTATCGCTGAAGCTTTTAGAAAATCTCTCCTTGATAATTTTAGCCTTGATGGCATTAAAACATCCCTCCTATTTTTCCTGATTTTAATGGCTACACCGTGATCTTCATTTGATATAAAATTTTCGATTTTGCCCAGTACAATTTAAATATTGTTAATATAATTTAATTTAAATATATATAAATTATATAAACAAATCAATTTGATAAAAATAATAATATTGATATTTAAAAATATAAATATAATAAACAATTAAAAATATTAATTTGAATCTATGCTATTTATTCTATATTTTAATAATATTACATTTATAATCAGCAAATTTCGTTCAATACCCCAATGATCGTTTGATTTTCTTTTAATACTACTCAAAATGGAAATTGCATGAGAATATGAGTTATTAAACATTAATTTGTTCAATCGTTTACATAAACATGTGTTTGATCAGTCGTTCTCAGAAAAACTCGATATTTACAGACTTCTTAGATCGGAACAATTAAATATTGAGATGACAGAACCACATCTAATGCTCGGCTGGGGCGAAATCGTGCTTATAGTAGTTCTGGCTATAATACTACTCGGACCTGATAAACTTGCAGAAGTCGCACGAACGCTTGGAAGGATTTACGGCGAATATAAGATGGCAAAGAGAAGGTTGGAGCTTGAGCTTTTATACGGTTATGAGATACCCACAAAGGAAAAACTTGAAGAGATTGCAAGGAAGAAGCTTGAAGCTATTACGGCCGACGTCAACAAGATAAAACAAGTTTTAAATAGTAGTAACCTAATTAAGAAGGGGTGATCGTATGTTTACAATAGGACCAAACGAGATATTGATGATACTAATAATCGTGTTCTTGCTATTCGGAGCTAGTAAGTTACCAGAACTGGCAAGGAGTCTTGGTAAGAGTATGGGAGAATTCAAAAAGGCTCAGAGAGAGGCTGAGCTCGAATTAATAGAATTTGAAAGAAAGATTAGAGAGGGAAAGTATACATCGAAGGAAAGAGAAAAACTTGAGAGATTAGCAAAGGATCTAGGTATTAAAACAGAAGGAAAGAGCGATGAAGAACTGTTGGAAGAAATACGAAAAATGATACCAAGAGAGAAGTCTGAACCCTAACAAAAGTTTTAAAAATAAATATTTAGATCTTAAAGCATGAAAGAACTGGTTGAAGTAAGACAATTAAGGGAGGGAGGTTACGTAATAATCGATGACGAGCCCTGTGAAATAGTCAGCATTTCGATAAGTAAACCGGGAAAGCATGGTGCAGCAAAGGCAAGAATTGATGCCATAGGAATCTTCGATGGACAGAAGAGGAGCATAGTTCAGCCTGTTACTGCCAAAGTCTATGTTCCAATTGTTGAAAGAAAGAGGGCTCAGGTCATAAGTGTGGTCGGTGAAACCGCCCAGCTCATGGATTTAGAAACGTATGAAACTTTCGAGCTTCAAGTACCGGAATCTATGAGGGATAAAATAGAGCCAGGAAAGGAGATATTTTATATAGAATCATTGGGTAAGAGAAAAATAGCTGAGAAATAAATGCATATAGATTCCTATTTTTCGCTTTCAAATACGAAATTTGAAGATGCAGATTTTATAATATTTGGTATCCCTTATGATTCCACACAATCTTTCATACCTGGATCTAGATTTGCCCCAAATGCAATAAGAGAGGCTAGTTGGAATCTTGAAGAATATTCATTGTTCTTTAATTCAGATTTGAGTCTTGCAAGAGTATGCGATGCTGGAAATATAAATGTTGACGGTGGATTTAAAAATGTAGTGGATAACACGGCAGATTTCTTTAAGGATATAGATCTAAAAAGACAGATACCAATTGGACTCGGTGGTGAGCATACGATAACATACGCGATTCTTAATGCCATAAAAAATAGAATGGATGTAAGATCGATATATTACATAGTATTCGATGCCCATTTCGATTTGAGGAACTCCTTTGATAACAATAGATTCAACCATGCATGCATAACAAGGAGGATATTTGAAATGGGAATTGAAAATATAATCCAGGTCGGAGTAAGGAGTGGCATAAAGGAAGAAGTCGATTTTGCAAGAAGAAACGGTATTACATTCTATTATTCATGGGAAGTTTCCAAGATGCTAATAAGAAAAATTAGAAGAACTGTTGGAAACTGTGCAGTTTACTTATCTATAGATTTGGATGTATTCGATCCGGCCTATGTAAACGTTTCAACACCTGAACCGTTTGGTCTAGATCCGAAGATTCTGCTTTACTTTTTTAAAACATTCGATAATATATTCGCAATTGACATAGTAGAGGCAATTCCGGATTTCAATAAAAAAACACAGATGCTAGTTGCTAAAATAGTATTTGAGTTCATAGCTTCTAGATTGCAGGATCCCTAGAAATGCTTAATCTGGTGCAAATCTCAACAGGAATAGGTTCCCTATGTGGACATTCTTTAGATATCTCTTTGCAGTTTCATAACATCTCAAAACCTGTCTTTTTGGAGTTATGGGAAGATCCCTGAGTCTGTAATCTGGATGAAATATTAGAAGACTGTAGGGTATTTCATCGCTGAGAGATGCTATAAACGATGCTATTTCCCTTACTTCATGCTCATCGACATAGTAAGGGACTAGCAACGTAGTTGCAGAGAGGACATCAGGATATTTATCAAATATCTTCTCAAAATTCTTAATACTCTGTTCATTACTCCTTCCAGTCAGAATCATATGAAGGTTTAAGTTCCATGCCTTCAAATCAAATTTCACAGTTCCTTTACTCTTATGGCTTAGCTCTGCAGCCTTCAATGCCAAACTGCTCCTTCCTGCACCGTTCCATTCCCAGCAAATCATTACATCTCTTCTTTTTAAAACTTCGCTGCTGAATTTTATTGCAAAGGGTAACTGGGGTTCGGGAGATCCACCAAAATGGCATATACACTTTATCCTCTCTTTCATAGCGTACCCAACCATCTCATCCACGGTTACAGTGTTACCCTCGTATACATTCTTATGAGAGTAATTTTGACAGAAGAGACAATCAAAATTACAACCGTAATAGAATACAGCTAAATTCGTTCCTTTGAGTTTACTCCCTTCACAGAACCAAGCATTACAGCAGTTTGTCGGTAACGGATCCTCATATGCATGTAAAATTGCCTTATTTGAATTTACAAGAGAAACCATTTTTCCATTTCTTACTATTCTCAGCCCGCAAAGACCGCTATCGCTAAATCCGCATTCGTTAGAACATAAACTGCACTTAAACATATCCTTTGCCTTGATCTTCTCAAATCCATCGTGTATCTTAGAGACGTATTCCAATGCCCTATCTGTTCTTGCACATTTGGGACAGATGGGAATTGTATTTGTATAAGTCTCATTACCGCATAACTCACACTTCACATAACAACTTATAAACTGTGATCAATAACCCTTACGCTAAACTTATCATTAGTTTTTGATTAAGAGATTACATGGATAAACCGATATTACAGGTAGCATTGGATCTAGTCGAACTGAAAAGAGCTGTAACGATTGCCAGAGAAGCTGTAGAAGGGGGTGCTGACTGGATAGAAGTCGGAACTCCTCTGATAAAAAGCGAGGGGATGAACGCTGTAAGGATTATGAGGAAAGAATTCAAAGATCGCAAGATAGTTGCGGACATGAAGACAATCGATACAGGTGCATTAGAGGTTGAAATGTGCGCAAAAAGTGGAGCAGACATCGTAATAATCCTAGCCCTAAGCGATGATTCAACGATAGCCGAAGCGGTAAGAGCTGGTAGAAAATATGGTTGCGAGATAATGGCGGATTTAATAAACGTAATAAATCCTGTTGAGAGAGCAAAAAAATTGGAAGAACTTGGAGTTGACTACGTAAACGTTCACGTTGGTATCGATGTACAGATGCTTGGATTCGATCCGATTGAAATCTTGAAGGATGTCGTTAAAAACGTGAACATACCGGTTGCAGTTGCAGGGGGGCTAGATGATAAAAAAGCTTATGAATGCGTTTCTTATGGGGCAGATATAGTCATAGTTGGAAGCAACATCGTTAAGTCGAGAGATGTTAGGTCTTCTGCCTTAAGGATTAGGAAAGCCATAGATGATGCGTATCTGAAGTCTGAGGTTATAAGAACTAAGAAGTTAATGATTGACGAGGAGATAAGAAAGATACTGAAGCTAGTGACGACACCGAACATAAGCGACGCAATGCACAGGGCAAGGGCAATGGATGGTATCAAACCAATCGTTAAAGGAAAAAAAGTTGTAGGAAAGGCAGTTACGGTTTATACAATGGACGGTGACTGGGCAAAAACAGTTGAGGCAATAGATGTAGCGGAGAAAGGGGATGTAATAGTGATCAAATGTTCGGGAGATAGCTCAGCCGTCTGGGGCGAACTCGCTACAAGAAGCTGTATTAATAAGGGCATTGAGGGTGTAATTATCGATGGAGCTGTCAGAGATGTCGACGACATAGCTAAACTAGACTTCCCCGTTTTTGCAAAGAAGATCGTTCCAAATGCAGGTGAACCAAAGGGATTTGGGGAGATAAACGTTAAGATCATCTGTGGAGGTGTTGAGGTAAACCCAGGAGACTGGATAGTCGCCGATGACAACGGTGTAATGGTTATTCCGAAAAGGAGGGCATATGAAATTGCTAGAAGGGCTTTAGAGGTAAAGAAACATGAAGATAGGATAAGAGCGGAGATAGAAGGTGGTAAGACTTTGGCCGAAATAGTGGAGCTATATAAGTGGGAGAAGATTAAATATTCTTAAATAGCTTCCCATTCCTTAAACCCGTATTCTCCTATGAGCAGGACAAATCTTACTGCTCCCCAAATTCTTTTATGAACGCTACCCTTCTCGTTCTTTTCGACAACATAAAGATACTGATCGTATTTACCTATTGGTATCACCATTTTTCCTCCAGGTTTTAACTGATCCAGTAGTGGTTTGGGTATGTCAGGCGCTGATGCCGTAACGTATATCTTATCGTAGGGTGCCTCTTCTGGATATCCCTTGCTGCCGTCACCAATCACAACAATAACGTTATCATAACCCAAATATCTCAGAACTTTTTTTGCCCTTTCTGCAAGTTCCGGAAGTCTTTCAATTGCTACTACCTTCCCTTTTTTCCCAACTATCTCAGCAACAACCGCCGCGTGATATCCGCTCCCACCTCCAACCTCTAAAACCTTTTCACCTTCTTTTAAATCTAGCAGATCGCACATGATTGCAACCATGTGGGGTGCACTTATGGTCTGACCGCTGCCGATCGGTAGTGGCGTATCCAGATATGCCTCCCTGTCATAAGGAGGAGGCACAAAAAGATGCCGAGGAACCCTCAACATCGCGTTTGCAACCTTATCGCTTATTCCTATCTCAAGCTTGAGCTCTTCGACCATTCTCTTCCTTTTTTCTTCGAATAAATCTCTCATAATAGATGTTATAATAAACAATTTAATAAACTTTAGACTTCCCTATTTTATGAAGGCAAAGTCATACGGAGCAGGAACGATAATAAATGCCTTGGCGATGAATTTTGGCAGTGCATTTGCGTTAGATTTAAAAATTAGGTTAAAGCTGAGAGTGGAGGATGAATTAAAGGAAAATATAATTATTGATGGAGATCGTGAGGCGAGGGATAAAATTCTGGACGAAATTCTGTCCAGATTTAATTTAAAGGCAGCTGTTGAGGTAAAAAGCGATATACCCAGAGCATCTGGGCTCGGCAGTAGCTCAGCATTTATAAACGCATTACTCGTATCGATTTTTAAATACCTGAACAGGAAATTGACCGCTCATGAGATCTTAAGACTGAATTCCAAAATATCTCTAGATGTTGGGATAAGCTACACTGGTGCATTCGACGATGCTTCCGCCTCATTATTAGGCGGTATAGTAGTGACAAATAACAGAGATATGAAGCTAATGAGATGGGAATTTAGAAGGTCTAAAGCTCTGGTATTGATTCCAAACTGGAGCAGAAAAGAAATAGATCTAAAGAAGATAAGAAAAGAGAACGATATAATTAAAAAAGCTCTCAGGCTTGCTTTAGAAGGAGATTATAAACACGCCATGTTTTACAATTCTATCTACTATTGTAAAAAGATAGGATATCCGTTTGAAGTCATTAGAGAAGTTTCTGATCTTGATTGCTTCTGCGGCCTGTCTGGAAACGGTCCATGCTACGTTGCGTTCGGGAAAGGGTTAAAGGAGGTTAAGGGTATTTGGGAGAAATACGGGAGGGTTATAAAAACGAGAGTTGTCTGTGAGCCATGCGATAGAGTCATAATTACTCCAGATCTTTTCAATTCATGAAAAGTAAAGAATACGTCTTAAACTTATACTGTACGCGCTTCATATAAACTAATCATGGCTGAATTTTTATCAAACGATCTGTTTAAAAGATTGAAAAGATTTGATTTTTTTCGGAGGGGCAGAAACATTAGATTATAACTTTCTGTAATAGTGTGTCTTTCTATTAAGTGCTATGAATAAGATTTATTAAATCTCCTTAATCTACTGTTGCTAAACCTGATGATTAATGAGTGTGATGAATCTCTGATGAACTCAAGTTCGATGAGGGGAGAAGTCTCCCTTACTCGGGCTTGGGGGATGTTAGCCGTAATGAAACCATCCGTGGCCAATACAATAATTCGCTATATGATGCTACGGATGATGTGAACGGTTAAACTGTCTAAATCTATTTTTTACTTTGGTGTCCATACTTAAAAGATTGGACGTATTTACCACGATATCGGCAGACTACGTGCGTGAAAGACTTCTGATGGTAATCGATAGAGTTTCCAGAGGTAATGGCAACTACCTCCGATTCCTTATTCTCCCATATAAGCGAGCTATTGTGTTCAAAGACTGGGAAATAAAGAACTCGAAAATCGTTTTGAAGCGAGGAGAGATATACTTACATTTATCTGTGAGGAAGCAGTTTGAAACTAAGGAGCACGAAAACAAGCTTGTGATAGATATTAACGAGTCTTCAGTAGACTGCTTGTTATATTTGAACAAGAAGGCGATTTTCTTCAGAATAAAGCACGATGTCAAAAAACTTAGGTTGAAATACAGAGATTTAAGGAGGAAGGGACAAGAAAAGTATGGAAATCGAGCAAAGTTGAAATTTAGAGAAAAGAACAGAGTTAATGACAGAATAAAGAAAATAACAACATTGCTAGCAGAGATTGCCAAAGAATTTGAAGCAGACTTAGTTAGAGAGAATCTAAAGAATCTCAGAGATAATGGAAGAAAGTTATCAAAAGACTTGAATTACAGACTAAACACATTTCCTTACTACAACCTCATCCAAAACCTAGATTATAAGTTTTATGAGAGAGGATTGGAAGTGCATGTTGTTAATCCATCAAAAACGTCAATATCTTGTCCCATGTGCGGATACGCTAGTAAAAGGAACAGGATTAATGCTAATACGTTTAAATGTAAAAAAATGTGGTTTCGAGTTTGATGCTCAGTTTAATGCTTGCCTAAACCTACTCATTCGCCTCGATGACGGGAATAAGCCCAGAGAGGTTTTGAGTATTCTAAGATGGGTGCCCCCAGTGGTGGGCACAACTGCTCCCCGTGAAGCACTGATTAAGGTAGATGATGTGCTGAGGGAGAAGCCCGTGCTCGTAGTTTCTAAAATACCTGTAGTATAAAGCACGGGCAATCACAAGCATTCCTTTATACACCTTATAACATCTTCGAGTTCTAAGACCTTATTGGAACCAGTGAGCACAGTTACAGTGTTGTTGTATACAACTATCGCCGTTGGAACTCCCCTTACATGATATATGTACATAAGACTCTTGTTTGAACACGCAGACAGATTATCTCTCATAACCTCGTAAACGTTGCAGAAGTAAAACTTCACATCTGGATGTTTTTTTACGAGATCCTTAACATATGGTTCTACTTTTATGCAATGCGGGCAGTAAGGTGAATAATAGAAGTGAACCTCGATTTCCTTATACCTAACGGATTCAGCAGTTGTCTGAGTTACATTTGCACCCTGCTGATAACCCAGACATCCGAGAAGAATTGCCGAGAAAAGTAATACCAGCAACACTCTGAGTTTCATAAGATGAGATCGGTAAGGGGGATATAATGATTTCGGAATTTTTTTATTCTTTAGAAATCTCAACTTAAGATATGAAGATAACGTGGTTTGGGCATTCTTGTTTCTTGCTGGAGGGAAGCAAAAGGATACTGATAGATCCATTCCTTAGTCAGAACCCCCTTGCACCAGTTAAGCCGGAAGACGTTGATGCCGACATAATCTTAGTAACGCATGGACATGGCGATCATTTGGGAGATGCAGCTGAAATCTCAAAGAGATGCAAAGCACCTGTCATCTGCATATACGAACTTTCAATAATACTTGGAAAAAGGGGAGTTGAGGCAATAGGTATGAACATAGGTGGCACGTACAGGCTTGAGGATGTTAGTGTAACACTTGTCAAAGCAGTTCATTCAGCCGATGTTGTTTCAGGAGATGAGATAATCAGCGCGGGCAATCCAGTCGGCTTCGTAATAAACATGGACGGCGTTGTTATATACCATGCAGGGGATACCGATGTGTTCATGGATATGAAACTGATAGGCGAGATTTACAGGCCGAGAATAGCAATGCTTCCGATAGGAGATTTTTACACGATGGGTATAAGAGGGGCATTGAAGGCGATAGAACTCCTAAAGCCAGAAATTGTAATTCCAATGCATTATAATACATTTCCACCTATAAAACAGAATCCGGAGGAGTTTAAAAGAGAGGCGGAAAAGCTGGGAGTAAAGGTTATCATACTAAAACCTGGTGAGAGCTTTGAGATTTAAAACTCTCAAAAAACGTAAGAAATGCCGGAACTATGATTAAGGCTGAAGCAAGACTTAGCAGTATTGCCATGGTTGTAAGAAATCCAGCTGTTCTTGCTATCGGAAATCTCGAAAGCATCAGTGCAAAGAAACCTCCAGCCGTAGTTAAAGCCGAAATCGTTATAGCCCTACCGGTCCTCTCAACAGTATTTCTAATAGAACTCTTTAAATCGCCCTTCTTTCTCTCCTCATAAAACCTTTCGATTACGTGAATCGAATAGTCTATTCCCAGGCCTATTATTATCGAATTCAACGTTATGCTCATCATTGTATGTTTCATGCCCGATAAGAACATTATCAAGTTCATAAGACCTATAACTGTTGTTATTGGCAATATCGGGATAACAGCCTTTTTTATGGATCTGTATATGATCAGAAGTAAGACGAATATGAGGATATAAGATATAACAGTCATCCTCATCTGACCGTTTATCATAAGCTCTCCCGTTTCCATATCCAAAACAGGTTCTCCCGTTATGTAAAACCTGTTAAACCTGAAAAGTTTTAAGTCCTTCTCTATCTCCTCATAAGTTCTCTTGTAATCCGCATAATCCTCCAGCCTAGTCGATATGTATATGGCAATCAAATCGTTTGATAGATACCTCTTCAATTCATCTGAGATTTCATAGATCTCCTCATCGCTGGGAATTCTACCAAATCTACTCTTAAGGACGGATAGCATTGAGTCGCATGAAAGCCCCCTTGAATTCATATAGCTCTCGAATTCATCAAGTCTGCTCAGTAATTCATCGTTCAGCTCACCCTTCAGCACAACTATATACGTCGACTGACCCCCCTTAACCCTTTCCAGCTCTTTAAAAAGAACAACAGCTTCTAGATTCTGTGGAACATATTTTATATGCTGTATCTCCATTTTAATCTTGGATGATGCATAAAAACCCGATATAATTATTAGAATTGTCAGTAGAATTATTATCCTATGTTTTTTCACAGAAATAATCGAGAATTTCCTCAAAAGGGATTCCAGCAGCATTTTTCTATCCATTTCTTTAAGCTCTTTATCGAACAATATGAGGATGCACGGCAGAAATGTTATCGTCAGTACAAATGCTATGGCCAATCCCAGAGAAAGTATGATCCCGAAATATCCAAGTCCTGGAACTCCGCAAAAGGCCATGGATGAAAAGCATAATATACTCGTTATTAGCGACAGGAATATTGCTAAACCAGTCCTCTTTATCGCAATTCTTATAGATTCCTCTATTCCCCTTTTTCTTCTCTCTTCTTCATATCTGTTCTGTAGCTGGACGGCATAATCTATTGACAAACCGATTAAAATCGGAAGGGCACCGTGTGTTAGTTCGGTCATGGGAATTCCGAGTATGGGCATTAATCCGAATACGTATATGACAGAGAGAATTGATATGATGAGAGGAAGAAATGCAAAGGACTTTCTCCTTACAACAGTTTTAAACGTGAAAAATAGGATCAGTACCATTAGGGTTATTGATACTGCCATCATAATACCTAGGCTTTTTGACATCTCCTTTTTTATCTGATACCACAAGAACACACTACCCGTTTTCTGTACACTTAACCCATGAGGTTTTGGAATAAAATCTGTAATTGTTTCTATCTGTCTTGCAACTTCTTCGAGTTTCTCCTCATTATCGGTATTAATTGTAACCGTTACGATCGCAAATGAATCCGATATCAGGCAATCGCAATCCTTCAGAACATCCTTAACAAGTCTTCTGTCATCGGGTATATATCCGAGTCTCTTATAGACGATGGATGCAGGGGAAATAACTTCGTCGACGTATTCTATCCCTTTCAACGCATCTTCAAGTTCGAGCATGTATTCAAGATTATCCCTGCTCAGAACGTCGTCGGATTTTAGGAAAATGTAAACCCTCTCATAAGCCCTAAAATTCTTTATGTAATGTTTATAATTTATATAGACTTTACTTTCTTTGCTCATGTATGTCTCCAATCCCCTTTCAAATTTTATGTTATGAGCGGAATACATAAGAATCAGAGTTATAATTACAACAAGAGACAGTACAGTTCTTGGGCGTTTAATCATGCATAACACCCTTTGAGGGAATCTTAAACCTTTCAGCAATCATCAAGAATGCCGGTACTATTGTTAGGGCAGATATCAGACTGAAAACTATCGCAACAAATGCCAGAAATCCAAAGTCTCTAAGAGCTGGAAAGTCCGAAAGCATTAAAGCACCAAATCCTCCTGCCATCGTTAAAGCCGATGTAACTATTGCCTTTCCAGTTCTCTCTATAGTCCTTCTCACTGAATCTATCGATGAAAACTTCTGCCTTTCTTCAAAATACCTCTCGGTTATGTGAATTGAGAAATCGATTCCGAGTCCCAAGATTATGGCGTTTAAAGCTATCGATATTATCGTTTGTTTTATCCCAAACGAAAACATGAACATGTTTATGACACCTATCACCGTTGTTATAGCGATAAGCGGAACAACAGCCCTTATGATCGAGCGATAAATACCGAACAGCAACAATACTATGAGTGCGTAGGCGACCATTGTCATCGTAAACTGACTGCTAAGCATTATTTGGCCAAGCTCGGTCATAACTACGCTTCTTCCCGTTATATAATAACCCTCGTACCAGCTAAAGAATCTCATATCATGTTCCAGGCTTTTCCAGAGATTTACCCTCTTATCATGTGTGTTTGCATTTGTTTTAAAGTAAATTGCAAGCGAATGACCAGAATAGTACTTGTTCAATTGCTCCTTGGGTATTTTCTCAATAACCCTCAATAATACCGCATCATCGTCGGGCAAGCTCCCTGTAAATTTCTTTATAAGGGTTGAGAGTGATTCATAATCGTAAATGAGATCCTCTTTTTTGAGAATGTATTCTGCTAATTCATCTGACCTCTTTAATGTTTCGGAGTTAAGCTCATCAATGTTTAGTACCAGAATAAATATGTACTGACCTCCCACAACCCTTTCAAGCTCCTTAAATCTAACCATCGCGGGAATTTCCTGTGGAAAATATTTCCTGGTATCAGTTTCAAGCTTTATCTGAGTATTTGCATATGCACCGAATATTATTATTATCAATGCCAAAATCAGGATTTTTCTTGGGTTTAAAGACGTGAAATTAGAAATTATTATCAATACCTTTTCAAGAACTCCTGTTTCCTTTTTTAATTTCTTATCTCTACTCTTTTTTTCTTCTTTATCCGTTATCTTCAGAATTGCCGGTAAGAACGTTATGGAAAAAAAGTAAGCGATGACCAATCCGAGTGACATCAGAATTCCGAACCACGAGAGTCTTGGAATTCGTGTAGACGTCATGGACATAAAACCTATCACCGTAGTAAGCATTGCCATTATAACTGCCAAACCCGTCTTGGTTATCGACAAAGTCACGGCCTCATCCTTACTCCTACCCTCAATCCTCTCCTCCTCGTACCTGTTCTGTATCTGTGCACCGTATTCAATTGCCAGACCGATGAGTATGGGTAAAATTGCAGAGATCTGACTTGTCATCTTCAGTCCAAAAACTGGTATCAAACCAATTATTACTATTACAGAGAAAACAGAAATCGTCAGGGGCATAAAGGCTGTTATCTTTCTCCTGACAACACCGCTGAACATTACTATCAGTATTAAAATCATGAGAATTATCGATGCAGTAGTCGTTATGCCCAGACTCTTCCTTATGCATTCCATTATCTGTATGTAAAGCATGGGAATGCCTGTAACCTCCGTAATAATACCGTTGGGTTTTGGTGTGTACTCTATCACTCTCTCTATTTGTTTTGCAAGTACGTTCTGCTCCTCTTCACTCATCATGGATATCTGACCGATCATTACGGCTGTCGAACTGGACGGTAATAAGTCGGATGCGAGTTCATAACTCATAAGCTCCAGCAGTAGCTCATCATCGGGCAAACCATTGTAAACATTCATTACGATTGATGCAGGAGATACTACACTGCTAACACCCTCCAATTTTTTTAAATTCTTTCCTAACTCGTACATATACTCATATACTTCCTTATTTATTACATCTTCATCTTTTATAAAAATGAATACATTATTTTCACTGATCTTAAAATCCTTCTGGTAAAGTTCATACCTCTCATAAACCTTATCGCCCACAGGTAACAGATCCTTGTACGGAGTAACACCGAATTTAATGTTTAACGCGGATATAATGGAGGCTAACAGTATTAATACCGTTAAAAGTATTATAAGCCTAGATCTCTTAATGATAAGTTTGGATACATAGTTCAAGAAATCTTCAAACATTATCTCCTGTACCTCCTATAGACAATCGCTCCTATTACAGCAATTATCACAAGAGCAATAGCCATTAATCCGTATGGGATCTTAGGCTTTGTAACCTCAACAGCCACCTTGATCGGTTCACTCACAACCCATTCGTCCTCGGGATCCCTGTACTTTACCTCCAGATTTAATCCGTATACCTTTGGTGTCGCATCCGAATCAACCTTTAGCTTAAACCTTATTACTGCACTCTCGTTAGGTCTCAGAGTTCCTATATACGCCGTATCGTCAGTTGAGGAGAAAGGATCGACTATTGTTAGTCTTGCGATTGCATCTCTTATCGTGAAGTTACCGGTATTCTTGATTATAAAGGTTACAATTCCCTCCTTTCCTGCTTCTATCTTCGGAGGTGAGCTCGTGTGAACTTCAAATCTCATTTTTGGATGAACCTTGATGCCTATTCTGACCGGATCGCTTTCGAAGTACTCGTTAAGGGATTTATACTTGAATATAAGCTCGGCCGGATACTCTACAGGTTTTGCCTCCTTTGAAGACTTTATCTTGAATACAGCCGTGTATTCACGGTTAGCCTTAACATCTCCTACGTAGTACTCAGCGCTTAATGCAGAAATCGGCTGCTCAGTCCTAAGATAAACGCTTACATCTTTTAAATCAACAGTCGGCGTGAACAGAACTTCAAGTGTTCCCTTTGAGTTCACAAACACTGTACTTTTAACGGATTTAACAATGAAATCAGGTGCTCTGGCAACATAGACCCCAAACGATACCTCGTTACTCTCCTTGACGTTTCCATACTCATCCAAGTAAATCGCTTTAACCTTAAACGGATAAACACCCTCGTCTTTCGTATCTACGTTAACGTAAAACGTGGCATCAACAGTTTCATCAGGCTCAAGATCACCGATATAGTAAGAAGCCTGGGATATCGCAGTTGATGATACTGTCTGCGATGGCATAACTGCTGCAGATACTGGCATTTGCTGCCCAGCCAGCATCTGCGCAGGCACTGAAGAGGGAACCATTTGCATGTACTTTAATCCAGAGACTGCTGATTTTCGTTTGAACGGTGTTTCAAGTATTAAATAGGCATTTTTCGCGGTTTTCTCTCCGATATTTCTTATCTTAACTGTTATCTTACCCTTTCCTTTTCCAATCATGTTTTCAGTTGTGATACTTACAATCTCAATTCTGACATCCTTTTCTTTAATATAAACCGTAAGGGGTATTATGTATTCAATTGTTTTATATTTTATTTTATATTTTTCAACTTTAGATGCATATTCGTACTCAACGGTCTCATTTCCGTTTTGAACAGTCTTCTTGACAGGAACAAGTCTAGGTGTATACATATCGAGATAGCTTAAATCGTATATTATGTCGAATTTAACCCTCAGATTTAGCTTGTATTCACCTGCACTCGCATTGTCGAGGACTTTAACGAAAAACATCAAATTTACAGGTTGAAATGGTTGCAAAGCTGGTATGCTCTGAACAGGTGTTCTAACCTTTATATATTCGTTATCCAAAAGTTCTATTTCAACGTTATAGGCTGTAAAAAGCATGTTTTCATTCTGAGAAAAAAAGCTTGACTCCTCCTCATCAAAGTAGTGAACCTTTTTTCTTTCAGCCGAGTTGTAGACGACAATATTTATGATCTGATCACCCCTATCCAAATAATTCGATCCAGCTATATATGCCGTTATATTTGGCTTTTCTTCATACCTGAGCGCGTATGCATTCGTTAATATTATCATAGATATCGCGACGATTAATATGAGCTGTAACGGCTTGATCGGATTTGCCATGACATCACCTCGTCGTAGTTAGAACAACGAAAGATTATTTAAATCTTATGTGGCAGATATCTAACAATGGAATTAATAGAGACCCTCAAATTTTTCGGACTGAGCGAATACGAAGCAAAGGCTCTGATTGTATTACTGTCAAAAGGAATTTTAACGGCTAAAGAAATATCAAATTTAAGCGGAATACCGAGAACTTCCGTTTACGATGTCATGAACTCCCTAATCTCGAAGGGTCTTGTTGAATCATTTGGAAAACCCTTAAAATTTAAGGCAATCAACACAGACGACATAATATCTATTCTTTCAAAGAAGGTCATTGAAGGTCTTGAAATTTTAAGAAAAGAATTACCCAAAGTTGAAAGGGAAAGAATTGAGGAGGTTATAATTTACAGAGGAGATCTAGCTGTGAAAAGACTTAAGGATCTTATAATGGAGTCGAGAGAGATGATTATAGCTCTTATATCCTACATTTCAGATGAATTGGCAGATCTACTGAATCAGGCAAAGTGCAAATTGGTTGTAATATCATCTAATCCACATGTCGTAAAGAATGCCGAAAGATATGAGTTTAAAAGGGTTAAAAACATAATAGAAAGATTTAAGGACTTCTACCATGGACTTCTAGTATTTGATGATGAAAAAGTCGCATTTATATTCATGAACAAACTTAAGATCTGTGTAGTGAGTGAGAGCGAAGGTGTCGTTCAGTTCTCAAAAATGATAATATTATCCATAATCGAATACCTAAAGGGATGATATTGCCCAAAGCTCATATGAATTAACTTTATATCATATTTTTCTATAAATAATAAATAATTTTTTTGAGCGAAAACATCATATATTCGTGTATTGTATAATCGATTATGAGAGAGATAAGGATAAAGTTTCCGAGTCCTGAGGACTTAATTCGCAGCGACTTTGGAAGACATTTATTGAGAGCCCATAAGGAGATACTGCTTGCATTTGCAAGTATTCCGCATATGTATATAAAAAAGATTGAAGAATTGGAAAAGAAGATCGAAAAAGAGTAGTGATATCTATGTTATTCAAATTTTTTAAGCCAAATATAGAAAAACTTAAAGAAAAAAGAGATGTTAGGGGACTCATAAAGGCTCTCGATCATAAGGACTATATGATCAGAAAGAAGGCTATTGAGGCATTGGGTGAGTTAAAGGCGAATGAGGCAATAGAACATCTGATAAGAGTTCTGAAGATGGATGAAAATGCTGAGGTCAGGAAAGAGGCTGTAAGAGTACTTGGGATAGTAGGAGATGAAAGTGTGATACCTCCGCTTGTCGAGGCATTAAAAGATGAGAGCTTTGACGTGAAAATTGAGGCAATAAATTCCCTTAAGAGAATAGGTTACAAGAAAATTACAGATTTACCGTTTTTGATCTCAAAGTATTTGAAGGTACCAAAGGATGACGCATTTAAAATATTTGAAGAAATAAAGCTGGGTAAACTTGACATACTTAGAAAACTCTTTAGGTAACCGGTACAAATTTTGTTCCATAGTATATTATCCCGTCCTCTCCCTCCTCTCCAAAGCTTCTGAACGCTGCTTTAACCTTCATCCCTATCTTTACGTCTTTTGGATTGCAAGCTAATGGGGCTGTAATCCTCACACCCTCTTCCAGCTCTATCAGCGCGATAACATATGGTTTTAACATCTTAAAGCTTTCCAGCGCTTCATGGACAACCGAATAGCTTACAACCCTTCCCATCCCACTTAACTGAACCTCCCTTATCTTTCCCTTTCTTCTGCACTTCGGACAGAGATTTCGTGGTGGATAATAGTAGCTCTTACAGTTTTCGCAATAGGTTCCGATCAAATTGTATCTATATCTAATCTTCCTCCAAAACCTCGGCAGCATGTCTATCACCTTTCAAAAATCGTAACAACAGCCGTACCACCAGTACCTCCGATATTCAAGGCCAATCCAATCTCAGCATCTACCTGTCTCTTTCCCGCATCACCTCTTAACTGCAATGCTATCTCAACTGCCTGTCTTATTCCGGTCGCTCCCATTGCATGGCCGCAAGCCTTCAAACCACCCGACGGATTTACCGGTAAGTCCCCGTCCAGTGCAGTTACACCCTCTCTTATCAATTCTGCACCCTTTCCCTTCTCTGTAAATCCTAAATCCTCATACGCTACTAATTCCGCAATTGTGAAGGAATCGTGAACCTCAGCAACGTCTACATTCTTTGGCTCAATTTTTGCAATCTTATAGGCCTGTTTTGCTGCGTAAACTACAGAATCCATTGTTGTTATATCCCTTCTACTATGCAATGCAAAGTAATCGCTTGCTTGTACACATGCCTTGATGTAAACAGGTGTATCCGTGTATTTTTTCGCAATTTCTTCGCTTGCCAGTATTACAACCGATGCACCATCCGAGATCGATGCACAGTCAAAAAGTCTTAGAGGTTCTGCAACATACGGAGAATTCAAAGCGACTTCTAAACTTATCTCCCTCCTAAACTGTGCTTTTGGATTTAACGTTGCGTTTTTATGATTTTTTACACTTATCAGCGCCAAATCCTCCTCCTTTGTTCCATATCTCTCCATGTGCAATCTGGCAATCATAGCAAAAAGAGCGGGTAGATGAGCTCCATTAAAAACCTCCCATTCCCTATCAGCTGAAGATGAAAGAATGTCCATTGCAGCCTCGCTTCCAACATCTGTCACCTTTTCAGCACCAGCTGCAATGACTATATCATGCATTCCAGATGCAACGGCAATGTAAGCGTGTCTTAATGCAAGACCTCCGCTTGCGTCTCCCCCTTCGATCCTTGTACAAGGGATGTGCAATTCTGCTAAACCAGCATAATCAGCTATTAGAGCTGATATGTGCTCCTGTGCCAGATATCTACCTCCACTCATGTTTCCTATGTATAGAGCTTCTATCTCCTTTCCCTCCAATCCTGCATCCTCCAAGGCCTCGACACCTGCCGACAGAACTATATCTCTGAAACTCATATCCCATAGCTCACCAAATTTCGAGCATCCAACACCGATTATCGCCACTCTCCTCATACCGCACACCTCATCATGATCTTTATATAATAATTATTTATAATTATACTTCGTTCCCACTGCTGCAAATACTTCCGGTCATTATCCAAATTTGATCTTCCTCCTAAGTTTCACATATAATCCATAGTCTATATACTCGCACTGTGCAATCTTATCCCATACAGTTGGTTTTCTTTCAAACTCCTCTATTCTATCGGTGACGATAAGTGAAAAAGCATCGCTTCCAGCTCCGGATCCGTATGAAGTTATTAAAATTCTATCTCCCGGATTCGCAACATCAAGAACAGCTGCTAGACCTATCAAAGAAGAACCTGAATAAGTATTTCCTATATGCGACACAACTAAACCCTGTTTTAACTGCTCAACGCTAAATCCAAGCATTTTTGCAGCTCTGATCGGGAATTTTGCATTGGGTTGATGAAATACGACGTATTTAAAATCTGAAGGTTTTAGTCCGAGTTTTTCCATTAAACCTCTTGTAGCTGAGACTATGTGTCTGAAATAGGCAGGTTGACCTGTAAACCTTCCACCGTGAGATGGATACGGCATACCCTCCCTTCTCCAAAAGTCAGGAGTGTCGCTTGTAAATGAATACGTACCCTCTATTTCCGCTATTTCATTGTTACCGATTATGAAACAAGCTCCTCCGGCACTGGCCGTATATTCCAGAGCATCTCCAGGCCTGCTCTGGCTTACATCAGCACCAATCGCTATCCCATATTTGATCATTCCGGCCTTAACCATTGCCATACATATCTGCATTCCTGCCGTTCCAGCCTTGCATGCAAATTCGAGATCTGCACAGAAGTACTCATTTCCAATCCCCAAAGCTTCAGCTACTATCGTACCTGTAGGTTTTACTGCATAAGGATGAGATTCGCTGCCAACAAACACAGCTCCTATTTCCCTTGGATCGATTTTAGATCTTTTAAGTGCCTCCCTTGCACATTCCACTGATATAGTTGCTGTATCTTCATCGAAATCTGCCACCGATTTCTGATTCACACCCAAGCTACTTTTTATCACTTCGCCGTTTTCACCCCATACCCTCGCTATCTCCTCAACCCTTATCCTATACCTCGGGATATACGTCCCGTAAGAAACAATACCCACCATTATCTTACACTCCTAAGCCTTTTTATCATCTCCTCTATCGGAATTTGAGTAGAAATTAAAGAAATCTTTTCAATTTCAGCTATTTTTATTGCAATTTTATCTATCTTATCTGTTTCAAGTCCATGAAGAACTACCGCAGTGGGCTTGAGGTTTGCAACCCTTACAGCAACCATCGGCGACCTACCACTTGAAACCTTCGTGAATATCAGAGCTCTCTCCGTCGTGTATCCGTATAGCTTATAAAAATCGAATGCATTTAAGGACAGAATCGCATTTATGCTGTCTATAATCGTATATCCGTTTATGTACCTGTCGCTTTCCGTTATAATTACTCCGTCCAGTAATCTAGCAAAGGTTTCAACATCTAGGGATTCCTCAAATTCCCTCATGTCTATTATCACATCAAGCTTCAGACCACTCAACATATCTCTATACTTCGAAACAACCTTATAACCTCTATCCTTATCGATTTCCAGCATCGCATCTATGAATTTCCTTATAAAAAATATTCCAGGGGATTTCCTTCTGTCACTCTCATAATCGCTTATTACAGAAGGAGAAATTCTCAACTTCTCAGCAAGCTCCTTTTGAGAAATCTCAAATATCTTTCTCCACTTTTTCATAGTTTTTCCAGGGTTATCGGAAAAAACTATATCACCAGAAATCTTGTCTCTCAAAGCGTTGACGATATTGTCCATATATGTACTACCACTATTGATTTATAAGCTTAACGAATTTTAATTCGATTATTAACGAATTAAAAATTTTCATTAAAATAATAGTATAAAATAAAAAATTAAAGGGCTACTCGCAGATATCTACCCAAATGGCACCATTTGGACAAGTTTCTACACAGGAGCAGCACTCCTGGCAGTCTTCTGGTCTTACTGGATGAGCTTTTCCATCCTCACCTATTTCATATACTTCACCAGGGCAGACTCCTATGCATTCTCCGCAACCGTCGCATTTGTCTGGATCTACCTTAATCTCAACCATGTTATCACCCTTTTATTGCTGATTTAGCGAGTATTTAAATCTTTTTATTTTTAGAGGGCACTTAAAAGTACATACAACTGTGAGGTATGAAATTAAAAATAAAAATAGGGAAAATATTTAACCATCTACTCCTCTTCCTGAACCATATGCGATCTCTTTTGTTCTATTTCTAAAACCTTCTCTTTAGAAGCTACATAAGTTGTCGACCCAGTTGACCAATAATCGGCCTTTCCTTCTTCAATTAATTCAAGTACGATCTTATCAATTTCCTTTTTCTTAACTCTCAAAACCTTTGCAAGATCTCTAGTTTGCCAAGGCTTCTTTGAAAGGTATTCTAAAACCTTCTGTTTTAACTCTTCCTTACTCATTTCTTCTGCCATAACACCACCAATTAAAAATTAGTTAAATAGGTATATTAACTTTTCACCACTTGAACGCGGCGGACGTCCTGTAAGTCGTGTAGAAATAGGGCGTTCTTACATAGTCCTCGAGTAATTTCTCTGAGAATTCTAGGCCAGTTAGCTCGAAGAATCTCTCCCAGCCGATTCTGTGAACCCATTCAGCTATTCTCTCATATTTCTCTGCATGAGTAGCCCAAGTCTCAAGAATTCTTTTAACCGTTTGTACAACTTCCGGCCATCTCGGCGGGTTGTTCGGTATCCAGGGAACTACGACCTTTGATAGCTGCGGCGGATACCTTGCATCGGATACCTTACCTGCTACAAGTATTGCAACTCCATCGTTTTCTGGATCGAACAGAGGCATTCCTGGACAGATGGTGTAACAGTTTCCACAGTACATGCACTTCTTGAGATCCACAATTACAGTCTTCCTCTTCATATCAGGCTTTATTGCTCCCGTTGGACATCCGGCAACTGTTGACGGTATTTCACAAGTCCTTCTGACAGCATCGTCATCTATCTTCGGCGGCTTTCTGTGAACACCGACCATGGATATGTCCGATGCGTGTACAGCTCCACACATGTTTCCACAGCATGCCAGTGAAATCCTGCAAAGAGCTGGCAGCTTTGGATCTGTGAAGTAGTCGTACAACTCATCCATTAATGCCTTAACTATTCCAGATGCATCTGTCGCTGGCGTGTGGCAGTGGATCCATCCCTGAGTATGCGTGACATTGGACAGGCAGTATTTAGCTAACGTTGTGTCTCTAGTTCCACCGCATGGGAATCCCAGCCTTTCTTCAACCTCTTTAATCAGTGGCTCGATCTTTTCTGGATCTGTGAGGAAGAACTCGACATTATATTTGCTAGTCCATCTCAAGTAACCATCTGAATACTTATCTGCAATATCACAGATTTCTCTAACAGTGTATATGCTTAGTAATCTCGGTGTACCGAATCTGACAACATAGAGAACATCTCCTGTTTCAGACACTCTCTTGTAGACGCCAGGTCTTACCATTTCATGGTACTTCCACTTTCCATAGTTCTTCTTAATAACCGGATGCAGCATTATTTCATAATGTGGAGGTCCAAAAAGTATTTTTGGTTCTACAGTTTCCTCCCATTCCTTCTCAGCTTCCTGTGCAACCACAAGAAACACCCCCCTCTACTCCTCCTCTAACAACTCATGCCAGAATATGAACGGGTTATTTCTTGGAACCCAAACCATTCTAACATCAGCTTTCTGCCCAATGACCTTGAGGAACTCCTGTATACCCTTTCTCCATATTAGCTCTGCCACTCTTTCTCTGTACTTACCTTCCTCGTCCCACCACTCCCATAGAGCTTCTGATATCTCCTTTACCTTGTCATGCAACTCCTTCTCTGGTATGAATGGAACTGCAACCCATCCGATTACTGCACCGTCAACGAATGGCGCCTTACCTCCAATTAGTATCGTTGCACCCCTCTCCTTACCTGGCTTTAGAGCCTTCGGCATTACGTTTATGCAGTGCATGCATCTTATGCACTCCCTGTTGTCTATCTCTAATCTGTTTCCATCCCACTTTACGGCCTTTGTCGGACACTTCTTTACGACGTGTTCCTCGATGTCGATTATCTTCGCATACTCCTTAACGGCATCCTGATCAATCTGTATTTCATCCTTCCACGTTCCGATTATTGCAAAGTCAGCTCTTGCCTTAGCGGCAACACAGTCGTTCGGACATCCTGAACACTTGAACTTGAACTTATATGGCCACATCGGTCTGTGTAGCTCTTCCTGATATGTTATTGTCAGATCGTGGCAGAGGGCTAGTGTGTCGTAGCATGAGAACTCACACAGGGCCGGTCCCATACATGCTGAAGGTGTTCTCAAAGCCGAACCAGATCCACCTAAGTCGAATGGTGTCTCGAGATATGCCAAGGCGTTGACAGTTGGCTGCAGATATTCGGATTTTGTTCCAAGCAGGATTATATCACCCGTAGAACCGTGGAAGTTTGTTAAACCAGATCCCCACTTCTCCCACACATCACATATTCCCCTAACAGCCTTAGTTGTATAGAACCAGCCGGCAGGCATGTTAACTCTCAATGTGTGGAAATGCCATATTTCTGGAACCTTATCTTCAAGATCACAGTATCTACCGATAACTCCTCCACCGTATCCTATAACTGATACAATACCACCATGCTTCCAATGCGTTCTCTTATCCTTATATGAAAGCTCTAGAACCTTTAGCAATCCCTTAGCAGCACCGGGTAGCTTTATCTTCTTTCCCGCTTTCATTGCCTTTTCCTGCTCAATCGCCGTTTTCTTAATCTCTTTTACAAATGAAGGCCATGGTCCTTTTTCTAATTCATCAAGTAAAGGTGTCTCAGGTAGTTCTACTTCAGTCATTTATTCACCCCCTAATAATCCGTATTCATCTTATTGCTAACCATATATAAGATTTTCGAAATTTAATTTCATAAAATTTTGTTTTTAATTTTTAAATCGTTTGAGAAAAAATTTTTAGATATATCTTAGAGCTTTTTTAAAAAAGGTGATTAAATGACTGGAAAAGTTTATATTGTTGGTGCTGGCCCAGGAAATCCAGAACTTTTAACAATTAAAGCATTAAAAGTAATTGAAAAAGCAGATGTAATACTCTATGATAGGCTCATAGGAAAAGAAATGGTAGAAATGCTGAAAAAAATGAACAAAAAGCTAATATATGTCGGAAAAGAGAACAAAGAGAGTGGGGAGGAAAGACAGAATGAGATAAACGAGTTAATGAAGAAGTTTGTTAGCATGGGAAAAATAGTAGTAAGACTGAAGGGTGGAGATCCTTTTATATACGGTAGAGGAGGTGTTGAGGCAGAGTTTCTTGCTAGGAACAAAATTCCATTTGAAATAATTCCGGGTTTAACTTCAATAAATGCAGTCCCAACGTATGCCGGAATTCCATTAACACATCCAAACATATCCTCAAGCATATTCGTAATAACCGGGAGAAACCTCGAGGATATAGGCAAATCGGCTTTAGACGGTACAATAGTTATATTAATGGGAAGAGATAAAATTAGGATGATTTGCAAAAGGCTAATAGAACTCGGAAAGGATCCAGATACACCTGTGGCTGTAATCGAAAATGGAACGTTAAAAGATCAGAGGGTATTTTTTTCAAATCTCAGAAATATAGCTGATATAGTTGAGAAGGAAGTAAGGGGGCCAGCTTTAATAGTCGTTGGAGAGGTCGTAAAAATAGGAGAAAAGATCAGCTCCAAAATCTCCTCGTCCTTATAAAATTCTTTTCCGTCTCAAGCAGTTTTCTAAAAAATTCATCATCATCCTTAAAGGGTTTCGAAAGTATTTTTGCTGCGGTATTTATTCCTATTCCGTACGTATTCATAGCATAAACTGCTTTTAAGCCGTAGCACATAACTAGATTTGCAATTCTAAACAGATCCTTTTTATCGAATTCTTCTATCCTCCTTCTAGCATTTATGCATGCTACCAATCTCGATCCGCATCTTATACACTCCAGATTTCTTATGAACTTGATCTTAGTCCTAATCTTAGATCCGCAGTTCAGGCAATACAGTATACATTCCTCCTCTTCAAGTCTTTTTTTAAACGCATCCAGAACTGTTTTATCTCTCCTTGCTATTAGATCTCTGACCTTGAACTGAAATATCCTTGAAATTGGACTTAAATCGTTGAAAACGGAAATCCTTATCTCCCCATTCCATATCCTCTCAAGGATTTCTCTCGTCAGCCTTGCATTCATGTTATCGTGAAATATCTCGTTGACGGCCTCATGATATATGGGGGTATTTTTTAGCTTTAATACAAGATTTTTAATATTAATTCTAGATAAATCTACATCTTTTCTCAAATATCCGAATCTCTTTGCTACATTTATTATTTTCCATTGAAGTAGTCTCGTATCGATTAAAGATTTTTCTGCAAGGTATTCAACAAATTCTGGTCTAATCGATCTCAATATCCTTTCTATCTCACAGGCGTTTGCGGGACATATCTTAATTCTATAGGGATCAACCTCTATTTGGGCCTTTGGCAGAAAAAGCGCTATTATCCTTCCTAACGTTTCGTTAACCTTATGTCCAAAACAGCAGTTTATTACGACCTGTCCATCGCCCTCGATCGTTATGTGATTGTCCGTCGGAACTATAAATCCCTCTTTAACCTGTTGTTCTATCTTGGAAACAACTTCTACGCAGGCATCATGATTAGTTTTAAACTCCTTCTTAATTATTTCTATGATTTCCTCCCTTTTCAGGACATTTAACATTGAGGAAATCCATTTTCTTATCCTCCCAACATCCTGTGAAACCTCAAACGGAACAGGTATTTCCTCACCAGTCCATGAGGGAATTACACCCTCCGCCTTAACCGGTTCAACCTTAACGTTTTTATCTATTCCCACAACCCTCCAAAGCTCCCCCTTTATCGTTAATACCTGTCCATCAAAGCAGGAGATAAAGCTCTCATCGAGATAACCTATTCTTTTACCGGATGTTATATCGATTACTTCCAGTTTCTTCTCATCGGGAATCATGGATATGTTGTTGTAAAAATAAACTCTAGATTTCTTCGTTGACCTTATACTGCCATCTCTTAATACTATCAATTTCTCCCTATTAAGAAATTCACATATTTCCATAAAAACTTCAAAGTCCAAATCTTCAAATGGTTTTGACCTCCTTATTATTTCATAACATCTCCTAACATCTATTTCTCCGTACTCCAATGCCATTGCGATTATCTGATTTGCCAGAACATCTAAGCAGTTTTTGTAGAGAATTGTTTCTTCAATTTCGTTCCTTTCAGCTCTCTTAACAATTGCCCATGATTCGAGAATTTCGTCAAAATTGGATGCGATTACATATCCGATAGATGTTCTGTCCAGTTTATGACCACTTCTTCCAACCCTCTGAATTAATCTTCGAACTTCTCTAGGAGAGTTGAACTGTATAACTACATCCACGTGTCCTATATCTATTCCCAATTCCATTGAAGATGTGCAGACAAGTGCCCTTATCTCCCTGTTCATGAATTTTCTCTCGCTATCTATCCTAACTTCCTTAGATAGAGAACTGTGATGGACCTCCACATCCAAGAGTTCTTTAAGTTTTAATCCCAGAGCTTCTGCCATTTGTCTAGTGTTCGTGAATACAAGGGCTGAATCATATCTGTCAATTAGCTCGGCGATGTATTTTACCTCATCCTCGACTTTTAAGACCTTGAATTCATACCTCTTGTTACCATTCCAAATGAATACATTCTTTATTTTGAAAAATTCTGCAACATCTCTTACATTTTTTATTGTTGCTGATAGACCTATCGTCTGAAAATTTGATAACTCCCTAAGCCTTTCAAGTGCAACGCAGAGCTGAGTACCTCTTTTAGATTCTGCTATTTCATGTATTTCATCTATTATTACAAATCTGACATTTTTTAAGGAATTTCTGAGGTTTTTTCCCAAAAACAACAGTTGAAATGTTTCAGGTGTGGTTATTAGAATTTGTGGTGGCTTTAACGATTGCCTTCGTCTTTCGAATTCTGAAGTGTCTCCATGCCTTACGGCAACGCTGAACCCAAGAATTTTTGCCAGTCTTTCAATTCTTTTGATTATATCCCTGTTTAAAGCTCTCAACGGTGTTATGTAAAGGAGAGTAATTCCTTCCGGCTTCATATCCAGCATTTTCTTAAAGATTGGGATCACAGCGCACTCTGTTTTACCGCTACCGGTAGGAGCTACTATCAGTATATCCAAACCCCTTTCTATCTTCGGTATAACACTCCTCTGAAGCTCATTGAGTTCCCGAATTCCTATCTCTCTCAGTGCCTGAATTAGCATGGGTAATCCCATTTGTCTAAGGTATAGGTGTTGATTACGTTTATGATATCTGTTTTTAAATTAAAACACATTTTAGAATTCATATCTGAGTAAATCAAGCGCCAGAATTCTGTTGTCCTCAAAATCTATTGAATAGTTATCCCAGAAGACGCATGTTCCCAGAACTATCAACTCTCCACCGATTCTCAACTTTATCCCCAGCACAGGTCTTCTCAATCCGGTCGGGTGACTCACTGCCTTTTCGGACGATCGAATTAAAACACCGTTTTTTGACGAGATCGACGAAGAGCAAGGCATGACAACCGTATATTCCCTGTAAATCCCCTTTGGAAATAGTACATCACCGTTGTTGTTTTCGGGATCTATAACAACATCATTATTTATCCTGATTCTTACACCTATCTTCGCGAGTACTTTATTTATTCTATCACTTACGAGATCCATGTTACCATAATAAGACGCAAATATAACCCTTTTTCCAAGCTTTATCCACCTTAGAATCTTCCTTATTTCCCAATTTCTAAAATCCTTCTCCGGATAGTTAAAAACTATTACATCATACTCATCCAGCTCACAAAACCTTTTTACTTCATATATCTCAATTCCCTCTTTTTCGGCATATCTTTTAAGTTTTGAAAAGTAGTAATAATCCTCAATTGTAAATTCACCATGGGTAGCATCCCATCCGACTACCATATTAGTTACAAATTAAATTTGAAAAATAAAATTTTCTTCCGAAATGTTTTTAAATAGTTCTTGATTAGTACTATTGAGCGCGGGTAGTCTAGCCTGGTAGGACAACGCCCTTCCGAGGCGTTAGCCCGGGTTCAAATCCCGGCCCGCGCATTTCAAGTTTTTTAGTGTTATATCGTGAAAACTTTGATATTCCTAACACACATTTAGAGCTTTAAGAACTTCGAATGTTTTGCCAATTTCTATCTTGGTGAGCTACTCCGCACTGAAGTGCGGAGCTTCTCCCGTTTCATCCGCCTTTACAGCAGACGACTTCATACGGGAGTTCAGGACTGACTCACGACAGCCCCATCCCGCTCCTCTCGTTAAGGAGCGGGCTAGATTAATTGCAGAGTTTAAATCACGATTATATACCAAACCGCATTTAGGACACCTAAACTCTCTACCTTCAACTTTTAGGGCAACATGCCCAAATCTATGGCAAGTTTTAGATGAGTTCTTAGTATTAACATACGTGACGGGAATTCCTTCTAAATTAGCTTTATACTCAATATAGGTTTGAATTTTTCTGAAACTCCAAGCATGCAACCTTCTGTTTAACTTAGTAGAACCATTCATGTTTTCTCTAATATTCTTTAACTTCTCCATTACTATCACTGGTTTCGGAAACTGTCTAGCATACTCGACAACCTCTTTCGCAATTGTATGGAGTATTTGATTCACAATTCTTCCTTCTTTGCTTCCAATTCTCTTTACCAAGTCCAATCTCCTCTTCCTTTGCAAATTCCTTCGAATATGAGCATATCTTCCCCTGATGTATCTAATCTTAGCTCGCTCCAGAATTGTCCTTTTATAGGTTTTGATGGATTATGCTTTGAGATTACCACTGCAACAGCAACATTCCACTCTTAAATCCACACCGATGAAAGTTTCTGGTTCATCTATCAGTTCTACTTCTTCCTTAAGGACGAAATGAACATACCATTTTCCGTTTCGCTTTACCATTTCTACCGTGCTGAACTGCCATTTTCCTTGCAAAGCTTCCTCAATGAACTTCTGTTGTCTCTTCCCAAACCTAATTGGCAACGATATTCTTGTTCTCTTGTTTAAGCTTAGAGTTAGCCAATACGGTGTTAGAACATTGGTAGTCTTTGCGAAAGAGTAACATCTTTTGTCGAACCTGATTGAAACCCTCTTTAGCTTAGGTCTTTCCATTTTAACCTTGCCTTCTTTCTTCTTCTCACTGAAGCTTTTCAGGATTTCTACAGCTTTATCTCTTGCCGTCTGTATCAAGGCTGTGTTGAGATTAAACAGTTGTTTGGATTTTTCATAGCCATTCTTGTGCAAGTATGTCTTTGATGTTGAGTTAAAGCTTAAGAAGAACTTAACTACTTTGAAATACTCATCTAAACACTTATTCAGAGCAAAAATCTTACCCTTGTTAGCATTCCAAACTTTTCCAACTACTGTGATTTGAACTTCCTTCTCCACGGGGAACATCCCCTTGAAAATTTGGACTAATTTCTGGCATTTGAAACTACCGCCAACAGCCCCCTCCCACCACCTCCTTGCGTATCCCCGCTTTGAAAAGCGAGGTTTTGCAAGCAACAGTTTTATAAAATTTTACCCAGAAGGAAAAAACGATATATCTTTGTGTACATTTCATTAGAGAAATACTACAAAAATCTCGGAACATTCTCGTCATATGGCGGATAAATTACTCCCTTCTCCGTAATTAAAGCGGTAACGTAATCAAGAGGTGTTGCATCAAATGCCGGATTAAATACCTTAACATTCTCAGGTGCTATCAGCGTCCTCCTACATCTGATATTACAGTATATAAGCTCATCTCTGCTCCTCTCCTCAATTACAACATCATTCATTGTCCTCTCCCAGTCGAACGTTGTGAGCGGTGCGGCGACATAAAATGGGATTTTGTGCTCTTTGGCAACTATTGCAACTGTGTACGTGCCTATTTTATTGAACACTGCATCCCTCACTATTCTATCAGCACCTACTATTACTTTATCGACCATACCCCTCTGCATAACTATTCCAACCATGTTATCAGCTATCAGAGTTATATCTATTCCTTCCCGAATGAGCTCCCAGCACGTTAAACGAGAACCCTGATTTAGTGGACGAGTTTCACACGCTATGACTTTAATGGACTTACCCTGCTCAACAGCACTTCTTATAACCCCTAACGCCGTTCCGTAATCGACCGTTGCAAGCCTTCCGGTATTACAGTACGTAAGAACTGTGTCTCCATCATCAAGAAGTCTTGCACCGTTCTTACCTATCAATCTATTTCTTTCCACATCCTCCTTGGCAATCCTCTCAGCTTCTTTAAGTGCGATTTCTCTTATTTCATCGATATCATTACCGCTTAAAGCCTTATTCAGGACCCTTTTTATTCCGTAAAAAAGATTTACGGCTGTTGGTCTCGTTGAAGCTAGAAGCTCAGCTCTCTTCTTAATGTAGTCCTTCATTTCGTTTACATCCTTAAAGTCTCTTTCAAAGCATGCCAGAGCAATTCCATAACCACCACTTGCCTCCAGAGCCGGTGCACCTCTCACAGCCAATCTCTTTATGGCGTCTGCAAGTTCATCGACCGTTCTGCATGTAATTATTTTAAACTCCTCTGGCAGCAAGGTCTGATCTATCAGCTTTACAGCATTATCCTCCCAGTATATTGTTCTCATGCATCCCGATTCACACCAAAGATATAAACGTTTATTCATCTAAATGTTAAATTTAAGAATAATAAATTATATTATTCTTTTTATTTTATTATTCTTTATTTTGTAGATCTCCACGTTATTTATTTCCTTAGCAACATTGAGAATTCTGTCGTTTATTCTTTCGCACGTAATACCGAAAATTATCCTTAGATTTCTTCCCGTCAGAATTGGACTCTGAAGAATTCTATCGTATATCCTTTTTAACTTTCTCAGTTTTTTCAGCATTCTGCTCTGATCTCTTTCTATTTCTAAGATTATAACCTCTTTATCCTTAATTATGACAACATCCGGTCTGTAGCCGATCTTTGATAGCTTTGTCTGCTCGGCCTCCAAATAAAATGATCCGCTGTCCTTTAAAAGCATGTTCAAGAGTACTATCTTTGCGTTGTAATGCTCAAGACCTTCAGAGCTTTTCCTTTTAAGTTCCTGAAGTTCTCTTATCGCAATTTTTACATCTTCGATAGCCTTATCGATCGTTCTACTTTTGAATATCTTACCTACCTCTTTCAGTTCTCTCAATACGTTTCTCAATTTCCTTTCTAAGTCTTCAGAATCTCCTTGCATCTTCTCACTATCTTGTCCAACTCTATCAAAGCTTCTATGGGTGTTATGTTTACAACATCTATTTCAGATATTTGTTTCAAAAACGAGATCATCTCGTTATCCAAATCCTGCTTAAATTCGTTTAAGACTTCATATGCCCTTATTATTACCTCATCCGGAAGATTTGCAGTTTTTGCGACTTTTATTCCATAGCTTTCATGTGAAGATCCTCTTTTTATCTTTCTATCGAATTCTATCTCACCGTCTTTTTCTATTATCTTAAAATGATAGTTTTTTACACCCTCAAGTCTGTTTTCGAGCACCGATAGCTCATGATAATGTGTTGCGAACAGTGTTTTTGCATCTATATTATGGATGTACTCTATTATCGCCCATGCAAGACTTATTCCGTCCCTCGTACTTGTACTCTTCCCGACCTCGTCAAGCAGTATTAAGCTCCTTCTTGTCGCATTCTTTAATATCCTGCTTATTTCAAGCATTTCAACCATAAATGTGCTATAACCCTTTGTTATATCATCAACCGAACCTATTCTCGTAAATATCCTGTCGACGATACCTATCACGGCATAACTAGCTGGTACAAAGCTGCCTATTTGTGCAAGAATCGTTATCAACGCTACCTGTCTCAGATAAGTTGACTTTCCAGACATGTTAGGACCTGTTATTATTAGTATCTTGCTGTCCCTGTCAAGTATGACATCGTTCGGCACAAACCTCGTTGAGAGCTCGACAGTAGGATGTCTTCCATCCCTTATAACAATCGCATAGCCATCGTTTACCTTTGGTCTTACGTAATTGTAAAGTGTTGCAACCTCGGCCAGTGCTGCGAGAACATCCAGTTCCGCAATCTTGTTTGCACTACCCTTTATCCTTTCGACGTGTTTTGAAATCTCATCTCTAATTCTTTCAAATATCTCGTACTCAATCTTTTTTATCTTTTCCTCACAGGCCAGTATTTTCTCCTCCCTCTCCTCCAATTCTGGAATTGTGAACCTCTCAACGTTTGTCAGCGTTTGCTTTCTCCTATAATAGTCTGGAACGTTTTTAGCCTTCGATTTCGGTATCTCGATGTAATATCCAATAACGGTATTATAACCAACCCTTAAATTTTCTATTCCCGTTCTCCTTCTTTCTCTTTCTTCTATACTCCTAATAAACCTTTCATTTTCTTCTTTTATATCCTTTAACCTATCGAGCTCCTCATTAAATCCGTACTTTATTATGCCACCATCCTTAAGTGTTGGCGGAGGATTGTCGACTATTGCAGAATCGATTAGACTGCAAACATCTTCTAGCACATCCAATTCACTTATCAGCTCGTATAACTTTCTCGAATTAAATCTAAATCTCTTCAGATTTGCTACAGATCTGAGAGAATTTTTTAGGGCTATAAGATCTCTTGCATTTGCAGATTTAAAGTTAATCCTGCTGACAATTCTTTCTAGGTCGTAGACATCCTTAAGTATGTCCCTTATGCTGTGCCTCAAAAAGGATTTTTCTTTAAGTTCCTCGACCGCATCAAGTCTCCTTTCTATCTCATTTATATCGAGCAGAGGTCTTTGAAGCCATTTCTTCAGCAATCTACTTCCCATTGCGGTGACAGTCTTATCAAGAACTTCTATCAACGTCCCTCTTCTTGTACCGTCTATAAGGTTCCTAAATATCTCGAGATTCCTAAGAGTTGTCGAATCCAGAACCATGTAATCTCTTGTGGAGTACTTCTGAAGTCTCAGACTTATACTCTTCAGAAGTAATGCATCTTTCACATAACTAAGGACTGCTCCGCATGCCATTATCGACTGCTCATCTATTTCAAGGCTTTCAAACTGTGGAATTGACTGCTTTAATACCGATAAAGCGTTTTCAATGGAAAACTTTTCATTTTCCACTCTATGAACTATTTTAATGGACTTGTTTATCTCATCGAGAAGGACTTCATCGAATTCCTCAGGTACTATACATTCCACGGGGTTATACTTTAAAACTTCAGCGATAACGTCATCTCTACTGTTCACAACGGTTGTAAAAAATTCTCCAGTCGATATATCCAGAAAAGCCAGACCATATTTACCCTTATATTCAACTATTCCGAGAAGATAGTTGTTTTCCTTAGTCAACAACTCCTCTTCTATTAACGTGCCCGGTGTTATAACCCTTACTACCTCCCTCCTCACCAATCCCTTTGCCTTTGAAGGATCCTCTACCTGTTCGCATATCGCGACCCTATAACCCTTCTCTATCAATCTCTTTATATACGGATAGACTGCATGATGAGGAACGCCCGCCATCGGTGTCTTCTTATCCCTTGACGTAAGAACTATACCCAACTCCTTTGATGCTATCTTTGCGTCTTCATCAAAAAGTTCATAGAAGTCCCCGACCCTGAAGAACAGTAATGCATCCTTATACTTTTCCTTAATCTTGTAATACTGCTTCATCATTGGTGTTAATTTTGATTCCGTATCGCTTCCACCGTTGCACATAACTTCCATGTAGATTAGACTATGATCACAAAGTATATAAGACTTTAATGTGCAGATCCACCGATAATTGCACGACAAATACTCGCTCACAGCTACTCTTTTCTACGCCTAGCATCGATGAAAGTCAATCGGGTTAAAGGAAAGCAAGAAAATAGGATTTTTACGGAGTCGAGTAAATGTGTAAGTTAGTAAAAATTTATCTAACTTTCACATGAACATTCATACTCTGAATTTACGACGGGAGCCCGGCTTACCCCGCTTAGCGAGTTCACCGAACGCCCGTCGGGATTTCCCTTCGCTCCACCTCGCCTGGCTCATCGACTTCATCGCTAAGGCTCATCTCCGCAAGCTATAAGTAGTAAGAATTTAAAAAGCTTACTTCTACGTTTTTCTATGAACTCTGTAACGGCAAGTTGATGGCATTGTTTGACTTAAACTCAGACAGAATAAACATGGTTATCGTTGATAGAGAAGAAAGATTAGAGATATAGCTGTATAAAAATACTATTGTAACCACATCGTATCTCTTTTTGCATATTTCAGCCGCTATCCTTTTCATCTCTTTCTCATCAAGAGGTATAATTACATTCCCTTGAGAATCTATTCCCCCTCACCTCATACCTGTCCCTCCTCAAAAATATTGGCTTCGGCTTTTCGAAGAAAGGATCGTATAACTCGGGTTCGACATATTTTTAATTTAAATTAGGAACATTCAATTAAATACCCGAAAGCTCTTGAAGGGCGAGATGTGGGTTATAAGTCAGGATGTGGGGAGCCAATTCCCCTGAAAGCTACCGAATCAGGATGTGGGAGAACTTCTTCGGGATTTAAAGTTCCTAAATGTTCCCAAAGCAGAGAACAGTCTTCTATGCCTACCTATTTTTATCACATCTCTGAATCCCTTAGTCGTTATCAAGTCCAATTTCGGCTTTTTCAAACCTTTTTGTCCAAGAAAGATATTTGTTCCAAGGGTTGTTGCATGAATTATCGTTTCAACATCATTTAAATCTATATCTGCATATTCAATTGCTCTTATAACGCTCCTAACTGGGTTTTTTATATCCGTCGGTATCTTTACAACTGAAAACGTATTAGATTCCCTGTCAAAACATGCTAGGTCCGTGAAAGTCCCACATATATCAACACCTATCCTGTACCTCATACCACGTATTTACTCCTTGTTCAACAACTTCATAATCAGGTTCATGTTATACCTTGCGATGTAGTTCTCCTCAATTTCTAAAACCCTTTCAAAACATTCAATTGCCTCTTTAAATCTCTTCAACTTATAAAGAACAATCCCCTTGTTGTTCAAAGCTTTGGTATACCTTGGATTTATTTTCAGAGCCTTGTTAAAGCATTCAATTGCTTCAGTATACATGCCGAGTCTTTTAAGAACAAGTCCTTTATTATTCAGAGCTTCAACAAACATCGGATTTATCTCCAGAGCTTTATCATAACATTCCAGTGCTTCTTTAAACATGTTTAACCGGCAAAACTCGTTTCCCCTTATAAACCACATCATACTCTCGTCAATCATACTCATCCTAACATCCGATATTATTTAAAAGCATTCTGCACAGATCGAATACGTGAACTTCGATGCAAATAGATCTGAGAAAGCAATCACATTTTTTCAGAATAAATTCCAGTGACTGTAATCAATGAATTGTGAATACAAACTTTCAGGCTTCAGTTCAGTTAATTTAGGTCCGCTCATATATGTTTTTGGAGACCTAACTCAAGATTAAGTCGCTGAGTCAAACCCATAACGTAATGATGTGATTGTCCGTGCATTATCAACTATAGATATTTTAGAAGCTTGCACGGGCTTCTCCCTTAGTGCTTCATGAATCAGCACTTCACATAGAGCTAAGTTGGCTGGCACCACGTAACCAGCCTTAAATGTAACGCCGTCTTATGAGCTGATGGCCCCTCTAAATTGAAAAGGTATTTAAAAATTTGCATAGCTCCTTAAATATCTCTAATTCTTGAGTAGTCTTCAAGAAAACAACCTGTATGCATCTGAATCTCGGAGCAAACACTATTCATAACGGATATCTGATATTTGCAAGCAGTAACTATGTTATGATAAAGTATTTTTAGAGTGATAAGAAACGTGAACTATGGATTTCGAAGACAGGATAATACTTGCACTTTTCAACGACATGAATACCCCAAGAGAAATAGCCAAGCGCTTAAACATGAGCAAGGAATTCGTAAAGAAAACCCTTGATAAACTAGAATTGGAAGGGTTTGTGAAAAAAAGGATCGTTGGAACTCTGTTTAAAAAGGAAGTATACGAATTAACCGAGAAAGGGTACGATAGAGCCCTGAAGTTGAAAGGAAAACTGGAGGATATAGCCAGAGAGTTCAAAAGGGCTTACGAATCAGATGACAGGGAGAGACTTGAAAGTCTGTATAGAGAATACAGATCCCTGATACCGCTGATGATACTCATGAACATGTTCGAACTCGCATGGCTTGGTTTGATCTTCAGCGATCTTTACGATTTTGACTTCTATGAGGAGTCATACGAGGACATGGATTTCGATTTCGACGATATAGGTTTTTAAATTTAAACACTTTCAGGTATCATGGTGAGATCTAAAGCCGTTATAGATATGAATTTGATTGTAAATGTATGTTTTAAGGTAAGATGAGGGAGTCTGGGGTTCTCATGAAAGAGGAGAATTCTAATGATATACTCCCCAATAGTTATTAAAAAAATATTAATTACTTACACATCGTCCAAACCCCAGTCTGCACATAGGTAGCTTCCAAATCTCAAGTGGAAAGATATTATATGGATTAAGTACAGTATTAAGGTTCACGGCAAGACTGAAGTAAGGGTAACTCTAATCATGATGGCTTTTCAGAATTGGAATATAAAGTATATAATATTAATGAAAATATAAATTATGAAGAAAACATCAATTACGTAGAAGAAACAGAAGAGCGTGAAACATCATCAAACCTGTTGCGTTTTAGATTTAGGATGAATCCGATTGCGTGAGGTGATAAATATGATGGAAAGAATAAGGGAAAGATTTAAGATAAAGTTAGGAGTCCCTGTTGAAGTTGAGAGGACTGTTGTACCATTAGAGTATTACAGAGAGTTACAAAGAGAGTTAGAAAGGCTGAAAGATTAGATAAAGAAATTGAGGGAAGAAAATGAACGACTGAAAACGGGAAATGCAAATTTGAAAACTAAGTTCAAAGATGTTGAATTCTATGATTTAAAGCATTATCAACCGTATCCATGCCCTGCATATTCGAAAGGCAAATTGTTACCAGTATTCATATTTTACAACGGCATTCGGTAGTGATGCAATACTGTTGATGAGGTATTTAAATTATGCACAGTGTGGTGTCACAACCCGGCATTCCAGAAAAGTACGGTTTTATTTGCAATAATTGCGAATATATCGAAAGGTGATTAGCATGATTGATAGGATCAAGAATTTTTTGGAATTTCCAGATTCAGAGCCTCTGCGAAAATTGAAGGAAAAGCTCGATGAATATAAAAAGGAAAAAGCATTAAACATATTTATTACTTCAGAATATGTAAAGAATTTTATTATAGTAGTAACAGGAGTAGCAATAGGATCAGCAATCAGCAACCTGTTAGGAAAATTGTTAATTGCAAAAATAAAGAAAGCAGTTGCAATTATGTTGAGTTGAGATGATGAATATCGCCTTCTCTGACATTTGGATGATGAAGATACCTTCTGCTGATAAGGAGGTGACGGTATGACGATTAGGGAAAGATTAGGTAAGTATTATAAAAAGTTTAAGGTCAAATTGGAGAAAATAGGAATTCTGCAACCGAAAATAGAAATTGAAATTCCGAAAGAATTAGTGAAAATGCTAAATCCAGACTGGGAAGAAATAGCGAAAAGTAAGTGGGTTCGTGGATTTTACAGACGTTACATGCCTCCAGAACTCGGGGATTTAAGTGATGAAGAATTGAAAGAAAAATATCCAGATCTATATGAGTTTATAACGAGATGTCAGGAAAATGTTGCAAAGAGTATTTGGGAGAGATACATGGGTTAAGTTTTGATCAATTTTTTCAGCATCTGTTTTTTATAATCATCTCGAAATATTTTAGTCGTGAGATGCGCGTTAACGCGCTATGCAAATTTTATTTTTATCGAGATGAAATTATAATATTGGAAAGAGAATATGAAAGGATTTATTTTTTGTTCAATTTTTATTTTTTTATTTTTATTTTTTTGTTTTAAAATTCGGAGAATAATTCTACTCCGATGAGAAGAAACCATTGATTTCCTAGCAAAAAATTTAAAAAAATAAAATTTGTTTATGAAATTGAATAATAGATAAGTGTTTATCTAAAAATCAGAGAATAAAAATCGAAGGATTTAAATATTTTGCAGTTCATTGTGCTAATGTAGGTGAAAAAATGGGTAAAGAAAGGAATGAGACAAAGAATAAGGGGTAGGTAAAGGATGGAGCAATTGATTTCAGTAAAATAGGGAAATTAGTTGAAGCAACAGAGATAAGGATGAATCAATATACAGCAGGCGGGAAATGGAGAAAGGAAACAATAATTCAGTTTTTGCAATATTGTGAAAGGAATTTACCAAATAATAAGGCGAAAGTGTTAAGCATTGAGGATGTTTTTAATACATTTTATCGACCGAACAATGAAAAAATTGATGACATTAAGGCAAATGAAAAAAGGTTGACATCATTTATTAGAACATTTGTAAAAACGGCAAACAAGTATGTCAAACAGAATGGGATCAAAGTACATGTTGGTGTCAAAGACAAAGTTAACGTAAAAATCCAAAAAATTGAATAATTTTTAATTATTTTATTTTTAAATTTTTTTAATTTTGTAAATTATTTATATCGATAAATTAATTAGTTAACGTGTCCGAAACCGTGATTCTGTCAGTTGATTTTGGATATGATGAGAATGAGCAAATCAAGCGGTTAATGATTGATTTTAAGGAGATGATTAATTTTTGCATAACCAAAGCGATTAAGCACAAGATTACCTCGTTCTGTAAGTTATGGTACAATATTAAAGGTGAGATAAGGCAAAGATGGGATTATGCCGTTCAGTATTACGTTTACGCATGCAGAATAGCATGTTCGATTTTGAAGTCATGGAGAAAAAGGGTTAAAAAAGGAGAGGCTGATCCTGATGATCCTCCGAAAGTAAAAAGATTGTTTGTTAAATTGCATTCATCATTATTTAAGTTTACAGGTGATAGAGTAAGAATAACGATAAGAAAAGGATGTCGTATTTGGATTGATTTGAAATTCGGTGATTATCAGAAGAAATTCATCGGAGAATGGAGAAAAGGAAGATTACAGATTGGGGAAGTCCTTATCACACCAGAAAAGGTTATTGTGCCGTTCAAGAAAGAAGTTCAATTCATTAAGCTAAAAAATTGGATTGCAGTCGATATTAATGAGGCGAATGTAACAGGCGTCAGTTCTGATGGTAATTTTTTCGTTATCGACACTTCTGAAGTTAAAAGGATTAGACATGTTTATTTCGAAAAGAGAAGGAGAATTCAGAGCGGAATCAAATGCGGAAAGAGAAGAAGAGAGTTATTGGCGAAGTATGGTAAAAGAGAAAAGAATAGAGTTAAGGATATTCTGCATAAGGTTTCAAAGACGATTGTAGAATTTGCCAAAACCAAAGGATGTGGTATAATTTTGGAGAATTTGAAAGAAATTAGAAAAAGAATTGATTACGGGAGAATTTTAAACAGAAGGTTGCATAATGGATGGTCATTCCGTAAGTTACAGTATTATATTGAGTATAAGGCAAAATTAGAAGGTTTACCAGTTGTATATGTTAATTCAAAGAACAGTTCAAGTTTATGCCCGATATGTGGGGAGAAATTAACCCCGAATGGCATAGACTCATGTTCTGTCAGAATTGCAGTTCGATTATGAATCGTGATTTTGTGGCATGTCTGAATTTATTAAAAACCAATGATGTGCCCGTTTGCGTTACGGGTGAACGCCTTCCAATGAATCTGAGGGAGGAATTAATTTGCCGAAATCGGAAACGTAA
>CAYYFC010000006.1:0-46306 GCA_964471215.1 uncultured archaeon | reverse complement strand
TAAGAAGATGAGTCTAGATCAGCTGGCAGAACTTCTGCCTGCTAGGGAGAGAAGAAAGATAAAAAGAGGGTTTACGGAGCAGGAATTAAAGCTTCTCAGGAAGCTCAGAAAGAAGGGATGGGCAAGGACACACTGCAGGGATATGATAGTTCTGCCCGAAATGGTCGGTAAGACGATATACGTCCACAACGGTAAGGACTTCGTAAGGGTTGACATAAAACCAGAGATGATAGGGCACAGGCTCGGGGAATTCGCACTTACGAGGAGGTTTGAAAAGCACAGCGGTCCTGGAGTGGGTGCAACAAGGAGTAGTAAGTACGTACCGCTGAAGTGATCGATATGGCAAGGATAAAGTATTCATATGCTCCGAAGGATGAGACAAGGGCTGCTAAGGCTATGGGCTACGAGATGCCTATAAGCTTCAAGCATGCCGTTGAGATATGCAGGTATATAAAGGGTAGAACAGTCGAGGAGGCAAAGAAGATACTGGAAGAGGTTATAGAACTTAAAAGACCGATTCCGTTTAAAAAACACAAAAAGAAGGTGCCTCACAGAAGCGGGCTGGATGGCTGGTATGCCGGAAGGTTCCCTCAGAAGGCGGCAAAGTTCATACTGGGTGTTCTGAAGAACCTTGAGGCAAACGCGGAGTACAAGGGACTCGATCTAGATAAGCTCGTAATAGTTCACGCTCAGGCAAAGAAGGGTAGGGTGATAAAGAGGTACATGCCAAGAGCATTCGGAAGAGCTACCCCCAGATTCCAGTACCTTACAACTGTTGAATTCGTTGCAGAGGTGAGATAATGGCTGTTGAGAGGAAGTTTATTAAGGATAGGTTGACGAAGCTTAGGATAAAGGAATGGATAAGAGAGGAGGTAAGAAATGCTGGATTTGGAGGAATAGACATAATAAGAACTCCTCTCGGCACACAGGTCAGTCTGTTCGTTGAAAGACCTGGTCTTGTTATAGGAAAGGGAGGCAGAAGGATAAAGATACTCCAGGATAAGCTCAAGGAGTTCGGACTTGACAACCCACAGATAAGCGTTGACGAGGTAAAAAAGCCGGAATTCAACGCTCAGCTAATGGCCACACTCCTTGCAAGGGCACTTGAAAGGGGATGGTATTTCAGGAGGGCTGGTTACAGATTCCTTTACAGGATAATGGAGGCAGGTGCGAAGGGATGTGAGATAGAGATAAGCGGTAAGCTCGTGAGTGAAAGGGCAAGGACGGAGAAATTCGTTGCGGGAACGATAATACATACGGGAGATGCAGCCGATGAAATGGTCAACAAGGGATTCGATGTGGCAATAAAAAAGCTGGGTGTATATGGTGTGAGTATAAGGATAATTCCGCCAGATGCTGAGCTTTCGGATGAATTTAAGATTAAGGATTTGAGTAAAGAAGAAATAGAAGAAATAAAGAGGAGAATACTGAAAAAGGAGGATGTTGAGAAAAAGGAGGAGAAAACGGAAGGTGAGGAGGAAGGGAAATGAGGATGAAGGATATAAGGAGTATGAGCAGGGATGAGAAGCTGAAGAAGCTGAGAGAACTTGAATTCGAGCTTTTAAAGCTCAGGACTAAGCTAAGATCGGGAGGATCCCTTGAAAACCCAATGATGATAAGGAATATAAAGAGGGATATAGCCAGGATAAAGACAGCTTTGAGAGAGGAGGGTTATAGGGTATGAGGCCGGAATTCATACTCTCGCACGAATGGATAGGGCTTGAGGTCGAGGTTGTCGATTCCAGAAATAAATGTGAGGTGGGTATAAGGGGTATTGTTATAGATGAGACACAGAACACACTCAAGATAAGGACAGATAGGGGCGTTAAGACGATAATAAAAAAGGGCAGGACGTTTAGGGTTAAGTTTGACAAGTACGTCTTAAGGGTTAGCGGTGATCTCATAAACTTCAGGCCTGAGGAAAGGATTAAGAGGGGTTTGCTCATCCTTAAGAGGGCGAAGGGTGTTAGGATATGAAGGATATAGGTATAGATGTGAAACCACCCGAAAGGGGATGCAATGATAAAAACTGCCCGTTCCATGGGAATTTAAGGGTTAGAGGACAGATTCTTACAGGAAAGGTAATAAAAACGTACCAGAAGACTGCAGTGATTGAAAGAGAGCTGATAAGATATGTTCCAAAATACGAGAGGTATTTGAAGAAGAAGTCAAAGATACACGCCCACAACCCTCCATGCATAAATGCAAAACCTGGAGATGAGGTTGTAATTGCTGAATGCAGGCCTATAAGCAAAACGAAGAGTTTTGTAATAGTTGAGGTGATAAGATGAGGGCTGTAAAGGCATGCATACCTAAGGCTCTGCCTACAGGTGCAAGATTGGTCTGCGCCGATAACACGGGAGCGAGGGAACTCGAAATAATAGCTGTGATAGGGTACAAGGGAGTTAGAAGGAGATATCCATCTGCAGGTGTGGGGGACATTGTTGTCGTCACGGTTAAAAAGGGTACTCCTGATATAAGGAAACAGGTTCATTATGCCGTGATAATAAGGCAGAGGAAGGAGTACAGAAGACCAGATGGGACTAGGGTGAAGTTCGAGGACAACGCAGCAGTAATAGTTGATAAAAAGGGAAATCCCAAGGGAACTGAGATAAGAGGACCTGTTGCAAGGGAAGCAGCTGAAAGATTCCCAAAAATAGGTTCGATCGCAACTATAATAGTTTGAGGTGATTTTATGCCAGTTCCGAGATCAAAGCAGCCGAGGAAGTGGAGAAGGTGGCTTTATAAGAAATCTAAGCTTCATGAAAGGCACAGGCTTTTGCATGCAACACTCTCAAAGGATCTCAGGAAAAAATACGGGAAGAGGGCTATAAGGATAAGGAAGGGAGACAAGGTTAGGATTATGAGAGGTGAGTTCGCAGGCCACGAGGGAAAGGTTCTGGAGGTTGACATGAAGAGGCTGAGGATATACGTCGAAGGAGTCACGCAGACGAAGGCAGATGGGACAGAGGTTCTGATACCCATACATCCTTCCAACGTTATGATAGTTGAGCTGGGAGAAGTTGACGATGTCAGAAAGAAGATACTTGAGAGGTGATTAGATGCATCAGAAGAGGCTTTCAGCTCCCAAGACATATAAGATCCCCAGAAAGATATTTAAATGGATTGTAAAGCCATTTCCGGGTCCGCATAACAAGAACGCGATTCCACTTCTAATAATCGTTAGGGATTACCTGAAACTCGTGGACACTGCGAGGGAGGCAAGAAGGGTAATTTCTTCTGGAGAGATACTTGTGGACGGTGTTCCAAGAAAGAACTACAAGTTCCCAGTAGGTCTGTTCGATGTCATAAAGATACCTAAGCTTGAAAAGAGCTACAGAATTGTATTCGATAAAAAGGGCAGGTACGTTCCGATCGAGATAAAGGACGACAATCTGAAGCTTTATAAGATAGTGAACAAGACAATGGTCAGAGGAGGAAGGATTCAGCTAAATCTCTTCGACGGGACAAACATACTTGGATCCAACGAGTTCAAGACCAAGGATAGTATCCTAATGCAGATTCCAGAAAAGAAGATAGTAGATCATCTCAGGTTTGAGGAGGGAGCTCTTGTCATGATAACAGGAGGAAGTCATGCTGGCGAGATAGGGAGGGTTAAGAGTTACAAGGTAGTCAGGAGCTCAGCACCAAATCTTGTAACAGTTGTTAAGGATGACGGGACGGAATTCACAACCATAGTAGATTACGTTTTCGTTATAGGTAAAAAGGATTCGGATAAACCCGTGATCGATATAGGTGTCTGAAATGCAGGTGACGGAGGTTGAGGAGGTAAAAAAGAAGGAAAAGGATGAAAATCCTATGAGAGAGATATTGATAGACAAGGTAGTAATAAACATAGGTGTAGGTGAGAGCGGGGAAAGGCATGAAAAGGCCATGATACTGCTTGAGAGGTTAACTGGTCAGAAACCGGTTGCAACATATGCAACACAAACCATAAGGGGTTTCGGGATAAGGAAGGGGGAGGCAATAGGCTGCAAGGTTACTCTAAGGGGTAAGAAAGCTGAGGAGTTTTTGTTAAAGGCTTTAAAGGCTAAAAGATTCAAACTGAGCGCAAAATCTATCAATGACGGAAACTTCTCCTTTGGAATACAGGAGCACATAGATATACCAGGAGTCGAGTACGATCCCGATATAGGTATATTCGGAATGGATATATGCGTTGTTTTGAAGAGAAGAGGTTACAGGGTTTCGAAAAGGAGGAGGTGCAGGGCTAAGGTTGGCAAGAGTCATAGGATTATGAGAGATGAAACTATTGAGTGGCTGAAATCCATAGGTGTAGAGGTGGTGTGATGGTTGAGAAGAGGCAGAAGAAGTTCGGGAGGGGTGCGAACGAATGCAGGAGATGTGGCAGGAAGAGGGGATTGATCAGGAAGTACGGTATATACCTCTGCAGACAGTGCTTTAGAGAGGTTGCGAGGGAATTGGGATTTAAGAAGTACTGGTGATGCATATGAGCGTCGATACGCTTTCGAATGCTATGTCGACAATAAAAAACGCTGAAAGGATGGGGAAGAAGAAATGCGAAATAAGACCAGCTTCCAAACTTATAGGGAACGTTCTCAGAGTTCTTAAGGAGCACGGGTACATAAAGGAATTCGAATACATCGAGGATTACAGGGGAGGAAAGTTCATAGTTGAACTTAGCGGAAGGATAAATGACTGCAACGCCATAAGACCGAGATTTTCCGTGAAGAAGACTGAATACGAAAAGTTTGAAAAGAGGTTCCTGCCAGCAAGGGACTTCGGAATACTGATAGTATCGACGACGAAGGGTGTTATGTCTCAGAAGGAGGCAATAGAGAAGGGTCTTGGAGGTGTTCTGCTCGCCTACGTTTACTAGGTGATGTGCATGATAGAGAGGTTTGTGGAGATTCCAGACGGAGTTGAAGTCGATATAGAGGGAGACACTGCAAAGGGTTACAGGATAGTAGCGAGAGGTCCTCTTGGAGAGAATTCGAGATTCCTGAAGTTCAGGGGTATATACATTGAAAAGCTTGACAGATCTATTAGGATTTACTCAAACGATGATAGAAAGAGATTTAAAGCTATGATAGGTACTTTTTCGGCTCATATAAGAAATCTTTTGAAGGGTGTTAAGGAGGGTTTTGAGTACAGGTTGAAGATAGTTTACGCTCATTTTCCGATCAAGGTTAGGGTTGAGGGAAGAGAGGTTGTGATAGAAAACTTCTTAGGCGAGAAGCATCCGAGGAGGGCGAAAATAGTTGGAAGGTGTGAGGTAGAGGTAAGGGGGCAGGAGATAATAGTAAGGGGTATAGACAAGGAGGAGTGCGGGCAGACAGCGGCAAATCTTGAGCAGACAACCAAGATAAAGAGGCTTGATCCAAGGGTATTTCAGGATGGGATATATATAGTTGAGAAGGCTAAGTAGGGTGATAATATGAGCGATATAAGAAGGCTTCTGAGGGTTAGGATGAGGCAGAAATCGAGAAAACCAGAGTTCAGGCATTATCAGGCTCACAAGCATCTTAAGCTCAGGGACAAAGGATGGAGGAGACCTAAAGGTCTGCACAACAAGCTTAGGGAGAGAGTTGGAGGGAAGTGGAGTGGAAGAATCCTTGTAAGCGTGGGATTTGGAAGTCCGAGGGCTGTAAGGGGTCTTCATCCATCGGGTTATGAGGAGGTACTCGTTCACAACTTAAAGGATCTTGAAGGAATAGATCCAAAAAGACAGGCCATAAGAATTTCATCTCGCGTTGGAATGAAAAAGAGGATAAAGATAGAGGAAAGAGCTAGGGAACTCGGAATAAAGATATTGAATCCCTTGGTAAGGTGATGGCAATGGATTTGAGGTTGCAGAGAAGGCTCGCAGCGGAAATACTCAAATGCGGTACGAACAGGGTATGGTTCGACTCGAGTGCGTTGGATGAGATATCAACGGCCGCGACGAAGGAAGACATAAGGAGGCTTATAGAGCAGGGGCTTATAAAGAGAAAGCCCGTAAAGGGTGTCTGCAGGGTCAGAATAAAGTACAGGAAGGCTCAGAAGAGGAAGGGAAGGAGGAGGGGTCATGGAAGCAGAAAGGGTAAAAAGACAGCTAGAATGTCCAGAAAGGAGGCGTGGATTCTCAGAATAAGGGCTTTGAGGAAGAGATTGAGATATCTGAGGGATAAGGGTTTGATAGACAGGAGGACGTACAGGATTCTTTACAGAAAGGCGAAGGGAGGGGAGTTCAGAAGCGTTGCACATTTAAACACCTATCTGGAATCTCAAGGGTTGTTGAGGTGATCCAATGGCGAGGGGTCCTAGGTACAAGGTTCCGTACAGAAGAAGAAGGGAGGGAAAAACGAACTACAGAAAGAGGCTGAAGCTTCTGCTCTCAAGAAAGCCAAGGCTTGTTGTAAGGATAACTAACAGGAGGATAATAGCTCAGATAGTTGAGTACAACCCCGATGGAGACAGGGTGCTTATAGGTGTTGATTCATCGATGCTCACGAGATACGGCTGGAAGGGTGATCTCAACAATACACCCGCAGCATATCTCACAGGTCTTCTGATAGCAAAAAAGGCGTTAAAGATGGGCATAAGGGAGGCAATACTGGACATAGGTCTCCACACCCCCACAAGGGGAGGAAGGGTTTTCGCTGTCCTAAAGGGTGCGGTGGACGGAGGACTTTCAATACCTCACAGTCCAGATGTCCTGCCAGAGGATTCGAGGATAAGGGGGGAGCACATAGCTAAGTACTATGAAATGGCACCTGAAAGGTTTACGGAGTATGAGAGAAGGGGTTTAAAACCTTCCGATTTACCAGATCATTTTGATGAGATTAAGGAGAGGATATCGTCCGGTGATGTGTGATGGAGGAATGGGTTCCCAAGACCAAACTTGGAAAACTCGTTGCTGAGGGAAAGATAAAGACTATGGATGAGGCTCTGGCTAGCGGATTACCCTTAAAGGAGCCTGAGATAGTAGACATTCTGCTGCCGAATCTAGAGGACGAGGTTCTGGAAATCTCGATGGTTCAGAGGATGACTGACAGCGGAAGGAGGACGAAGTTCAGGGTAACTGTTGTTGTCGGGAACAGGGACGGTTTCGTCGGTGTTGGTGTCGGAAAGGCATCTCAGGTTGCTCCAGCAATCCAAAAGGCAATAAACGATGCAAAGCTGAATATATTTAAGGTTCAGAGGGGTTGCGGAAGCTGGGAATGCGGATGCGGAGAGCCTCATTCAATTCCATGCAAAGTTGTTGGATCATGCGGAAGCGTAAGGGTAATACTGATGCCAGGTCCTAAAGGGCTTGGAATAGTAGCAGGAGAAGTTGCAAAGAAAGTCCTGGAGCTTGCAGGAGTTAAGGATGTCTGGACATTCACGAGAGGTCAGACAAAAACTACAATAAACTTTGCCAGAGCTACTTTTGACGCTTTAAAGAAGACAGTTTACATTAAGAGGTGAAGTATGTTCGCGGTAATAAGGTTGAGGGGGCAGGCGGGCGTTCCTAAGAAGATAAAGGACACGCTTTCAATGCTCAGACTTCACAAGAGATATCACTGCGTAATAATTCCTGATAACGACTCTTACAGGGGAATGCTTCAGGTAGTAAAGGATTACGTTGCATATGGAGAAATAGATGCGGAGACTCTAGCGTTAATTTTAAGAAGAAGGGGAAGACTTATAGGTAATAAGCCACTTACAGATGAATATGTGAGGGAGAAGACAGGATACAGCTCGATCGAAGAGTTCGCTAAAGCTGTGATAGAGGGAAAAGCGAGCCTCAAGGATCTGCCAGATCTGAAGCCAGTGTTCAGACTTCATCCCCCAAGGGGAGGTTTAAAGAACATAAAGTGGCACTACCCGCTTGGAAGCCTAGGCTATCACGGGAAGGACATAAACAAGTTGCTGTACAGGATGAGGTGATGGTATGGCCAAGAGGAAGGTTAAGAAGTTTAGGGGCTCAAGAACTCACGGTAAGGGTAGGAATAGGAGGAACAGGGGAGGGGGTTGCAGAGGAGGTAGGGGAAACGCCGGAGTTCACAAGCACAAGTATATAAAATTCATAAAGCTTGCAAAGGAGGGTCTTTACCAGTTCGGTAAGTACGGATTTACGAGACCTCTAAAGATAACGCAGAGGTACAGGATGATAAGTTATCACAAGAGGGTCTTGAGGAGGCTTAAGGAGGAGGGTAGGATAGACGATTACACCTACAGGTTTCTCTACTCCAGGAATGATCTAAACGTTTCCGATCTCAATGAAATAGTTGACAAGCTCGTTGATCTGGGATTGGCAGAAAAGAGCGACGACAGGTATATAGTTGATCTATCATCGCTAGGATACACAAAGCTCTTGGGTGGAGGAGTGATAACGAAGAAGGTCGAGGTTAGGGTGAAATCTGCCACACCCAAGGCTATTGAGAAGATAGAGGGTTTGGGAGGTAAGGTTATTGTGGAGGCCTAGTAAATGGATTTAAATCAGGCTATAAGAGTCCTTCAGCCTTATTTTGAAAGGATACCAAGTGTTGAAAGACCTAAAAGACACGTTTCGTTTAAGGAGAAGTTTGCGTGGACAGTTGGCATACTTCTGCTCTACTTCGTCCTGACAAACGTCCCCGTATTCGGACTCTCACCCAGATCAATAGACATATTCGCCCAGTACAGGGCTTTCTTTGCAGGTGCAAGCGGTTCCATACTTGCACTTGGAATTGGTCCAATCGTAACAGCTTCTATAGTCCTGCAGCTACTGGTAGGTGCTGGTATAATAAGGTTGGATCTTACAAATCCAGAGGACAGGGCGGTCTATCAGGACTTCCAGAGATTCCTCGTATTCGTCATGATAGCCCTAGAAGCATTTCCGCAGATAGCCGGAGGATTTCTAAGACCAAATATAGATCTTGCAAAATCCCTGGGAATATCACCCGACTTCCTTTCTTTTCTGATATTTATGCAGCTCTTCATAGGAGGAGTACTCATAGTTTATATGGATGAAGTAGTTTCTAAATGGGGAATAGGAAGCGGTGTTAGTTTGTTCATACTCGCCAGCATATCTCAGGCCATAATAATAGGTCTTTTCAACTGGGTATCTCCAGGAGGAGGAATACCACCTGGAGTTGTTCCTAAGCTCATATACATATTCCAGAACTATCCGCTAGAGCACCTCTTATCCCTAAGCGGCTTATCAATTCTGTTCATAGACGGTGGAATTCTAGCACTCATAACAACGATCGCCATAATACTGCTTGTAGTTTTTGCAGAGGGGACTAGAATCGAGATACCTCTAGCCCATCACCTAATAAGAGGTGCCAGAGGGAGGTATCCGATAAAGCTGATATACGCAAGCGTTCTTCCGATGATATTCGTAAGGGCCTTACAGGCGAACATAGTCATATTCGGACTGATACTCTACAGGAACGGGATAAAGTTCCTCGGCGAGTACGCACCCAACTCATCCCAGCCCATATCCGGTCTCATGTACCTCCTTTCTCCCGTCAGAAGCCCGTACGATTGGGTTCCCTCTCTCGTTAAGGATCCCACCAGAAACGCTCTAGCACCTTACTTTGCAGACATGCCGGACTGGATGATAATACTTCACCTCGTAATAGATGCGCTCATACTGATAATAGGTGGTATACTGTTCGCGATATTCTGGGTAGAGACGAGCGGTATGGATGCGAGGACAGTTGCAAGTCAGATAGCAAAATCTGGTCTTCAGATACCAGGATTCAGGAAGTCTCCTCAGGTTTTGGAAAAGATTTTGAGCAGGTACATACCGAAGGTTACGATAATAGGTGGCGCGGCAATAGGTGTTTTGACTTTAATAGCAAACATGCTCGGAACCGTCGGAAATGTGAGCGGAACAGGTCTCCTCCTCGCCGTTAGCATAGCTTACAGATTTTATGAAGATTTGACGAGAGAGAGGATGACCGAAATGCATCCGATGTTGAGGAGGTTGTTGGGGGAGGAGTGATATGAAGAGGGTTATTCAGAACTTCTTCATGTTTTTGGGGATCCTATTCATGATCGGTATATTCTTCCCAGGTTTCAGGATATTCATGGCAGAGCTCGTTGCTCCAATCTTGGATAACCTTCTCGTATTTCAGATACACATACTGATACTCATACTCGCATCATTCACCGCTCTATACTCAACTCTTATCCAGAAGTACACCGTTGATTTCAGGAGGTTGAAGGAGATTCAGAGCAGAATTTCCGATTTTCAGAAGAGGTACATAAAGGCCATAAAGGAAAAGAATCAGTTCTTACTGAAAAGGCTGGAAAAGGAGAAGGTTGAGATTCAGAAGCTACAGTCGGAGCTCATGAGCATGAACTTCAGATCGATGTTCTACACAGTTGTCGTCACAATTCCAATATGGATATGGCTCTGGTACAGGATTTACGATATAAAGGAGGGAATGCAGGGCGGACTATATTCTGGCGTAAGCAGCTTCGTTATAACGACACCTTTCCAGGGACTCATCCATGTAAGCGATTCAGTTCTGTTCGTAATACCCTGGTGGCTCTTCTGGTACATACTCTGCTCGGTAACCATAGGTCAGATAATTAAAAAGCTCATAAAGTTGTGATATCATGAAGATAACGATATCAGGACTGCCAGGAAGCGGAACGAGTACAGTGGCCAGAATACTTGCAGAGAAACTAGGTTACAGGTTAATTTCTGCAGGAGAAATATTCAGGAAGCTGGCGATGGAAAGGGGAATGACGCTGGAGGAGTTCAGCAGGTATGCAGAGAGCAATCCGGATATAGACTTCTACATAGACAGGGTTCAGAAGGAAATGGCTGAAAAGGAAGAAAATGCAGTTATAGAGGGAAGGTTATCGGGATGGATGATAAAGAACGCTTTCAAGATCTGGATATACGCCGATGCGGATATAAGGTATGAGAGAATAGCCAAAAGGGAGGGAATAGATTTATCGAAGGCCAGGATTGAGACTAAGAGGAGGGAGGAGATAGAGAAGAGGAGATACAAGAAGTTCTACAGTATAGACATAGAGGATATAAGCATATACCATTTGGCAATAAACTCCGGATTCTTCAAGCCCGATGAAATAGTCGAAATTATATTAAAGGCTTTGGATTTCTATTCTACCTCGGACTGAAGAATATCAGGAAGAGAAGTCCTAGTATCAGTATAAACAGAAGTATTGAGAAGTTTCTCTGTTTTTTCCTTTCTTTTTCCCATGCGCTTTTGCATTCGTCGCTGCAGAAGCTCTTATCTGCTTCTATTGCCTTCCCACAAACTATACAATGCCTGTGAGGGATTATCGTTGCCATAGTCTAACTTCGTTCCGGATTATTTAAACCTTTTACATCAAAGTCGTCGACATCTGAAATAAATAATAAATATAAAAGTTTTATAATAAAGATATTGGCTGTAAAACTCCCAGATCTATGCTCCATCACTTGGCAAATCTCCTGAGTATTTCGTCTATCTGATCGAACACTTCATCTATCGTCTTAGTCCCGTCGACACTGTATAGTACTTTCTTCTTCTTGTAGTATTCGATCAAGGGTGAAGTCTGCTCCATGTAAACCTTGAACCTAGCCCTTACTGTTTCTTCCTTATCGTCATCCCTCTGATATAGCTCCCCTCCACATTTATCGCATTTGTTTGGCTCCTTTGGAGGCGCATATATCAGGTGATATACCGCCCCGCAGTTCCTGCACGTCCTCCTGTTGACTATCCTCCTTACAACCTCCTCCTCAGGCACATCTATGTATATAACGGCATCGAGCTTTTTTCCAAGCTCTTCAAGCATTTCATCCAGAGCCTCTGCCTGTTTAAGCGTTCTGGGAAAACCGTCGAGAAGGAATCCCTTTTCGCAGTCGGGTCGCTTAAGCCTCTCCTTGACTATTCCTATCACTACCTCATCGGGAACAAGCTCGCCCCTGTCCATGTACTCCTTAGCCTTTTTGCCAAGCTCGGTTCCCTTGGCAACAGCCTCTCTCAGTATGTCTCCAGTCGCGATGTGCGGTATTCCGTATTTTTCGACTATTTTTTTCGCCTGAGTACCCTTTCCGGCTCCAGGCGCGCCTATGAGGATCAGGTTCATAGTCCTATATCTTCTGAAAAAGTTTTAAAGCTTTTCATTTTAATCTATCAGGTGCTGTTCGATTTGAATCCGTCGCTGTACATAGAAATAGGTAGAATTCTGTTCAATCTGACCGACTGCGTACTCGTGAATAGAATTGAAGCCCCTGAATTGGAAGAGATAAGAGGTATGGATCTGGACGTTATAGTTTACGAGTTCAGCGTGAACAGGATAATTTCATCTCTGGAACCCATATTCACGAGGGATATATGTATATACGTTTTCAGGAGGGATAGGAGGAAGAGGATTGAGAAGAAGCTTAGGAGGATAATGCATCTGGAAAGAAATCCGAATCTCGATAACAGGTTGAAGATAAACGAGATAGAAGGTGAAATGCTGGGATATCCTGAATGCTGCATATCGAATTTTGTCGAGTTGAAGAGGAAATGCGCGATGGGAAAGTCCATGCCGCCTGAATCGAAAACAATCGTAGAATGCATAGAATCAGGTGTTTTCTCGAATATAATCGATTTTTTCCCGGATCCTTCCTTTTACGATGATATATGTTCCCTTTTCACATCAAACTTTTATCCTTGCAGCCTGAAATGTAAAAGGGCATACGGTATTGGAAGGAAGTACATGGAAATGCTCGAAGAGCCATATAAAACTGCTTACAAGTGCAAGATAGTATCCAATGTGATAAATCTCCTTGTTTCGGCATTAGAGACATACAGATCGATAAAAAAGCCAAAAACAGAATTCGGATCGATAGTATTCGATTTCTTCAACAGCCTGGATAGCAGGAGGTTTGAAAGGGTTTTAAAAATAGCCGAGACGTTTAAAGCAGATCCCGCCGGATTCGAAAACAGTTACATAAGGATGATCCTAAGAAAGAGATCCACTGATTAAATTTAAATCCGGCCGGCTAAGTTTAATTATGCTCGTATCCGTTATCGTGTGCGCGTATACAATGGAGAGGTATAGCGATCTTTGTGAGGCAATTCAGAGTTTGATGAATCAGAGTCACGATGATCTCGAGATAATAGTTGTTATAGACGAGGATAGGGAGCTGTATGATAACGTCAGGAGGGAATTCGATGTCAAGGTAATTTTCAACGAGAAGAGGGTTGGTCTGCCGGGAAGCAGAAACATCGGTCTGAGGGTTGCGGAGGGGGATGTTGTGGCTTTTTTCGACGACGATGCAATAGCCGACAGGAGATGGCTTGAGGAACTCGTAAAGATGTACGAGATTTACGATGCTATCGCGGCGGGCGGCAAGATCCTACCGTTATGGATCGGTTGTAAACCGAGATACTTACCTGAAGAGTTTTACTGGCTCGTGGGGGCTACGCACAAGGGGTTTCCGGAATGCATCGCGGAGGTCAGGAATACGTTCACGTCAAATCTAAGCTTCAGGACAGACGTTCTGAAGGAACTAGGCGGTTTCAAGAGCGAGCTCGTTGAAAGGGGAGGGATTCCCATGCAGAGCGAGGAAACCGAGCTGTGCGAGAGGATGCGGATTACGTTCGGGAGGGGAGTCATGTACAACCCCGACGCCATAGTGTATCACAAGGTTTACCCCGAAAAGCTAAGGTTAGGATATCTGCTGAGGAGGAACTTCTGGCAGGGGTATTCAAAGGCAATCATGGAAAAGATTGTTGGGAGGTTGGATGAGGAGAAGGGCTTTCTCAAGTACCTCCTGCTTAAGAGAACAGGGGAGAGGCTCATGAAAGCCCTGAAGGGTTCTGGAGAGGACCTTGTAAAGCTCATGACGATCTGGCTCTTCACGCTTACCGTGGGAATAGGATTTCTTTACGGGAAGTTCAGCGGTTTACAGCCAAAATCGGACTGAGAACTTGAAAAGGTGTCTGAATGATGAGAGTTGAAAGAAAAACGGGATTTGCTTCGAGAAACGTTATACTTCTTGGAGTAGTGAGCTTTCTTAACGATCTGAGCAGCGAGATGATACTTCCGATACTTCCAATGTTCATAAGCTCGCTGGGAGGTACGGGTTTGGCCGTGGGTATAATAGGAGGTCTTAGAGACAGCATTTCCAGCATACTGAAGGTCTTCTCCGGTTACCTATCCGACAGGACTGGTAGGAGGAAGATATTCGTATTCTCGGGATACATGACGTCATCCGTTTTTAAGCTTTTACTCGCATTTTCAAGAACATGGCAGCACATACTGCTATTTTCTAGTCTTGAGAGGGTTGGAAAGGGTTTAAGAACTGCTCCGAGGGATGCTATAATAGCCGATTCTATGCCCAGGGAAAAGGGAAAGGGTTTCGGAATACACAGATCCCTCGATACACTCGGGGCGATAATTGGATCAATTTTAACCTTTTCACTCTTCTGGATCCTAAACATGGATTTCAGATCGATCATACTTGTTTCATCCGCGTTCGCATTTCTATCCCTTTTACCCCTATATCCCGTCAAGGAGGCGAGGATGGGTGTGAAAAGATACCTGGATTTGAAGGTGAGTTTAAAGGATCTGCCGGTAGATCTTAAGTACTTCATACTGATATCGTCCACTTTCGCCCTATCGAATTTCAGCTACATGTTCCTGATACTAAAAACCCAGGAGATTCTCACCGGCAGGTTTTCGATAGCGATTCCAATACTCCTCTACGTATTCTTTAACGTATTTTACGCATTCTTTTCAGTCCCGTTCGGTGTGCTTTCGGACAGGATTGGAAGGAAAAGGGTATTGATGCTCGGTTACACACTTTTTTCACTGATATGCATGGGTTTTGTATCTTTCAAATCGTTAACATCTTTCACATTACTCTTCGCCCTTTACGGGATATTTCACGCGATAATAGATGGTAATCAGAGGGCATACGTTTCAGATCTGTCACCTAGAGAAATAAGGGCTACTGCTCTTGGAACGTTTCACACCGCGACGGGATTATCGGCGTTACCATCCAATCTGATCGCTGGAATTTTATGGCAGATAAACACTGACCTCACATTCATCTACGGTGCAGCCGTAAGCATTTTTTCAGTCATCTTGTTTGCAAAGCTCGTAAAAACACGATGAAGAAGAACGCATCTGAAGCAAGATTGATTCGGAGGCTTCTTTCATCAAAACACTCGATGCACGTTCCGTAAAAAATCGGCTGAACATGACCTCACAGACCGTTTTTGCGCGGGTGTTTAAACATTCCCAAGCGTACTTGCAACTATCCCGCTTCGAAAGGACGACAGCTTTATAAAAGAAGTGTGGAAATATGTTAAACAGTGTATTAAAATTTTCACTGGAGGTGACTTTATGAGGCTGGATAAGGTGTTCATAGGTATAATGCTGATCTTCATAGGTTTTTCGCTTTTCATGCTGTCTACGGCAAAGATAGAAAACGTCAGATATGGAGGTGTTGTTATAATAGGTCCATTTCCGATAATATTCGGATCTTCAATAGACATGGCGATAATCGGTCTGCTTATAGCTGTTATCATGATCCTGATCTTACTGGCACTTATGAGGTGAGATCATATGTTGAAGCTTATGTTCTCTATCTCCTTCAGCTCGTTCATCAACGTTTCTATTTCCTGAATTGTTGAATTCAGATCCTCTATCGGTACAGTTGGCGACACTTCTGGTGTAACGTTGACAGCGGGCGTCGGAGTTTGTGTGGGGGTAGGTGTAGGGGATGTTACTGCAGGTGTTACCCCCGCACCCTTCTCCTCAACCCCCTTCTGAACACATCCTGTAATTCCTATTAAAATTAAAACGATTAAAAACATCATGATTTTTCTCATGATATCACCCTCAGCTCAACATATATCCTTTTCAGATCCTTAAATGCAAGCCTTATATTCTCCTTCGCATCTCCTATAAGCTTTCTGCCTTCCAGGTATAGCTCGTTTGGATTCTCAGATTCCTCCATTCCCTCGAACTTCTCCATAGCCTCTCTAAGCTTCTCCTTTGCAATCTCTATCTTTTCCCTGCAGTCCTCCATCAACTCAATTATCCTCGTGTTGTTCTCCCCTATTCTCTCCTCTATCCTGTCCAGAACATTCTCAAGTCTTTCCAGGAGGTTTTCGAGCTTCGCAACTATGAGCTGTCCCACCGTGGACTTCACGACGACCATTATCCTCGACCAGTTCTGCTTGAGGTGACTCACATTTATCCTGAGCTCATCGGGCGTCTCAGATCTGTTTATCTTCTCCTCAATTTCGTCCAGGAAATCAAGACATCTCTCTATTTTAACAGTCAGCTCGTTCTTCTTCTCCTCGTTCATGTTTGAAAGCTCCACCTGAATTAGAATTCTTTCAAGCCATCTCTTCGTGAATTCTATACCGTGAAAGACGAAAACCTTAGCCCTTCTGAAAACCTCCGGATCCTTAAGCCCCCTGTGCCTCACCTCGATGTACTTCTTTCTGGAAACGTTGTACTTCTCCCTCAAATCCCTTATCTTCTCCTTTATGAACTTCCTCTTCTCCTTTATCCTCTCGATAATCTTGCTCTTGTTTACGAATTCCTCAGATCTGTTGTATCTTATCAGACGCTTGATCCACTTCCTTTCCTTAAAATCACTCTTATTATTTTCATCATCTTTTATATTATCATATACCTTCCTTTCAGCAGAAATCTTTGAAATCTTTTCCCTCCCGATTTCATAGCACTTCTTCAGAAATCCGTTTTTCTCAATTTTTTCTTTTACAGCCTCCTTTATATCCATCAGATTTCTATCATGTCCAAGTACGTCCTTTGCCTGTACAACTGCAATCCCCAGTAGGGATACCAGCAGGACTACCAGCATCCATCTCATATCCATCACCACTATAAGATGTTAAACTTTATAAATATATTGTTTCTTTTAATTAAATTAAAATAAAATGAATCAAAAAGTTTATAAAACTTTATAAAGCTTTAAGAGGCTTTGCAAATCTTCAAATGCTGATATGAAAGACTTTACCGTAAAGATAGCGTGGAATTGAGCCTTGAGCAATCATTTTAATATAACATTTAAATAAAATAATTCAAATTTAAGCGGCTGTTCTGTTCTGAATACCATACAAATATTTTTTAACGATTTGGGACAAAGATCAGACAATGGACATTGAAAAGGTATTCGAGGACCTTGGACTGAGCCAGTACCAGGCGAGGGCTCTGGCAGCTATAATACAGTGCGGTGAGGCAAAGGCCTCCGACATAAGCAGACTTAGTGGGGTTCCAAGATCCAAGATATATTCCGTTTTGGATCAGCTCGTGAATCTCGGATTGATAGACAAGAAACCGGGCAGACCTATAAGGTACAAGTCAAAAAAACCGGATGAGATAATGGAAAGACTTGAATACAATATAGAAATGGAGTACAGGAAGAGGTTGGAGATGTTTAGGGAAGTCAGAAGTGATCTCATGGATTTACTCAATAGGATTTACAAACCGGCAGAGGTGGAATCAAAAGAGCTCGTTAGGATAGTAAGGGTCGGTGATGCATCCATAAGGGAGACAAAGCTAATGTATCTCGAGGCTAAACGCGAAATAGACATAATATCAAAAGTTTTCGAATACTATCCGAGCGTTAGAGAGGAGTTAATTAAGGCATCGGGGAGAGGTGTGAGGGTAAGGGTAATACTTCTGGGGAAGAGATTCCTGAGCGGTTACAGCGATGATGTTCAGAACAGGATCATAAGATCACTCAGAGAAGACATAGAAGGTGTTGAGATCAGACTCAGCAACGGTGTACTCCCCCTCAGGGGGGCCATAATAGATCCGAGTTACGAGTACAGAACGGGAAAGGCCATATTCGTGGTCGAAGACATCAGAACACCTCTGTATTTAAGGGATGCTGTTATAACCGAAAATCCAAGCCTAGTCGCTGGAATGAAGAAGTACTTCGATCTTATATGGAAGTACGAGTCGAGCTGTATAGACCCCGAACGAATGGATTAAAATATCTGAACTAGCTTTGGATATCGTAAAATCCGGAAATGTTGAGTTGAACTTATCTGCTCGACTTCGTATCGAAGGTCTTGCATGTTTTGATGATGAAAAATTTGAAGACTGTTCGGTGTTGCTGAGAATATGGATAAGCTTTAAAACAATTCCGTTTGAAAGATCCTATGGTCAGGATAACTGTGCTTGCAGATAATAAAGTCGTTGATTTGAGACCTCAGGGGCTTATGGCCGAATGGGGTTTTTCGGCGCTCGTGGAGGATTACGGAATACTATTCGATACTGGACAGACGGGAATTGCACTTAAAAACCTTCTCATACTGAAAAAGGAATTTCCAGAAAAGCTTGTGCTGAGCCATGGTCATTACGACCATACGGGAGGTCTCATGGAATTTTTAAGCGTCAGGAAGTTGAAGATATTTCTACATCCGGATGCATTTCTCCCCAGGTACTACAGGGGAGAATACATAGGCATACCTTTTCCGAAGGAAAAGATAGAGAACTTCGCAGAAGTAATCGAACACAGAGAACCTATTAAGGTTGATAAGAACGTATGGGCTCTGGGAGAGATCCCGAGAAAGTACGAAACAGCTCTTCTTTCAGATTCGTATCTGATAAAGGAAGGAAAGAAGATGGATGATGAAATACTCGACGATCAGAGTCTTGCTATAAAGACTGAAAGAGGTGTAGTTCTACTACTGGGATGCTGTCACTCTGGTTTGAGAAACACAGTGGTATGGGCAGAGGAGGTTACGGGAGACGAGGTTAAGTTCGTTATAGGCGGAACACATCTAATAGCGTTAAAAGGTGAAAGGCTGATGGAAGTCATAAAATGGCTCGACAGGAAAATAGAGCTGATAGCACCCTGCCACTGTACAGGGATAAGGAACGAGTTGATACTCATGGAGCACTTCAAGGAAAGGTTTAAGATGGTGGGGAGCGGAAGCACAGTTGAGATATGAGGTCGAAGCAGGAGATAAGGGAAATCGTGTGGAAGAGGATAGAGAAGTTCTCAAGGTTCCCACCGCCGTATGGCAGGATACCGAACTTCATCGGTGCTGAGAGGGCTTGCGAGAGGTTGAGGGAGCTCGAGGAATATAAAAGGGCAAAAGCTGTCTTTTCAGCACCCGATTCACCTTTAAGGAGGGCTAGAGAAATAGTTCTTGAAGACAGTAAGACCCTTCTTGCAGTTAAGCCTAAGATGAAAGGTTTTCTGGTAATAGAAAGGGGAAGGGCGGGAACGATAAAGGAAATGATGAGATGGGGAAGGGATGTCGGTCTCGATGATCTCAACATAAGGGTTGACATCTTCCTACAGGGATGCGTGGCGGTCGACAGGAAGGGGAACAGGATAGGAAAGGGTAGCGGATTCGGCGACAAAGAATTCCTTATTCTGAAGGAAAAAGGAATACTTTCGGACGACTGTCTGTACGTAGTCATAGCCCATCCCGTTCAGATATTCGATGATTTTGACCATCTCATGGGGGAACACGATGTTAGAGTTGACGTAATACTCACGCCCGATGACGTAATCTGGATCGAGGGAAATACCTGAAATATTTTCAGCTCTTTCCTCAATCGGATACGGACCTGATGTGCTCAGAAACTATCATTTGTTTAAAGTCTTCACGAGCTTGACTATGGGCATTGGAACTTCAACAATCTAGGCAAAATCTGAAGATAATCGAAAGTGTTTTAAATGTGCTTGTCAAGTCTTACGAATACAGAGAGGTAAAACTCTTTGCTCCCCTTTAAGGAGAAGTGAAGTGTTTTGCCCTTCTCAAACGGAGGAATCGTGAATGATGAGAGTGCTTGTGGCCATGTTTGTTTTTTTCCTGCTGCTTTGTAGCGCAAAGGCTGAAGTTGCCGACAGCTATGGACAAGTGGGACTTTACACATCAATTTCGATGGATTCTGAGGGACATAGGGGATCATGCCAAAATAGCTTATTACATGCTGGGTAAAATAGACGAGCTGTAGTTTACATCTATTCCTCCTTTCCGTAAGGAATGAGAAATCAGGAGAATCCGCACGACATGTAATGTACCGAATACTCAAAAAGCATGCGAATTCTCACGGTTTAACAATTAGATCAACATTCGGAATCCTTAACGAGAAGGTAAAACCTCTCCCTTCTATCTTCAGAATCCATTACTTTCAAAACCCTCAGACATCCGAAATCGAGATCTTCTGAGTAAAATCCTGTCTTCATTACAAACAGTACCCTTCCACCGATCTTTAAAACCGGGAGAAATCTGAAAGTCGCCTTCAGGGATATCCTGGGATCCAGGGTTAGATCGCTGAGTATAAGGTCGACATTTTCCAGCTTAGATAAATCGAACTTGAAAACGTCCTCGAAGAAAACCCTCACGTTCCCCATTCTCTCCTCTATCCCCTTCAGATCGCTTTCGAATTCCCTGCTTATCTCTATACCGTAGACGAATTTCGCCCTCTCGCTCGCGTAAAGCAGAAAGCCTCCTGCCGAGCTTCCAAGGTCTAGAACGATGTCATCTTTCCTTATTATCCCCCATCTCTCATCCATCTCCTTGAGCTTCCAGTAACCCCTGGGCCTTTCATCCGTTAAGACCTCTATTTTCGAGTCTGGATTTACATCCGCGGAGGGTTTCCTGACTATGCAACCATCTACCCTGACGAACCCCCTCTTTATAGCTTCCTTCGCCTTCTGTCTCGTTGAGAAATAACCCCTTATAACCAGCAACCTGTCGAGCCTCATATCACAAACGATCGGGCGGTAATTTCAATTACCTTTTCTCACGTCCTCATCTCAAAACCTTCATTCCTTACACCTTCTCAGCTCCTCGTACTTCCTCCTGACATCTTCTGCAAGGCTCTCTTCCAGTTCTCCCTTGAAGTAATCGAGCTTTATGGCTATGGCTATCTTGTTAGCCATGTACCTTGCCATCTTACCCCTCTTCTTCTTGGGCAGTGTCCTTATGAAGGGATGAAGGAATATTATCCCGTGTTTTGGAGTCTTTGCCTTCTTCCCTCTCTTCATCCTTGCAAGAGCCTTGTAAAGGCTTTTTTCGGCTCCTAGTATCTGTATCTTGCTCGCCGGAAGGAAGGCGAGTTTTTCCATGCTTCCAGCCTTTTCGAGCAGTCTGGCTGTTATTATCGGCCCCAGCATCTCCGTTGTGTTCGGCGCTATCTTAGTAACGACTCCCTCCATCTCCCTCTCTATAATCCTTCTGAGGGACTTAAGGGAGTTTATCCTATCCCTGAACTCGTCAGTGACTTCGCTAACCTTGACATCCTCCACATCTCTAAGCTTTTCCTCAAGGACGTTTATTGTCTCGTCCAGCTTATCCAAAGCCTTGAGGAGCATTATTGCATACCTGTCCTCCCTCCTAAGCTCCCTCTCTATCTCATCGCTCACGACCTTCAGCGCTACCCTTCTCAGAGTTGCGTAGTACTCGTTTAACGAGCCAAAAACTTCTTTTCCTATCTCTGATAACGAAAAAGGTAAAGGTTCGGGATTTTCTGAGTTCAAGAATGATTTTGTCAGGTCATCGGATCTCTCAACTACGAGCTCATCCTTTTTTTCGACCCTTCCGAACCAAACATTCCACTTCACATATGGGATATGTCGTTCAGCTATTTAACTAATGCCTCTAACGTTCCGTCCCCCTTCATATTAAAACTTTTTATATAATAGAAAAATCTTTTTTGTTAAATCTTTGACCAGGACTCAACACGCAATGACTCATCTTTTATATGTTTTACTTTCGATATATACTATATCTTGCATACAACCTTTCTTCCTATCTCATCTATACCGTAAACTTCTCCTCCAGCCTTTAACGGGATCACCACCTCATTGGATGCCTCATCAAGACTCTTAATTCTTCTAACGTCAACTATTTCAAAATCAACTATTTTTACGGCGAGAAATTCTATGTCGCCTATTTCCTCGCAGTCCTTGTTTCTGAGTATAGCGGGCATGAGGTTGTAACAGTTTTCAAGTTTTACCCCGAGTTCCTCACCGTAGTATATCTCCTGAAGTATTCTGTTAAAGAATAGCCAGTCCTCCTCGATTAGTCTCTGCTTTGGATAGTTGCTCAACCTCATGACTATCTCCTCAACGTTTTCTCTCCTGTGAATCCACGAGCAACCCTTGCAGCTCCATTGAAATTCCCCATCGGGAGAAATTATGAGCTCTCCTCCGAGATCGTATATGAGGCAGGGGTAAAATGGACAGTAGCAGAAGGTACAATCCTGACCGTGAAAATGACACGGATAGTACTTGCATTCGTAATTCGATCCGTAAATACCATCCAGGGCTTTGAAGAGATCTATCAGGGTTCTCTCCCTGACCTCGTTCATCTCTCAGTTATAGATCGGATAAACTTTTAATCCTTTTGCTTTCAGGTTAAAAATACAATGTGCACGTGAATCTGATCTATCGGTTTATAAAGATGATTTCGCGAGCACCGACGGATATGCTGATACCATTACAATTGCACGGTAAAGAGATATGATGTTATGGCTATGAGTAGATCCGTCAAAGATGAAGCTATCGCTATCCTCGTCAGCTGTCTCTTCTTAAGCCTGTTTATCCTCTTCCTTTTCTCGGCGCTGATCCCGGCAGCTCTTCCCTCCTTAAATCCCTTCCATACAATATTTTTAAAATTTATATATTTAAGCTTTTTCAAATGGTTTAAGTACACCTGTCGAAAATGGATTTGATGAAGGCGAAGGAATTGATACACAACGTATTCCTGATAGAAAGGGACGGGATGAAGATACTCGCAACCAGAAGCAGATACGGAAGCCATTATGGGGAAAGGAAGTTTGGAGAATTCAGGGAGTGGATTCCGACGAGAAGCAAGCTCTCAGCCATGTTTTTAAAGGGATACCTAATAGACATAAAGCCTGACTGGAAGGTACTTTACCTCGGGGCGGCAAGCGGGACGACTGTAAGTCATCTGGCGGATATAGTCGATAAAGGAATAATATACGCGGTCGAGTACTCTGCAAAACCTTTCGCAAAATTCCTGGAGCTTGCGGAGGAAAGGAGGAACATAATACCTCTTCTCCAAGACGCCTCTACTCCCTGGAAGTACAGCGGAATAGTAGAAAAGGTCGATTTTATATATCAGGATATTGCCCAGAAGAATCAGATAGAGATATTTGAAGAGAACGCGAGATTCTTTCTTAAAGAGAGAGGAGAGGGTCTTATAATGGTTAAGGCTAGAAGCATAGATTCGACAGCCGAGCCCGAGGATGTCTTCAGAAACGTTGTTAAAAGGCTTAAGAAGAGGTTTGACATTCTGTCATACGACACCCTCGAACCGTATCACAGAGATCACATATATGTGCATGTCAGGAACAGATAACGAGTTTTAAAGAAGAGGATAAAAACGATGGGAAATGTCATCCTTAAAAATTTTGTTTTAATGCGTTCGATTTCTAATACATAGCCGTCTATCGGAACTCCATCCTCTCAGGAATTTAAATATACAGTAAACTGTCGCCGATGCTATTAGCCCTGGAACAACCGGATATACCCAGTATTTTCTGTAGAAAAAGAAGTACCAGACTCCGCAGGCTAAAACAGCAGATATCATGGATGAAGATATCTGAACGCTCGACGAATCTTTTGAGTAAAGGGCGGCCAGCAGAGGTATTAGGAATGCGGATGTTATGACGGAAAAGCTTAGACCAACAATTTAGACTATCAGTCCTGGCGGTTTTAACGCGATTATTAGCGGTATGATCGCAAATGCGAACACAGATATCCTGGTTATCATCAGAGCATATCTCTCACTTATTTCTGTCATGTTCTGTATAAAATCCCTGACAAATGATGTAGGCTTGCTTTTTCATAAGTTCTGTTGGGTCATCAACCAGAAATATGTGACATTTTCTTGCAATAGCCTCATTACCAATTTCGGGATTTCCATGTCCTAACAACTTAATCTCTATTCTGTATAATGGCTTTCTATTCCAATATACTACGACATCGGTTTCTCTTCCTTCATTTACAGTTTCAAGTTTATAATAAAAATTAGGATTCACTAATGGACTTTCTGGTATTCCTAACGTATTAAGTTAAGGATTCTTTTAAGAACTTCCGATCCTACTCTTTTTCCGACTTCACTCCATATTCCTCCTCTTATTTCTCCGAAAGCTGAGCTTATTGTCAACAAGAGACGATAAACATCTTGAGAGTTTAATTCAACTGATTTATCACGAATCTTAATTTTTAAAGCTAATGTTGGTATATCTTCCTCTAATTCAGATAGTATGTCTTTTATTACATCGTATGCCAATGAGCATTCTTCGATATATACGTTTCTGCTTGTGCTTTTTCTTATATTCTGAATAGTCTTCTCAGCCAAAGCACCAAAACGAATGACATCTTTTTTACCGATTTTTCTATTTTCTATAAGTTCTCTCTTCCACCAATCTTTAACATCCTTTTTATGCATAGCTACCATCTCTATTATTCTGCTAAATTCTAATAAAGCCCTCCTAAAGAGCTCTCTAAGAACTATCCTACGAAATTTCTCATCACGTAGAATTGCTTCTACTACCTTCATCAATAAAACCAGATTCCATAAGATTAGTAAAGAATATACATGACATATATGTTACTATCTGTGTCTAAATGGATGTACCGCTTTTTGCCAAAAATTGTCCTCAAAAAACTTTTATAAAATGTCGTTAATGACAAAATTGGTTGCCAAAACCCGAACTTTCGGAACTACTGTTTAGGGCGGGGAGGCGGGTCAGAGTTTGTGCAAGAAGGAAATCTACCGATCAGATTTTATTATGTACTTAAGGGTCCTAGCACGTGGTTGTTCGTGCTTTATATTTAATTAAACTACGAGCACGGGCTTCTCCCTTAGTGCTTCATGAATCAGCACTTCGCAGAGAGCTAAATCGACAGGGACCACATGTGGATGAAAAATCTCCCGTGCCTGATAGCAAACAGCTGTCATCAGCACGGAAGGTATATCAAGTTGATGTTGTGTAATTTAAAAGTTTTCGTTTCTATAGTTTCTTACTTGTAATTCTCATCTTTGTGAATAGTCTGTTACATTTAAGAGTTCAGATAGGTTTTCATTAATTAACTCAAATAAATTCAGATGAACCGAAAGTTTAATTAAATCTAATTAAATGTAATTAAGAGGTGATCCATATGGGTGAGGAGAGGAAATACACGACGGTATCGATACCAGTTCAGCTGTATGAGAAGATAAAAAAGAGAATAGAGGGGACGGGGTTTACATCTGTTTCAGATTACGTAACATACGTACTGAGAGAGGTTCTCGCAAGCCTGGAGGAGGAGGAAAAGGAGGAGGTTTTTACAAAGGAAGAGGAGGAGAAGGTTAAGGAGAGGTTGAGAGCACTGGGATATCTGGATTAACGATCGATGATGAAGGTTTTCGTAATCGGTCTGGATTCTGCTCCTCCCGAGCTACTATTTAACGAATTCATAGACGATCTACCGAACATCAGAAGGATAATCGAGAGATCTATATATGGACCAATGAGAAGCTGCGTTCCGGCTATAACAATCCCAGCATGGATCTGCATGGCCACGGGAAAGACTCCGGGAGAACTGGGACTTTACGGTTTCAGGCATAGAAAGGGTCACAGCTACGATGAGATTTGGATTGTTCACAGCCTTAAGGTTAGGGAGAAGGCTGTATGGGATTACATAGCCCAGAAAGGTTACAGATCCGTTTTAATCGGTATCCCTCCTTCTTATCCACCAAAAAAGGTTAATGGATGGTTAATAAGCTGCTTCATAACCCCAGACTCGTCCGTGAACTACACGTATCCTACGGACCTGAAAAAGGAGGTAGAGAGGCTTGTTGGCGATTACATCTTCGACGTAGTTTTCAGAAAGGAGGATAGGGATTCCGTCAAGGAGAAGATATGGGAGATGACCGAAAAGAGGTTCGAGGTCATAAGATACCTCATACAGGAAAAGGACTGGGATTACTTCCATTTCGTTGAAATAGGTCTGGACAGGGTACATCACGCCTTCTGGAAGTACTTCGACGAGAAACACCACCTTCACGAACCGAACAGCAAGTATAAAAACGTAATACCCGATTACTACAAACTACTGGACAGGGAAATAGGAAAAACTATGAAGCTTATAGACGACGATGAAACAGCTGTAGTAATAGTCTCTGATCATGGGATAAAGAGGATGAAGGGTTGTTTTGCCGTAAATCAGTGGCTAATCGAGGAGGGTTTGTTGAGGATAAGAGATTGTGATCTGCCCAAGGGCAAAATCTTTAAACTTGAGGAGTTAGGAGTTAACTGGGACAGAACTGTTGCATGGGCATGGGGCGGATACTACTCAAGGGTTTTCCTAAACGTTAGGGGTAGGGAGCCTAGAGGTGTTGTGAGGTTATCAGAGTATGAGAGTGTAAGGGATGAGATAGCCGAAATGATAAAGTCCATAAGAGGTCCGAACGGTGAGAGATGGGATACAAGGGTATTCTACCCAGAGGACATATACCCGATTGCAAGGGGTGATAAACCGGATTTGATGGTTTACTTTGACGATCTTTACTGGAGAGCAGCAGGAACACTCGGTCATGAATCGAATTATCTACCGGAAAACGACACTGGACCCGATGATGCTGTTCATTCAGAATACGGTGTTTTCGCATTGAAAATGCCCGGAATTGACAAAAGAAAGATTATAACCAATATGACAATTTACGATTTTGCACCGACTGTCCTATCCCTTTTTAACATGCGCGAAGTTGCGAAATCCCTGAGAGGTGTGAGCGTTATATGAGCTTCGTGATATGGATAACGGGTCCGAGCGGAGTTGGAAAAACAACCCTTGCTCGTGCCCTGGCAAGTGAAATACAGAAAATGGGATACCCCGTTGAGGTTCTGGATGGCGATGGGATAAGATCCAGGTTATATCCGGATCTAGGTTTCAGCAAGAAGGAAAGAGAAATGCATAACAGGGTTGTAATAGAAATGGCAAAGCTTCTAGCAAAAAACGGAATAATAACCATTGTCTCTATAATTTCACCTTACAGATCCACAAGGGATTATGCAAGAAAGGAAATAGGAAAATTTGTTGAAGTTTACCTGAAATGCCCACTGGGCATCAGGATTAAAAGAGATAGGAAGGGTTTATACGAGAGAGCCTTGAGAGGGGAGATAAGAGATTTGACAGGATTTGACGGCGAGTATGAGGAACCAGATAATCCGGATTTGATCATAGAAACAGATAAGATGAGAGTTGATGAGGAGGTCAGACTTGTTTTGAAGAGACTAAGAGAACTGGGGTATATCTAGAAAATTGATTAAGCCTTCCATAAGAAATCCAGATTCTAAACCTTCCTAACAGCATCGAACTTCCTTTCATCTATAAAAGGTCTAACAAGGCATATCGAACGTATATAATCTTTTATTTATTATATATTTGTATAATAAATAAATAAAACTTTTCAATATAAGTAAAAAAATCTATTTTGTTTATATTTTTGTTATTAAGGTTTTTAACACAAAATATATCGCTGAGCTTAGAGTTATATATGACCATGCCCTTTAATTGTTAATGCTAATAGCTGTAGAGGGGATAGATGGTTCGGGAAAGACTACGATTGTTAAGTTCATAGAAGGGGAATTGAAAAAGAGGGGATACGATGTGGTAACGCTTAAGGAACCTACAAATAGTGAATGGGGTAGAAGAGTCAAGAAAATCATTAGAGATAGATCTGTTAAACCAGAAGAAGAGTTAAAACTGTTTTTAAAGGACAGGGAATTCGACGTGAAAAACAACATAATACCAGCCCTTAAATCCGGTAAAATAGTCATAATGGACAGATATTACTACTCAACAATGGCTTATCAAGGGGCTTTGGGATTGGATGTGGAAAAGATAAAGGAGATGAACGAGAAAATAGCTCCAAAACCAGATTTAGTAATTGTTCTGGATATAAAACCCGAAACAGCATTGGAAAGGATTAAGAAAAGAGGAGACAAGCCTAACAGATTTGAAGACCTAGAATATTTAAAAAAGGTTAGAAAAATATTTTTATCCATTAAAGATAATATAGTAGTTGTAAACGCTGAAAGGGATTTAGAAGATGTTAAAAGAGATGTAATTCGAATAATATTTGATCATTTAAAAATTTAACATGTAAAAACATCTTAATCATTGAAAGAACGAAAATTCGATCACTTGCGATTAAATGAGATTGTACTTCCATAACTTAAAATACTTCTCATGTAAACATTCGCGACGTAGAGTTTTTATAAAGTTTGAGGCTCTTATCTGTGATGTTCGAAAAGGTTCTGATTGCAAACAGAGGAGAAATCGCTATTAGGATTATGAGAGCATGTAGGGAACTTGGGATTAAAACAGTTGCAATTTACAGCTCTGCAGACAGGAAGTCTCTTCATAGGCTTTACGCGGATGAAAGCTATTACGTCGGCGAGGCTGAAGCTAAAAAGAGTTATCTTAATATTGAAAGGATAATCAAGATTGCAAAAAAGGCCGATGTGGATGCAATTCACCCGGGTTACGGATTTCTCGCTGAAAACGCTGAATTTGCGAAGAGATGTGAGGAAGAGGGGATTGAATTCATAGGGCCCAAATCGGATGTCATAAGGAAGATGGGGTCAAAGGTTGAGGCAAGGAGGTTGATGAGAGAAGCTGGATTGCCCGTAGTTCCTGGAAGTCCTGCCCTGAAAAGCTTGGACGATGCAATTAAATGGGCTGAAAGGATAGGATATCCAATTGCTATTAAGGCTTCTGGCGGTGGAGGTGGAATTGGGATTACAATCGTGAACAGCGAAGATGAGATCGAAGACGCTTTTGTAAAATCTAGGAAGCTCGGAGAGAAGTACTTTAAGGATTCAACTGTATACATTGAAAAGTACCTACCAAGACCGAGGCATATAGAATTTCAGGTTTTAGCAGATAAGCATGGAAACGTTATTCATTTGGGAGAGAGGGAATGCAGCATTCAGAGAAGGCATCAGAAGCTGATCGAGGAAGCACCTTCACCTGCCGTAAATGAGGAGATAAGGGAAAAAATTGGCAAATTTGTCGTTAGGGGGGCAAAGTACATAGGATATACGAATGCAGGGACAATGGAGTTTCTGTACTACGACGAACAGTTCTATTTCCTTGAGATGAACACGCGTTTACAGGTTGAGCACACAATTACAGAAATGGTTACGGGAATTGACATAGTGAAGTATCAGATAAGAATTGCATGCGATGAGGAAATACATCACGATCAGGAGGACATAACTCTAAGGGGGCATGCAATTGAATGCAGGATATACGCAGAGGATCCAATAGATTTCATGCCGAGAAGCGGTAAGATTGTTCACTATAGAAGCCCGGGAGGTATAGGTATAAGGATAGACAGCGGAGTTCACATGGGATACAGGATTCCAAAGGAGTACGATCCGATGATATCGAAGCTCTGTGCATGGGGTGAAAACAGGATGGAGGCTATTTACAGGATGAGGAGGGCTCTTTACGAGTACGTTATAGTCGGTGTTGAAACGAACATACCTTTCCACATGGCCGTAATGCACAACCCCGCCTTCGTTAAGGGAGATATACACACGAGGTTTGTGGAGGAGCAGAACATAAGAGAGGAGGTTAAGAAGTTCATAGTCAAGCACCATCCGATTCTAAAAAGGCTTGACGAGATATTCAGGGAAGATATAAGGGAAGAGGACGTAGCAGTTGCTTCCGCTCTCATAGAGCACAGCAGACTTGAAGAACCCAAAATAAGCGCCTGGAAGCTTTACGGAAAGCTTGAGAACATGAGCTAGAAATCCGTCATTATCCTGAACTGATCTGTATCTGGCTTCATAAATCTAAGGAACTTCCTCACAGCCCCTTCGACATCTCTGGCCCTCGTTATAGCCCTTCCTACTATCAGTATGTCTGCACCAGCAGAAACCACTTCAGGTATGTTCTCTTCCCTTATACCTCCTGCAACAGCAACCATTATATTAAATCTCTCCTTAACCCTCCCTGCCAGATACCACGGTGGCTTTGTATCCTCCTCATCTATAGCCCTGTGAAGCTCAACGACGTTTGGCATTACACCCGCTTCAGCTATCTTCTCAAGCCTCTTTATCGGATCCTCAACACCGAGCATGTCGACTATTGCATATATACCGGTCTTGTCTGCCTCCTTTATACCCTCCACTATAGTCCTTATGGGCGCAAGCCCTGATATGACGACACCGTTTGCAGTTGCATCAGCTGCCATTCTCGCCTCTAGCTTTCCTATATCAAGTGTTTTGAAGTCGACTATGTAGAAGGAATCTGGCTTTATCTCCCTAAGCTTTAGAACAACCTCTGCTCCGTATCTCTTTGCTAAAGGAGTTCCTATCTCGTATATTATATGATCGCTATCTGGGATCTGCTTTATAACGCTTATAACCTCCTCAAGGCTCGTCAGATCGAATGCAATCTGGAGATATGGAGGATCCCAGAGCTTTGTAAGTTTTCTACCGACAAGTGGATGAAAGCTCCTGTCCTTCTCGTAAAGAACTGTTTCTACATCAGGAAATCCCCTCATAGCCCTCTTTATAGCCAGCTTTGTTGCACCGTAGTTATAGTAGTATATCTTATTTTTATCCTTTGCCTTTGGATGTATGAAAACGCTCACTATGACTACTAGGTTCTCAGCCTCCTCCCTTGGAATTATCCCTTCCTCGACGGCATCGGCTATAGCCTTCGCAACAGCTGCCTGGGCAGGTCCAAACACAAGTTCTGCCTGCTTCATATCCTTTATAGTCACCTTGGGAACTATTACGGCAGGTGGTTTTGTTATAAGATTTGGTCTCAGAACTGCAAGAAGTGGTGTGTGACCTGCTGAGAGTTGCGAAAGGGCGTTTGCAAAGGCGTATCCTATAGGTCCATCTCTTGTCCCTATCATGAGATCTATGTGAGCGACTTCATATCCCCTTCCTATCAGTGCCTCGCCTATGAGGAATTTCATAGAGAAAACACCTTTTTTAAATTTTTAATATTTGCTCCATATCCTGTAAAACAATCTCTTACAATCTTCGTAATCGAGCTTTCTAACTGTCTTTGCAACTTTGTTTTCCCTGACGAGATGAGGATAAGGATCCTTTTCGCTCGGAAGGAGTTCCTTTTTTGGTATGAGCGATATGTAGATTATGCCCCTGGCAGAGAGTAGTCTTGCCTCTTCATGACTAACTTCTTCTCCAAGCATGTACTTAATCGTCAGTTCGTTTCCAGGATTAAGGTAGAGTTCTATTCCCAGCTTTTTTGAAATCATCTCCGGAAGGTTAACGGTGGAAACTCTGAAACCCAGTTCTTCGAGGTATTTCGGCAGGAGGACATGTATCTGACCAGCCTCAACCAGAGCCCTATCACCGATAACCCTTGATATCTCTTCCGCCCTCATTCTGTCCCTTATCCTAAATCTCTCGGCATCTGCCTTTGAATACCTCACAGTAGCCTCGACAAGCGCATCGAAGTCCTTTCTTAGAAATGCCTCCTGATAATCTATCCACGCCTCGTTTACCTTTCTCTCTATCTCCCTCACCTTCAGAGACCTCTCGTCTTCCGGTAACTCCTCCTTCCTCTCTATCGACCTGTGAATCCTTTCGAGTATTTCCAGATACGGTTCTATCTGGTATATCCTCTTTCCGAGTCCGTGAAGATATCTGAGCATCTCACATTGATACTTGGAGTAGACGGGAAAAGACGTGTTTAGCTTTTCCACATAACTGTCCACGGTTATCTTACCTTCCAGCATGTCCTTGAACATGTCATCTCTCGGCTCCTCTATAACTATCTCATCAAATCTCATCGCATAATCCTTGAAGTGCTCAAGCATCTCAACTCTATGCGACGTGAACAAAACGCACACTTCCATTTAAATAGTTAGATCACTGAATATAAAAACTTCATCAAATCCCTTTCTGTTATTATACCCTCAAGCCTTCCATCCTCAACTATCAGGGCAGAACCAACACCTGTTTCAACCATCCTCCTTACTATATCCGATATCCTATCCCTGCTCCTGAATATTATGGGATCCCTGTGCCCGACAACGTTCGGATTCATTATTATCTCGTATATCCTCTTGCTTAGGGCATCCTTTACGTTTCCGGTCTCTATCATCCTGAAGGCTTCACCCCTTCCGAAATACCTCAATATGTCCATTGAAACTATTACTCCCATCAGAATTCCGTCCCTGACAACTGGAAGCCTCCTTATCCTCCTGGATATCATCTTCTTCATAGCATCCTCTATTGTAGAGTTTGGATCTATCGTTATGACCCTAGATGTCATGTAATCGCTGGCAAATCCGTCCGGTACCCTGTGCTTGGAGAGGAATCTGACTATATCCCTTTCAGTTATTATTCCAAATATCCTGTCCTCGTCGTCGAGGATCGGGCAACCTCCAACACCTCTTTTAAACATTACCTCGACGGCATCCTGCCATGAATCCGTGTACCTTACATAGGCTACATCTCTCGTCATTATCTCTTCAACGTATTCGTTCACGGCTCTGGCAAGATTTCCTCCGAACCTGTTCGTAACTATCTTATGCTTTTCACCTCCGCCGAAGAAATCCAGTATATCTGTTGCCGTAACTATACCCATGAGCTTCTTTGTCCCGGCATCGGCAATTGGCATTCTCCTGAATCCGAATTTCAGCATTGTTTTAAGAGCGTTCATTACGGTTGATCTTGGCGGAATAGTCTTTACGTCCACTGTCGCAAGCTTTACAACGCTTCCAACTTTCATTTCAACACCTCATAGCAGTCCTCGCATATCTTAAGACCGTGGAAGTCCAGAAGCTTATCGGTAACCCTTCCGCACTTCTCGCATTTTCCCGAAAGCTCTTCCTCAAACGGATTTATGTTATCTCTTAGAAGCTCTGCAAACTCCCCGAGATCTATAGCAACGCTTAGTATGTCGTTATCGGTGACAATTCCTATGAGATTTCCGTTCTCATTTACTACAGGTAACCTTCTTATCCCCCTCTTCCTCATTATATCCGCTGCCTCTCTTAAACTTGTGTTAGGATTGACCGTTATAAGAGGTGTGCTCATTATATCCTTCAATCTCACCTTTGAAGGAATCCTGTTCCTTGATACTACCTTAAGGAGTATGTCCCTCTCGGTAACAATTCCTATTGGTCTGCCGTTTTCAACAACCACTATGCTTCCAACTCCGAATTCAATCATCCTTTTTGAAGCCGTAAGAAGAGTTTCTTCCTTTTCTCCCGTGCATACGTACCTAGTCATTATCTCCTTCACTGGAATATCGGATTGCATAGCCATCGATCTGATCTCTACAAGTGGTTTTAAAGCTTTTTGTAATTAGATATAAGGTAAAAATATATTTGAAAAAGAAACATCTATACTCTATCCCCTATCCAGTATATAATGTCTGTACCACTTAGGCCTGAACTTCTTCAAAAACAGCTCAAAAGCCCTTTCAGCTTTTTTAAAATCTCCGCATGTGAAAACATCGAGGTTTACGAGCTCGTATTCCGGCCATGTGTGTATGGATATATGGCTCTCGGCTATCAAAACTATTCCCGTAACTCCGTGAGGATTGAACTGCTTATATATACTTCCGACCTTTGTCAGCTCCGCCTCCTTCACGACCTCCTCCATGATCCTCTCCACTTCCTCCCTCTTTGAAATCAAATCCTTTGAAACTCCATACAATTCTGCAATTATGTGCCTTCCCACGATCATCCTCATCACCCCCCATACATCCCACCCCTTTCCCGATTTTACTTGAATTAACTCAGCCTTATTCCTCTTATTCCGAACCTCAGACGCTAAATTAATTTTTACATTATTAGGCTAAGATGTAGCTAATAAGTATTGATTTTTAAAGTTTTCGTCAAAATCAAACAATAGATCTGCTTTTAATTTTTAAAATTTTGCAAATCTAAAGTCCAAAAATGTTTAAAACAAGAAACCATTTAACTCTTTTAGACTTTTTGATATATCACAAGCCTTTTTTAATTTGCTTGAGAAAATCCAATTATCTTGATCATATATAGAAGAATTGAACTAAAAAAAGATTTGGGGATTGGAAAAGATTTAAAGAATTTACCAGCTCCATTCTACCATTTGTCATGATATATAATTTAAGATCTAGATAGCTTGGAATCAGAAAAATTATTTTCAAACAGTCCGAATTCGGGATATATGATACTGAGGGGGAGGGTGTGGAAGTTCGGGGACAACGTGTCGACAGATCACATAACGCCGGGGAGGTACTTCCATCTGAGGAGCAATATAGAAGAGCTAGCGAAGCACATAATGGAGGACGCGGACCCGAATTTCATGAACAAGTTCAGACCGGGAGATTTAATAGCGGCGGGAAGGAATTTCGGATGCGGAAGCAGTAGAGAGCATGCACCTCTTGCACTGAAGGTTGCAGGTGTATCAGCAGTTCTTGCAAAATCCTTTGCGAGGATATTCTTCAGAAACGCCATAAACGTTGGTCTTCCCGTGCTGATCGTTGACACCGATGGAATAAATGAGGGAGATTACCTTGAGGTCGATCTTTTAAGAGGAATTGTAAGGGATGTCACGAAGAATTTGGAGCTCAGGGCAAAACCTCTGCCAGATTTCACACTCAAGATACTGGAATGCGGAGGGCTTGTTGAGTACATAAAGAAATACGGGGATTTCATACACTAGTTATCTCAACACATCCGTTCTCTGCTACTTTCTTAGCAAAGAACTTCTCACACAAGCTCAAAGCTTTTAGAGGGAATTGAACCTCGCATCTTAGCTCCGCTTCTTCGGGCTTACAGAGCGTCGCTAAGAATGCCTTGCATTTCAATGAGGAGATGAATTAGGGGAGTTTTGTGGTTAGTTTTATATGATTTATCGAAGTCTAGTGGGAAGGGAAGTCAGCCAAGCAAGGGGAAATGTGGCCCACTCCCTAATGAAGGTGGGTTTAACAGAGTGCACCCCGTGCATATCCTATGAGGATATGCATAAACCTCCCCGCTAGAATCCTCGCCTTAAACAGTAGATGACAAAGTTGGCAATTATGTTAATCTAAATAGTTTAAAATTTTTATTTAATTTTGAAATTCTATCTAAATTTTTATTTGATTGCCAAATATTTCACTTTGTCATCTACTGTTTAGGGCAGGGAGGGAGGTCAGGAATGTTACAAATGCAACATTATCTATCCGCCCGCAACTTTAAATAAATGTGTTCTAATCAAGAAGACTTCTGTAAATCCTCCCCTGAATGCCGTGAAATCTCGAGAATCCCTCTGCATACCTCTGATCTATCAGAGTGGTGTCGAATGACGTAAGTTCAGGTCTGTAAAGCGAGAACTTCGAGTACCTTGCAATCGGCATGACCGATCCCTTGTAAAGCTTAAGCCTGACCCATCCTGTAACCCTCTCCTGTGTTTTGTCTATGAAGGCGTTGAGTGCATCGAACAGAGGATCGTTTATCAATCCGTAGTAAACAAGCTCTGCCCATTCCTCCTCGACAAGCCTCTTGAACTTCAGCTCCCTTCTGCTGAGAACAAGTTTCTCGAGATCTCTGTGGGCAACTATTAGAATTGTAGCCGCCGGGTGTTCGTAGCACTCCCTGGACTTGAGTCCGAGAACCCTGTCCTCTATCATGTCAGTCCTCCCTATTCCATGCCTTCCCCCTATCTCGTTCAACCTTCTTATGAGTTCCAGTCCATCCATTCTCTCGTCGTTCAGAGAAACAGGAATTCCTCTTTCGAATTCTATCTTTATAATCTCAGCCTTGTCCAGTGCCTTTTCTGGATCGACTGTCCATTCGTATATGTCATCGGAGAAGAAAGTCGGATCCTCAAGTCTTCCACCTTCTATACTCCTGCTCCACAGATTTTCATCCACGCTGTACGGCTTCTCCTTCGTTACAGGTATATCTATTCCGTGTTTTCTCGCATACTCTATCTCCCATTCCCTTGTAAGGTTCAGCTCTCTCATTGGTGCTATAACCCTGAATCCATGCTGGTAGAAAACGTTATCGAATCTCAGCTGATCGTTCCCCTTTCCGGTGCATCCGTGAGCTATTGCATCCGCTTTCTCCTTTTTTGCTATTTCAACGACCTTTTCAGCTATTAGAGGTCTTGCAAGAGCTGTTCCTAGCACGTAACCCTCATACTCTCCGTTAGCCTTTATAAGCCTGAATAGAAGTTCCACGAACTCCTTCTTTGCATCGACAGTGTAATGCCTGTCGGCGTACTTCTTCCCCCTCTCCTCAGCCTTCTCCACTTCAGGCTGTCCTATGTCGACGGTTACGGTAATCACCTCATCGAATCCGTATTTCTCTCTGAGCAGAGGAATGCAGACGGTTGTATCCAGTCCACCTGAATACGAGAGAACGACTTTGCTCATAACCATCCTTTGTCCGAATGATTTAATACTTTTGCTGTAGACTTTCAGAATCAGCTTTGCCAGTCTTTCTCGTTTAGTTGAAATCTGGAGAATGTCAATGCATCCGTTTGGGAATGTCAGAATTTTGCAGGGCATTCATACCTTGAATTTGCGTTGAATGCTTTAGCATGAATTCATCACCCACGGTATTCCGTGTACTTCCTCAAAACACTGAACAATACGTTAGAATCTATGTAAAATGGTGAGAAGGCCCAGCTGTACCATATTACCTTCTTGCATCTCCCGCAAATGAGGTATTTTTCGGCATCTAGTGGATGAGGGAGAATTGCTGATTCAACATCGTAAACACAGAACCTGTAACCCTCGCGCTTGAATTCATCTAAGATCTTCTCCCCCTCCTCAAACCTTCCAAGCATTATCCTCATCCTCTCCCTCGCGTTCATTTCTCTCTCCTCAAAACATGTGCATCTCAGAAGCTTGCACCCGAATCCGAAGTAAAACGCGTATATTTCCTCTTTTTTCTTCATAACGAGAAACTGGCTTGAAAACTTTCCTCCGCATGCCCATGCATCTGGTTCAAAGACCTTTACGAATTTTACAAGCTGTTCAAGGCGTTCTCTTGGAGCTGATTTGAATATCTCGTAGTTCATTATGAACAGTATGACTCCTCCACCCATGAGGAATAGCAGAATGAATATCAGCAGGGATTCGGCCGATGAGCTGAACATTGCCAGGTAAATTGCTGTTGGTATTGAAAAAGCAGCTATCAGTATCTTTATCATCTTTCTGGCATATCTTCTTATCTCCTCTTCGCTCGGAGAACCATAGCTCGGAGGGTTTTCCGACAGAAATCTTTCGAGATCCATTACAATTTAAGTTTGGGGTTCGGCGAACGTTTGATAGACATATGTCTGCTTTGGTACACTTGAAGTATAAAACCTTTAAGGGCAACCTTATTCGGGGTAACATCTGAGCCCTACATCTAAAGATGTTTTACCCCGATAGGCAGCTAAGATGCCTGAGCAGATAAGGCTAAATATATTAGAGATGTAAATCTAGATTATCTATGAAAATTATTACCGCTCAGCAAGGCAAATATGTTAAAAACATTTGTCAATGGCGCTTTAACGCTATTATCCTCCTGGCGTTAAGCTTTCCAAGCCTCGAACTACCGTCTATTACTATCCTTTCATCAGCCGTTACGGATTTTATCACCGATTCGCTTGTTATGTATACGTTTTTCGCCCTTATCTCGTTCCCGACGCATCTGTTCTGAACTATGACGAGTTCACTTGCATATACCCTGTTGAAAACGTTGTAAGCACCTATGACCGCCTTTCTGCATATTATTTCTCCGTTAACCCTGCATCCCTTGCTCAGATATACCTCATCTGCCTCTATGTTACCCCAGAATATCGAGAACATCCCGGCTATAACCCTTCCATCAAACCTTATATGCCTCGTGACAACGGATCTCGGCCTGACTATCACAACGTTTTTGAACCTGTCAACCATGTACATGCGATCACCTGGACTTCTTCACACCCTGTCTGACAGATACTGCCACACCTCTTTTGAATTCAAGCATTTCCTTTGCGCAAAGAACTGCCTTACCTGTTGCAAGCAATCTGTCGTCCTCGTCAACGACAAGAACCTCGTCATTTGCCCTTATATCCATGTCAACGTCCACAACGTGCTTTGCGAACACGCTTCTACCCATCGCTATGAAATCTCCTACATCTCTAAGTACAACAACCCTAAGCTTAGGGTATTCGAACGCCCTGTGAAGTCTTCTTGCACCCTCTATGCTAAGAGAGAACCATCCGGAATCCGCCTTCAATGTTGCTATCCTAACGCCGCCATCCTTTATCTGCCTTATCTTCCCAGTTTTTGGAGAGAGAACAAATCTACAGCTGTCAGGAAACAGAACTCTTCCTGCACCTTTACCGAACTGATAATCTGCTATAACCCTAACGATTCTAAGCAGTCTATCTTCCATACCTCCTTTCCCTCCTCTGATATTCTCTGAGGCATCTTAAAAAATCTATGTATCTGAAGCTCCTCCAGTCCATGTCTATAAAGTAAAGCTCGCTGTATATGCTCTGCCATATCAGGAATTCTGGTATCTCCCTTCCCGCCTTTACTATGAGATCTGGAGAGCTCTTAATCTTTAAAAACCTCTCTATGTCCTTCTCGCTTATATTCTTTGGATTTATCTCGCCCCTCTCAACGAGCCTCGCAAGGTTTCTGACTGCATCCAGTATCTCCTCCTTCCCGTCGTAACCTATCACGAAGTTTACGGATATCGATCCGTATTTTGTATGCTCTATACGCTTTTCCTTACTCTTCAAACAGATCGTTACCTCCTTTATGCCGAACCTGTCGCACCAGTCGAGAAACATGTTCAGACCGTTCTTCAAAAAGTCGCCGTCCGCAACTATCATTATATGCCTAGGTATCTTTCCAGAAGAAACTATTCTTTCAAGTCTTCTTTCGTATATCTTCCTTATCAACCTGATCATAGATTGAAATTTCTCATACACATCAATTTAATCTTTACGTTGCCATCTGTATTGACTTATTCCGATTGAAAATTAAAAAACTATCATCCATTCCTTCTCCTCAGAAATCTTGCATAAGCGTAGCTGGATACGATTGCCGAAATAGCAAGGATAGATTCGAATCCAGGGATATCTATCCTCTTAATCCTCTCAACGCTAACTATTTCTCTTCCCTTTGAAGGAGTTATTGGCGGATACTCGACCTTTACTAGTTCCCTCTTTGGATATGCCTCTGAAACGAACAGTATCAGTTTTGCAAGCCTTTCGCAGAGCTTGTAGTATATGAGGGCGCTTACGGGACTTTCCTGGTTTTTAGCGAATTCGTAATAGGCTATGGACAGTATGGGTGTTACTATCTTTTCCGCCTCGGCAAGCGAAAATTCTGCAGACTTCTTCGAAGATTCCACCTTTGACTTCAGAAGCTCCTTGAAAACATCGCTAGGAGCTATAATCTCTACTGCAAGGCTTGACTTCACTATTGAATCTATGCATGCAGTTGCTGCCCCTGAATAGAATCCAGTGTTGAAAAGCCTTTCAGCTACATCCAGAGATTCCTCGGCCTGACTTATAAGCGATCTGTAACCGTTTATGGATTCAGCATAGACAATGAGAGATCTAGCCTCCCTTAAATAGAATTCCGCTCTCTTCTTTAGCTCCTCTCTGTCTATCAGCACGTCCTCCTTTATCGTCTTAAGAAGTGAAAGCCATACCTTAACGCTCTCCAACCTCTCCTTTGCAAGGGAAAGGTACTCGATTGCGGAGCTCCTGTCGTTAGATGTCTTAGCGTCGAAGAGATAAGTCTCGGCCCATGCCAGTCTCTCCTCGCTACCCCCTATTATCTGAAAGGACTCTATACCGAGGGTTTTGTTCTCGAGCTCCTTAAGGTATTTTGTCATCTTATCTATCTCATCACCTATCCTATCGAATTCCCTGTTCAGATCGTTAAGATCCTTTATAGTTCTAGAGTAATACGTCTTTCTCAGCTCTATCTTTGCCTGGTAGTACTTGGATGTTGCAGTGTAGTAGTATCCCTTCTCGAAGTACTCGTCCCCATCCCTTATGAGCTTCATGGCTTCATCGCTCACACCGAACTCCTTTACAGTTTCAAGCAACTTTAACGTCTCGTTCTTCATCCTGAATGCAAGCATCTTAAGAAGATCAGAGTACTTCGACAGATTTATCTGAGGCTTTGATTTCGATATCATGTAACCTGTGTAGTACCATAGGGCCTCGTCTATAGTGCTGACCTCAACAACTTCAACTCCCAGAGATTTGCCATATTCTACGAGATCAACGGGTTTTGTCCTCGTGTAAACTATTATAAATGGTCCCTTCTGCTTCTCAACAGTTTCCTCGACGTAAACGATTCTCTGACCCTTAGGAATCAGAAAGACCTTTGCTTTGTTCTTTGCAGCAGCCTCTAGCTTGTAAGGAATTCCGCCCACTGGTCCGACGTAACCGTCGGGGTATATCATTCCGGTCATGAAGACATCCCTCTTTATGCTCAGGTTTTTAAGCGCGGCGATTGTTGCAACTGTCATGACAGCTCCTGCAGATGGCCCACCGACTATTGGCGTCTCCGCCCTTATCTCGTAGAAAAAATCGTACTTCATGAAGTCAAGTCCCAGAAGGTCGCATGCGGTAAGAGCTGCAAGCTGGGCCGAACCCTGCATGTCTATCTCCGTGTACGGTGATGTCGATACGAATACCTTTCCGTTTCCAGGAGTTATCGTAACAGTTATATCTATAACTGCTCCTTCTGGCTTTTTTCCTGTCTTTACAGCGACGGCTTTTATACTAACTGTCTTTGCATTTACGAATTGAGCGTTTGCGTGTGCAGCTGCTATTAAGAGTATTGCCAGCAGGCAAACTATTTTTTTCATAGATGTTGTTTTGAACTGACTTGTAAAAATTCTTTTTGCGCACCTAATATCACTCGTACTTGACCACCTTGTAAAATCCGTATCTCGGACAGTAGACCTCACCTTTTTGCTTCAACTTAAGAAGTATCTCCTCGACCTTGTCCCTTCCAAGTCCCCTTTCCTCTGCTCTGCTTATTATTTCCTCTTCGGGAGCTCCCCTCTCGTTCTCCTTTTCAAGCTCCTCTATTATCTTCTTTATTATCGCAATCCTGTCCCTTTGAGTCGCAGAAACTCCTGCAAAAGCATAATCTATATCTATCTTACCGCTCTCTGGATCTATAGCAACCTGCTCAAGGCTCTTCTTGAAAACCCTTATTGCCCTCTCAGCATCCTCTTCCGTAGCAACCTCGCTCAACCTTATCTTGGCAGAAGCTTCAGTAAGCCTTCTAAGTGCCTCCAGCTGTCTAGCCGTTATTGCAACTGCACCCTGCTCCTTGCTAATCTTTCTTAGCTTCATGTAAAATTCCTTTATCTTCTTGCTTGCGTTTTCCGTGAGAACTATCTTCTTTATCTTCCTCTTTGCGTATAGTATGTACTTCCTTAGCAGATCTGGCGGTATGACAGGGCTCTTGTCTATGTCCGCTAGTATGTAATCCGCTATCGTTCTGTCCCTCTCCTCATCAGGCTCGTCCAGTATTAGAAATATGAGGTCGAATCTGCTCAGAAGAGGTGGCTCCAGGTTTACCTGATCGAGAATGGGCTCGTACTTGTTAAACCTTCCGTGCCTCGGATTTGCGCTTGCTAGGACGGAGCATCTGGCGTTCAGAGTGGCGTTTATTCCTGCTTTCGATATCGTTATTGTGTTGTGCAGTATGAGTCCGTGAGATACGAAGACGTGATATGGTTCGACCGTGACATCGTAAACCCATTTGGAATCCCCGTTCTCAACTACCTCAACCCTCTCAACCCTTATAAGCCTAAAGTTCTTCTCACATTCAACCCCTCTCTCTTTAACTACCCTTCCACATCTTAGTAAAAGCCTGAATCTCCCGAGATCTTCTTCCGATACCTTTACATCATAACCGAATTCTTCAGGTGATATCGTCGAGTATATTCCAAGTGTCAACAGGAGATCCTGAATATCCTCTGCCATCTCCCTTGATTTAACCTTTATTACGGCATATGATTCGTTTAAAATCCCGTGAGATCTGAAGAAATTCCTGAGGAAAGATATCCTGATGTGTTCTGGAGAGCACATGATCGAATGGTGTATTCTCCTCTCACTTCCAGATATGCCGGGGAGTTTTGATCTAACCTTCGATCTAACAGGTAAATATCCTGCCGATCTCAAGTTAAATCTGTTCGAGATAGCCCCCGATATCCAAGATGAAGCACATCTGGCAGCGTTTGCGCGTCCAGGTGCAAGATCATACCTCCTGACGGCGGGGACAATCATTCCCTTCTTAACTGCTTCTGCCGGTACCTCCCTGATACCCGAACCGTCCCATACGAGGACGGGATGTTCTGGAGTAACAACTATTGATCTGCCGTTGCTAAATGTTATCCTCACGAATCTATCAGGCGCCAGATGTCTGCTTACCCTATCAACTTTTGCAACAACTGTCTGCATCTTATCCAGATCGTACGCAAGAATGAATATTTCGTCAACCGGAAGTATCTCGGTATCCCTTCCGTATATAACCCTTTCCCTGTTCTCCTCTATAAGCCTGTCGACAAGTTCACCTATTCTTACCTTTCTCCCGTCTGCCAGCATTATCTCCGTATCCTTATGATAGCTCTGCTGCTCGAGAGCCTCGAGCATGTGGTACCTGTCGTCTTTCCCCATCTTCTCTATCTCATCTATTAGAGCTATACCCCTGTCAGCCAGGACAAGAACTCCTGCTTCAAGAGTCCACCTGCCATCCTCATCCCTAACAGTGCTTGCAGTCAATCCGACTCCCGAGCTGCTTACACCCGTTGCAAGAATTGCCCTTGGTGCAATCTGTTTAACAGATCTGAGTATCTGGGATTTGGCAGTAGAAGGATCTCCGACAAGGAGTATGTGTATGTCCCCCCTTGACTTCGTTCCGTCGGGATTGACCTTTGAAACACCACCGAATATCTGAAGAGCTATGGCGAGCTTTATGTCGTCGTAACCGTATATCGATGGGGCTATAGATCTTACTAGCAGATCGTATATATCTGGTCTTTTAGCGAGTTCCTCAATCTTCTTTTTATCGCTCTCTGTTATCCTCAGCGATCTGAAGTCCTGCTGAAGGAACTCCACAGAGTTCACATCGAGGAATATGTCCATATCCCTCCTTATCCTGCTCCCGTTAACGTCAACTCTAACTATTCCGTTCACTATTATCTTATCCCCTGGAAATACGCTGTTTATAAGCTCATCCATGAGTACAACGTTGAGAAGTCTCGGAGACTCACCGCTGTCGAGATTTTCTGGAAGATCCTGAACCTGTATCCTCTGTATATTTGTCAGCTCGCTGTCGTCTATTGAAAGCTCTATCTGCTCCTTTGAATTACAGAAAGGACATCTCCTCGGCTTTGATACGTACCTTCCGCTCGGAATCACACTTATCTTTTCACCGCAAGTCTCGCATATGAAAACGGCCTTGGTAAGGCATGGCTTTGGTTCCGTTATCTTCCTCACTATGCACTCTATCGACACGAACCTGTTTATATGCCTGAACTCAAGCTGCTTTACGAGAATCCTCCTTCTTGGAGGTATGTTCTTAAACCTCACCCTGCATCCGCTCAAACTAACACCGTATATGTTGTGAACCTTGGAAAGACCATCCTCGGCATGTTTCAGAACTTTATCGGGATACATCAACAATTCCTCAAAGAGCTTACCCTCTCTGAAGTTTATCAGATCCCTACCGACGTTTACGTAAAGGGTACCCTTAATACCCTCGCAAACATCCATCGCGAGTTTTGTTATCTCGTTTTCATAATAAACCTCGAAGAATTCCTTCCAGACATCTGGACTGCTGAGCATTAAATCAAATATGTTAGGACGTAAAAAAATGCTGTGGTCATGTTAAAAATATTTTATTTTTATTTTAACCAAGAAATCTAGGTATAAGCCCCTGCATCATCATGCAGTCGACTATTACGATTGCAACCATTGATTCGAGAACAGGTACAGCCCTTGGAACAATGCACGGATCATGCCTTCCCCTTATCCTTATAATCTCTTCCCTCATCTCCCTGTAATTAACAGTCCTCTGCTCTTTTGAAATTGAAGGTGTCGGCTTTATCGCAGCCCTTATAACTATGTCCTCACCGTTTGATATTCCCCCAAGTATTCCACCCGCATCGTTCTTCTCAAACCTTATCTTACCATCCCTTATCACTATTGGATCGTTGCACTCGCTTCCTTTCATCCTTGAAACCCTGAATCCGGCTCCTATTTCAACTCCTTTCACAGCAGGAACGCTCATGACTGCAAAAGCAAGATATGCATCGAGTTTTAGAAAAACAGGCTCTCCAAGCCCAGCCGGAGGATTTTTAACGACTATCTCCACTATTCCTCCCAAGCTGTCACCTTCTTCCATTACCCTTATTATCTCATCCTCCATAGCCCTCGCAACTTCCAGATCTGGACATCTGACCGGATTGCTCTCAGCCCTTCTGTACATTTCATCGTCAAAGCTGCTCGGATCTATATCACATCTTATACCTCCTATCTCCCTAACGTACCCCATAATCCTAACGTCGAATCTCTCGAGAATCTTCTTTGCAACTGCCCCAGCCATAACCCTTGCAACGGTTTCCCTTCCAGAAGCCCTTCCACCACCTCTCCAATCTCTTACACCAAATTTCGCGAAGTAAGTGTAATCGGCATGTCCGGGTCTGAAGAGATCCTTTATCTCCTCGTAAGGCTTCGAATCGACATCTCTATTGTATACGAGCATGCTTATCGGAGTTCCCAAAGTTTTACCTTCGAATACCCCCGAAAGTATTATCACCTCATCCTTCTCCCTCCTCTTAGTGGATATGATTCCTCTCGGCTTCCTCCTGTCAACCTCCACCTGTATGTCTTTTTCGCTTAGTTCCAGGCCAGCAGGGCAGCCGTCGACGACGCAGCCAACTGCTTTTCCATGGCTTTCTCCCCAAGTGGTAACCCTGAAGAGGTATCCGAACGTATTCCCCATCATCGTTTTATTTTTAAACACTCGTAATTAAAACGATTGGTGGTAGAAGAAAAGGTGGGGATATGCGGATACATAACGGAAGGTAAGGGAATAGATGGAAGAGTAAAGGAAGATCTGGAGGATTTTTTTGTCGAGGAGATAATAGATTTAAGAATAGACGGCGATGGACCTTATACAGTTATAAGGGTTTTGAAGAAGAACTGGGATACCCTTAACTTCGTCAGGGCTCTTGCAAACGCCCTAAGGATAAGTCAGAGAAGGATAAGTTACGCCGGTACAAAGGACAAGAAGGCTATGACAGTTCAGTACTTTTCGATAAAGAATCTGAAAGATGATGAGTTGATGAGGCTGAAACAAATGAGGATAAAGGATTCGGAAATATACGTTCTGGGAAAAACCTGTAAGGGGATACAGCTGGGAGATCTCATAGGAAACAGATTTGTCGTAAGGATAAGAGACGTGAGGAATGGAAAGGAGATAGAATCGATATTGGAAGAACTGAAGGAAAAAGGAGTTCCAAACTTCTTCGGATTGCAGAGATTCGGTTCGATAAGGTTCATAACACATGAAGTAGGCCTTCAAATACTCAAAAGGGACTACGAAAGCGCTTTCTGGACTTACGTCGCAAAACCATTTGAGGGTGAGAATGAGAGTGTTAGGGAGATAAGGAAGATTCTTTGGGAAACGAGAGATGCTAAATTTGGACTGAGGGAACTCCCCAAGTATTTGAGATACGAGAGAACACTTCTTCAGAGGATTAGGGAGGGTAAGAGCGAAAGGGATGCACTTCTGCTTTTACCCGAAAACCTGAAGATGATGTTTGTTCACGCCTATCAATCCTACGTTTTCAACAGGGTTCTTTCTGAAAGGATAAGGGAGTTCGGTAGTTTAAAGGTCGTGGAAAAGGGTGACTGGGTTGACTTCGTCGAGAAAAACGGTAACTATTTCAAATTCAGGGAGGATTTCGTGAAGGTTAGGGATAACAACGTGAACAGGATAAGGTTCCTGATAGAAAAGAGGTTCTGCGTTCTATCAATTCCCCTGCCCGGATATGAGACAAATCTCGGCGACGACTGGACATCTCAGAAGATAAGGGAGTTTCTGGAAGAGGATGGTGTGGATCTGAAAGATTTTAGGCATGAGTACAGGGAGTTCTCGTCGAAGGGTGGTTTGAGATCTGCTGACATACCGATAGAGCACACGGGATTCAGGTACGATCTCAGGGAAGGAGATGCTGTCTTCGAGTTTTTTCTTCCAAAGGGATGCTATGCAACGGTTTTTCTAAGGGAGTTCGTGAAGAAGCCGTTGGCCTAGTTTATATAAAACGCGAAGGTATTATATGTGAAACACATGAGGGTATGCGTTCTCTATTCGGGAGGAAAGGATTCAAACTTA